>JBGPFS010000022.1:0-20366 GCA_041483455.1 Candidatus Limnocylindria bacterium | reverse complement strand
TGCCACTCGGGCCCGAAGTGGCGTTGGCGGTTGCCGCCCCCGCGCCAGAAGGGGACTTCTTGATGAGGACCAGCGACGATCCCTCGAGTCGCTAGCGGATCGGCACCCCACACGATGGAAGCCTCGTGTGGGTGGCGCCGGCAGGCATCGCAGCGTAGGGCAGGGTGCATGACGGCCGGCGGCAGCCAACCAGTTCGCGGCAGGCATCCCAAGCGTACCGGACGGACCGTACGCGCGACCTCCGTCAAGCGAAGCGATCGAGCCCGGCGGCGATGGCCCGGAGACCGCTCGCGAGGTCGAGCCGGTCGGGCGCGGCGAGCGTTCCGGCGATCTCCTGCATGGCCGCGCGCCGGTGGGCCAGGATCGCCGCCCGGACTTCGCGGCCACGGTCGGTCAGCCGGGCGCGCGTCGCGCGTCGATCCTGCTCGTCGATCGCCAGCGTCGTGAGCCCGCGCCGCTCCAATCGCCGCAGAAGGCGGCTCGTCGCCGGCAGGGTCACCCCGACCCGGGCGGCGACAGCCCCGATCCGGGCCCCGTCCTTCTCCTCGCCCAGCACGAGCAGGGCGCGCCACTGGGGAAACGTGAGCTCGAAGCCAGGGTCCGCCTGGGCGAGGGCGCGGGTCGTGAGGTCCACGGCGCCCACCGCGATCCGCTCGAGATCGGCCGCGAGGGCGTCTGCGAAGGCTCGATCGGCGGTCGGTGTGTCCGGTGTCGGACCGTGGGTCGTCATCCGCTCGATGATAGACGATTACCTGCCAGCTGGCTATCATTGCTGCATCGATCGACGCCCTGGCTGTCGACCGCTCCGCCACTGAAGGGGACGACGATGCAGATCGGATTGGTCGGTCTGGGCAGGATGGGCGCCAACATGTCGCGCCGCTGGCTGCGAGCAGGTCATTCGGTCGTCGGCTATGCCCGTCACGCCGAGACGGTGAACGGACTCCTCGCCGACAAGGCGGTCTCTGCTGGGGCCACCTCGCTCAAGGACCTGGTGGGCCAGCTCACGCAGCCGAGGGTCGTGTGGCTGATGGTGCCGGCCGCGTCGGTCGATGCCACGCTCGACGAGCTGGTGCCGCTGCTGGCCCGAGACGACGTGCTCGTCGACGGCGGCAATTCCTATTACGTCGACGACATCCGCCGCTCGAGGAAGCTCGCCCGGGAGGGGCTCAGCTATCTCGACGTCGGGACCAGCGGGGGCGTGGCGGGCCTGGAGCGTGGCTACTGCCTGATGATCGGGGGCCCGGCGGAGGCGGCAGAGCGTCTCGATCCGATCTTCCGCGCCCTGGCGCCCGGCGTCGACGCCGCGCCCCGGACACCGGGCCGGACGGGCGACCCCACCCCGGCCGAGAACGGCTACCTGCACTGCGGTCCGAGCGGCGCCGGGCACTTCGTGAAGATGGTCCACAACGGCATCGAATATGGACTCATGGCCGCCTACGCCGAAGGCCTGAACATCCTCAAGCACGCCGACGCGGGGCGGCACCAGCGCGAGGTCAGCGCCGAGATCACGCCCATGCGCGAGCCGGAGCTGTACCAGTACCAGCTCGACATCCCGGCCGTGACCGAGCTCTGGCGGCGCGGCAGCGTGGTCGCGTCCTGGCTGCTGGACCTGACGGCCGAAGGGTTCCTGCGCAGCTCCGATCTCTCGGACTTCGAGGGCCGCGTCTCCGACTCCGGCGAGGGACGCTGGACGAGCATCGCCGCCATCGACGTCGGCGCGCCGGCGCCGGTGCTGACGACGGCGCTCTATGAACGCTTCACCTCGCGAGGCGAGGCCGACTTCGCCGATCGGGTCCTGTCCGCGATGCGCTTCGGGTTCGGCGGCCACGAAGAAGGGAAAGGCTGAGCCCCGTGGCCGCTGCCCGACCCCGCCCTCGCTCCGCCAGTCGGCCCGGCCAACCCTCGGACGCCTTCGTCTTCTTCGGCGCCACCGGCGATCTCGCCTTCAAGCAGATCTTCCCCGCGCTGGCCGGACTCATCCGCGACGAGGGCCTCGACCTGCCGATCGTGGGCGTGGCCCGTTCGGGCGACCTGGCAAGCCTCAAGGAGCGCGCCCGCCAGAGCCTCCAGGCGCACGGATCCACGGATGAGGCCGCCACCCGGGCCCTGACCGACCACCTGCGTTACGTCAAGGGCTCGGACGACGACGTCGAGACCTTCCGCGCCTTGCGCCGGGAGCTGGGGGAGGCTCGGCATCCCCTCCACTACCTGGCGATCCCGCCGGCGCTCTTCGGCGAGGTGGTCGCGAACCTGGAGGCTTCCGAATGCGCCGCCGGGGCGCGGATCATCGTCGAGAAGCCGTTCGGGCACGACCTCGGTTCCGCGATGGCCCTGAACCGGCTGATCCACCAGGTCTTCGCCGAGCCGGCTGTCTTCCGGATCGATCACTACCTGGGCAAGGAGGCGGTCCAGAACCTGCTCTACTTCCGGTTCGCCAATTCGTTCCTGGAGCCCATCTGGGATCGCGACCACGTCTCGAGCGTCCAGATCAATATGCCCGAGGCCTTCGACGTCGCCGACCGGGGCGCCTTCTACGACCAGGCCGGGGCGATCCGCGACGTGATCCAGAACCACCTCCTGCAGGTCGTGAGCCTGCTCGCGATGGAGCCTCCCTCGGGTCGGGCGCCCGAGGCCATCCGCAACGAGCAGTTCAAGGTCATCGACTCGATCCGCCCGCTCACGCCGAGCGACCTCGTCCGCGGCCAGTACCGGGGCTATCGCGAGGTCAAGGGCGTGGCGCCCGACTCCGCCGTCGAGACGTTCGCGGCGCTGCGGCTGCAGGTCGACACCTGGCGCTGGGGCGGCGTGCCCTTCTACATCCGGACCGGCAAGAGCCTGCCGGTGACCGCGACCGAGGTCCTCGTCGAGATGAAGCGGCCGGCGCAGTCCGTCTTCGGCGAACCGGAGCCGCCGGATGCCGACTACTTCCGCTTCCGGCTGGCGCCCGACATGTCGATCTCGCTCGGGGCGCGCGCCAAGAAGCCGGGCGAGGCGATGGTCGGCGAGGCGGTCGAGCTGTATGCCGCGCACCAGAGCGGGACGGAGCGGCCGCCCTACCAGCGCCTGATCGGCGACGCCATCCGGGGCGACCAGTCGCTGTTCTCCCGGGAGGACTGGGTCGAGGCCGCCTGGCGGGTCGTCGACGGAGTGCTCGACGACAGGACCCCGCCCCACTCGTATGAGCCCGGGTCGTGGGGTCCGGAGGCGGCGGCGAACGTGCTCCGGCACGGCGATCGCTGGCACGAGCCGGTGGCCACCTCGCACATCGCGACGGGCGACTGAGACCGTGACTCCGCTCGCCGCCATCGCCGCGGTCGCCGCCGCGGTCGTCCGATGAACGATCCGTCTGGCCCGCTCGCTCCCGGCGCGCCGGGAAGCCTGCCGACCTGGTCGAGCAGCGACAAGGACGCGGTCGGGACCTCCCACTACGCGAGCCGGGTCTGGTTCACGATCGGGCACGGCATCCTGAACGAGGTCTACTGGCCGCACGTGGACCGGCCGCAGATCCGCGACCTGGGGTTCATCGTGGCCGACGATGCGGGCTTCTGGAGCGAGGTCAAGCGCGACGCCACGCACGAAGTCCACCATGAAGACGACGGTGTGCCGGCGATCACAGCCGTGCACAGCCACCCGCGCTATGAGCTGACCCTCAGGATCTGCGCCGACGACCATGCCGATGTCGTCCGGATCGAGGCGCGGCTGGTGGATCGCCGCGACCCGGCCGATCCCGAGCGGGCGGCCCATCCGCTGCGGCTCTACCCGCTGCTCGCGCCCCACCTGGGGTTCGGCGGCCTGCGTGGCCACGCCTGGGTCGGCGCGTACAAGGGGCGGGCGATGCTCTTCGCCCAGAACGGTCCGTGGGCCCTGGCGCTGGCATCGGACCCGGGCCCGACCCGCCAGAGCGTCGGCTACGTGGGCACGTCGGACGGCTGGCAGGACTTCGCGGCCAGCGGCCGGATGACCTGGACGTACGGGCGCACTGAAGCCGGCAACGTCGCGGGCATGACCGAGCTGGCGCTCGACGGCGGCGTGGCCCAGCTCGCACTGGCGTTCGGCGCCCAGCCCGACGAGGCTGGGCTCGAAGCGTGCGCCGCGCTGGCCGGCCACTTCGGGAGCGCCTGGGACGAATACCTCGGCAACTGGCACGGATTCGTCCGGACCGTGGTGGAGCCTCCCGCCGACCTGCCGCAGGAGGAGCGTGATCTCTACCTGACGTCGGCTGCGGTTCTCCGGTCCCTCCAGGATCGAACCTTGCCGGGCGCGACCGTGGCCAGCCTGTCGATCCCGTGGGGCAACGCCCGCAACGACCTCGGCGGCTACCACCTGGTCTGGTCGCGCGACCTCGTCGAGTCCGCCGGGGCGTTCGTCGCCCTCGGCTCACGGGCGACCGCCGCACGCACGCTCGCCTACCTGGTCGCATCCCAGGAACCGGACGGCCACTGGCCCCAGAACCAGTGGGTGGACGGGGTCCCGTACTGGACCGGCCTGCAGCTCGACGAGGCCGCCTACCCGCTCCTCCTGGCCGGGGCGCTCCGCACCGGCGCTTCCCACATGCACGGCAGGACGGGCACCCATGCCGCTGCCTTCCAGGACCTTGTCACCCGAACGGCGCTCGACGGCATGATCGCTCGGGCCGCCGGCTTCATCGCCCGGACCGGCCCCGCCACGAGCCAGGACCGCTGGGAGGAGACCGCCGGGCTCTGCCCGTCCACGCTCGCGCCGGTCGTGGCCGCCCTCGTGGTCGCCGCAGGCCACCTGCCGGAGCCCGCCGCCGCCTACTGCCTGGAGCTCGCCGACGACTGGAACGCCTCGATCGAGGACTGGACCTACGCCCGTGGCACCCAGCTCGCGCGCGAGCACGGCGTGGACGGCCACTACCTGCGGATCGCTTCGCCGGACGTGCTCGCCGGAGCGCCGCTCTCGACCCCGGTCACGCTGCGCAATCGGCCGCCTGGATCGTCGATGGTGCCGGGCGACGAGATGGTCGGGACGGACTTCCTGGCACTCGTGCGGTTCGGGCTCCGCCTGCCCGACGATCCGCGGATCGTCTCGAGCCTCGCGGTCGCGGATGCGATCCTGCGGACGGAGACGCCGAGCGGGCCGGTCTGGCATCGCTACAACGGCGACGGCTACGGGGAGCACGAGGACGGGAGCGCGTACGACGGGACGGGGATCGGTCGGGGCTGGCCGCTCCTGGTCGGCGAGCGCGGCCACTACGAGCTCGACGCAGGCCGCGACGCGCGGCCGTACCTGGAGACGATGCGGCGGATGGCATCGGGTGGCGGGATGTTGCCCGAGCAGGTCTGGGACGCGGTGGCCATCCCGGAGCGCGGCCTGGCCCCGGGTCGGCCGAGCGGCTCGGCCATGCCGCTCGCCTGGGCCCACGCGGAGTACGTGAAGCTGGTGCGTTCGATCGCGCTGGGCCATTCCATCGACCGACCCGAGGCCGCCTGGCGGCGGTACCGGGGCAAGGCGCCCAAGGCGACGCGCGCCACGTGGCGGTTCACCGCGCCTCGCCCCTCGATGCCCGCCGGCCGCACGCTCCGCCTCGAGCTGATGGCGGCGGCCCGGGTCCACTACTCCCTCGACGGCGGGGGGGCCTGGGCCGACCTCGATGCCCGTGACACGGGCCTCGGCGTGTGGGTGGCCGACGTGCCCGCGTCGGACCGGCTGGCGACCGGAGGGGCGGTGGCCTTCACGTTCTGGTGGCCGGAAGCCGGCCGCTGGGAGGGCCGCGATCTTCGGGTGGAGGTCGGCGCGGCGGTCGACCGCCCGGAGGCCGCCGGCGATGCCGGGCCGCCGGGCGAGTCATCGACTCCGCGAGGGGCGACCCGGTGACCGTGGATGGGGCCCGCGGTGCCGGGTCCGGCGGCTCGGCCCCGACCAGCGCTGGCTACCAGCGCTGGTGGACCAGCGGCTTGACGCGCTCCTCGTAGAGGCGGGCGATCCGCTCCATCGTCGCAGGCGGCAGCGGGGCGAGGTCCGCGGCGGCCGCATTCGCGCGGGCCTGCTCGGGCGTCTTCGCTCCCGGGATCGTGGCCGTCACCGCATCGGACATGAGGATCCAGCGCAGCGCCATCTGGGCCAGCGTGGCGCCGGTCGGGACGAGCGAGCGCAGCTCCTCGACGACCGCGAGACCCGTCTCGTAATCGACCCCGGCGAACGTCTCGCCCATGTCGAAGGCCGCGCCCTGCCGGTTGAAGCGGCGATGGTCCGCTTCGTCGAACACGGTCTCCTTCGTCAGCTTGCCGGTCAGGAGGCCCGACGCGAGGGGGATCCTGGCAAGGACGCCGACGTCGCGACGGGCCGCCTCGGCCAGGAAGCGTTCCGCCGGCCGCTGCCGGACGATGTTGTAGACGATCTGGACCGCGGCGACGCCCGGGAACTCGATGGCCTTGAGCCCCTCCTCGACCCGCTCCACGCTCACGCCGTAGCTGGCGATCGCCCCCGCCGACACGAGGTCGTCGAGCGCCGCGAAGATCTCCGGGCGGTAGTAGATGGCCGTCGGGAGGGTGTGGAGCTGCACGAGGTCCAGGCGATCGACGCGCAGGTTTTCGCGGCTCCGGTCGATCCAGCCGCGGAAGGCCTCCGGCGTGTACTGCGCCGGATCCAGGGGCACGCGACGGCCCATCTTGGTCGCGACGAAGAGCGACTCGCCGCTCCGCTCCCGGAGGAACCGCCCGATCAAGCGCTCGCTCCGCCCGTCCCCGTAGACGTCCGCGGTATCGAAGAGCGTCACGCCCGCATCGGCGGCCGCGTGCAGTGCGCGGAGGCTGTCGGCATCGTCGACGGAGCCCCAGTCGCCGCCGATCGCCCAGGCGCCGAAGCCGATCGCGCTGACCGTGCGCTGGGTCTTCCCGAGCCTTCGGTACTCCACGCGGTCGCCTCCTCGGTAGAGCTCGAGTCAAGGATAGGGCAGGCCCTCGTGGCCGGGATGCGCCGGTTCGCGACCTCCACCGGATGTCGGCTGATCGCCGAGGGCGTCGAGACGGAGAGCGAGCGCGCGACCCTGGTCGGGCTCGGCATCCGGCTCGGCCAGGGCTACCTGCTCGGTCGACCGGGTCCCCTGTCCGGCCGACGCCGCGTCGGGAGGATGCGACCGAAGGTCGGTGACGTCGGGCGCTCGACTGTCGACTGGATGCACCGCTCGCGTCCTAACACTATGGCCGTATGGCCGTTGGTACTGGTACGTTCGTACGGTCACCGCGGCCGCGGGCCGGATACGACGCGTCTCAGCACCGCACCGCAGCCATTCGTGCACCGGGGATCTCGTATCGGCGATGGACCCTCGCTACGAGCCAACCATCCAGCGAGCGCGCCTGCGCCCGCTCGGTTGTCGCCGCCCACGCCAGGGCGGCCAGTCGCTCGTCGAGTTCGTCCTCATCGTCCCGATCCTCCTGATCATCCTGGTGACCGTCGCGGACTTCGCGCGCTACTTCGCGACGGGGATCACCGCAGAGTCGGCTGCCCGGAACGCGGCGGAGATCGTGGCCGAGCAGTACCGTCTGAACCCGCCGGGACCACTGTCGACTGCTGCCCCGCAGCCGGGCAACGCGGACTACTACGACGCTCTTCACGCCCTGGCCGCGAGCACGGTCTGCGACGCCATGGGCACGCTCCCGAACTCCGGCGGCTCGGGCACCTGCCCGGCGATCCCGGTCGTGGTCTGCGTCCATGACGGCGCTGATCCGCAGTGCCCCACTGAGGTCCATCGCAATGCCGTTCCCGCGGAATGCGCCGCGACGACGACGCCACCCGCGACGAACGTCCAGACCGGCGGATCGGAAGACAGCCGCTACGTCGAGGTCCGCCTCTGCTACCGGTTCTCGACGATCCTCGGGTTCTCCGGGGTCCCGCTCCTGACCGCGTTCCTCCCCTTCCTGCAGGGCGACTTCTTCATCCTGCGCACGCGGATGTTCACCGTGGCAGATTACTGATGGCCGGTCGAGCGGGCCGAGCTTCCCCCCTGGCCCGATCGGGCCGTCGAGGTCGTCGAGGCCAGGCCCTGGTCGAGTTCGCGGTCGTCTTCCCGATCTTCGCGATGCTCTTCTTCGGCGTGATCTCGCTCGGGTTGTACGTCTTCTACCAGCAGCAGGTCACCAACGCCGCTCGGGAGGCCGCCCGCTACGCCTCGATCAGCAGCGCCACCGCCCAGTGCCCGACGGTCTCGCATCAGACACCGCAGGCTCCCCCGCTCAGTTACTACGCGTGCGACACGCCGGTCGCCGGCTGGCCGAAGATGACCGCCCAGGGCCGGGCGATCGCCGCCGGGACCTCATCGTCGATCGGTATCTCCGCGTGCTGGTCAGGCTACCGGCGGTCGGGCTCGACCGGGCCCGCCGACGATCCGCCCGTCGACCCGGCGACCGGGACGCCGAACCCGTTCATCCAATGCACGATCGGGGGTCTGGACCCGATCGCCGCCACCGGCTCGATCGCCTGCCCGCCGCCCGCAACGACTTCGGCTGACGATCCCGCGAGCGACACTCCGGGCAATCGGGTCACCGTCTACGCCTGCATGCACTGGAACCCGCCACTCGCAGGGTTCTTGGGCGTGCCCGACCAGGTGACGATCCGCGCCGTGGTCACCGAGGAGATCCTGAGGCAGCAATGAAGGCGTCCTTCATCTCTCGCCGTCATCGGTCGCCGTCGCCCGAGCGGGGCCAGGTCCTTGTCATCTTCGCTCTCAGCCTCATCGTGCTGCTGGCGATCGCCGCGCTTGTCGTCGACCTTGGATTCGTCGTGATGGAGCGCCGCCACTAGCAGGACGCGGCCGATCCTGGCGCCCTCGCGGCCGCCCGCTACATCGAACCGACCGCCGACACGGGGAAGATGGTGGAGGCCGCCTGCTTCTATGCCCGCCAGAACGGCTATTTCCCGAACGCCACGGCGAACTCCGGCAGCGGCGGCTGCCTGCCAGCCAACGATCCGGACGGCACCACGCTGACGGTCAACTACCCGCCGAGCCGGTCCGCCGGCGGCTATGCCGGTCGCTACGGGTACGTGGAGGTGGTCCTCTCGAGAGTCCATACCAGCTTCTTCGCCGCGATCATCGGGATGCCGAACATGACGGTGGCGACCTCGGCGGTGGCCGCCTTCGACCAGGGCACGTCCGGCTCGAGCTCGCTCATCGCGCTCAACCCGACCCAGTGCTCGTCGGCGAAGATCCACGGCGGAGGCTCCGGCGGCAACGTCAGCATCTTCCCAGCGGCGGGCGTCACCGCCCCGGGCGGCTACGTCCAGGTGAACTCCAACTGCACCAACGGCGGGGCGATCGACAACATCTGCGCCACCGGCTCCGGCTCGGGCGGAGCCGGAGCGCTCACGCTATCCGGCGGGATCAACTTCAGCGCTCCCGCGGTCTTCGTGGATGGGACCTGCGCACAGAACGGGACGTCGGGGACGTTCTCAGGGCCGGGCGGCACACCTGCCCAGCTCCACGAGGGGGCCGCCTTCGTGGGCGACATCCTGACCGGACTCACGCCACCGCCATTCGGGGCGCCGACCATGTGCCCGGACGGCAGGACGATGGGCACCCCGGCAGCCCCGGCGGCGTGCTCCCTCAAGAATGCGGTGACGATGTCGCCCGGGACGTACTACGGAGGCTGGGCGATCAACACCGCCGGCGCCTCCGTCACGATGCTGCCGGGGATCTACGTCATCGCCGGTGGCGGGATCACAGATCGGGGCGGCACGCTGACCTCGGCGGGTGGCCAGGTCCTCATCTACGGCACGGACGACCCACAGTACGCAACTGCATGCAAGGCGGGCACAGCGCCCGCGGGAGCCTGCCAGGACGTGATCAAGCTGAATGGCGGATCGACCCTCAACCTGACCGGACTGGACGCATCCGGATGCGGTTCGCTTTCTGCGTGCCAGTACGCCGGGCTGCTCATCTGGCAGGACGGGAGCGCAAGCGGCGCCTACACCGCGAACTCCGACGTCTCGCTGGCAGGGAGCAACAGCATGTACCTGTCTGGAACGATCTACGCCCCATCGAGCTTCGTGACGATCTCCGGCAACAGCGTCTCGACGGGCTGCACGCCGGATGCTCAGGGCCACACGAACTGTGCGGCGGTCCAGCTGATCACCGATACCTTCGACGTCGGCGGTGCAGGGACGCTCAACATGCCCTACGACCCGAGCAAGCTCTACCACCTGAACATGAAGGGGCTCGTCCGCTGACCGACGGCTGAGCGCGCGTGGCCATGGCGCACGTCGCGGTGCCGGCGGCATCCGTCTCTTCCGTGTGCGTCCGGCGCATGAGTCCATCCTGACTCCGGTCGCCCGACGCGCCCCGGGTAATGATTCGCACGGTCCGGTCGAGGGCGTGCGCAGCAGGTAGGGGCCCATTCGGAACGTGAGCCCCCGAGGCGACTGGTACCAGTTGCCTATTTCGATCGAGCCCTCGCTCGCTCACTGTTGCGACATGCTTCGCCGAACAGTCGTTTCTGCCATGTGGTTCGTATCGATCCTTTGCCTTCACGAGCTGGCGTGGTCGGTGGCGGGGTCGCCGCGACCGCTCGGCCTTGTTCTCGGCGCCCTCGCGGCGGCATTCGTCTGGTTCGACCCGCTCGGCCGATTGCACCCGCTGCCGCGACCGAGCCTGCCGGACGGGACATCCAGCCGACTCGTTCCTGAGGCGAACCTCGCTCCCCGCTGAGATGCATCGGCCGGCCGGAGATGGGCGAGAACTGGGGCGGGCCCCACGCGTCTGGCATGCCCCGCGGGCTTGCGCGGGAGGCACGTTGTGACCACCGGTTCGGTCGTCTCGTGCGTCAACGGCAAGGAACGAGACGAATCGGGCGGGGATGTGCGCCCAGCGCGCGGAATGACCGCGAATCGGGCCGTCTTCGGTCCGATCGTGCGCCTGGCGCAAACCGATCGACAGGGCCCGGGCCGGGCGCCACGAGTCGCCGCGCTGGCCCCCTCTTCCCCGCCTCAGACCGCCTCTTCGAGCGCCTCGCCGAACTGGCTGTTGTAGAGGTCGAAGTAGAAGCCGCGTCGGGCCAGGAGCTCGGCGTGGGTCCCCTGCTCGATGATCCGGCCGCGGTTCATCACCAGGATCGTGTCGGCGTCGCGGATGGTCGAGAGCCGGTGGGCGATGACGAAGCTCGTCCGGCCCTTCATCAGGCGCGCCATCGCCCGCTGGATCAGCACCTCGGTCCGGGTGTCGACCGAGCTCGTCGCCTCGTCGAGGATGAGGATCGGTGGGTCGACCAGGAAGGCGCGAGCGATCGTCAGGAGCTGCTTCTCGCCGGCCGACACGTTCGAGGCCTCGTCGTCGAGGACCGTCTCGTAGCCGTGCTCGAGGGTCCGGGCGAAGTGGTCGACGTGGGCCGCCCGGGCCGCCTCGAAGACCTGCTCGTCGGTCGCCGCATCGACGCCGTAGGCGATGTTCTCGCGGATCGTGCCCCCGAAGAGCCAGGTGTCCTGGAGGACCATCCCGAACGTCCGGCGCAGGTCGTCGCGGGTCATCTCGCGGGTGTCGATCCCGTCGACCGTGATCCGGCCCCGGTCGATCTCGTAGAACCGCATGAGGAGGTTCACCAGGGTCGTCTTGCCGGCTCCCGTGGGCCCGACGATCGCGACGGTCCGGCCCGGCTCGACCACCAGGTCCAGATCATCGATGAGCGGCGTCTCCGGCTCGTAGCGGAACGAGACGCCCTCGAGGGCGACCCGACCCTGGGGCTGCGCGATGATCTGCGGAGTTGCCGTGTCGGGCGCCTCCTCCGCCTCGTCGAGCAGCTCGAAGACCCGCTCGGCCGAGGCGACCGTCGACTGGAGGACGTTCATGATGCTGGCCGTCTGGACGATCGGCATCGTGAACTGGCGCGAGTACTGGATGAAGGCCTGGACGTCGCCCAGCGACATCTGGCCGCTCGCCACCCGGACCCCGCCGATCACCGCGATCGCCACGTAGTTCAGGTTGGCCACGAAGCTCATCGAGGGCTGGATGACTCCCGAGATGAACTGGGCCCGGTAGCTGGCCTGGTAGAGCCGCTCGTTCTCGACGTCGAACGTCTCGATCGCCTCGCGCTGGCGTCCGAACACCTTGACGATGGCGTGGCCGGAGTGCATCTCCTCGATGTGCCCGTTGAGCGTGCCCGTCCGTTCCCACTGGGCGGCGAACTGGGTCTGCGAGCGGCGGGCGATCAGGATCGTGATGACGAACGAGAGGGGCACGGTCAGGAGCGCGACGACCGCCAGGAGCGGGCTGATCCAGAGCATCAGGATCAGGACCCCGACGATCGTGAAGATCGCGGTGATGAGCTGGGTCAGGCTCTGCTGGAGCGTCTGGGCGATGTTGTCGATGTCGTTCGTCACGCGGCTCAGGATGTCGCCCCGCGGATGGCGGTCGAAGTAGCTGAGCGGCAGCCGGGCCAGCTTCAGGTCGACCTCGCGCCGGAGGCGGTAGACCGTCCGCTGGGTGACCCCCGCCATCAGATAGGCCTGGAGCCAGCTGAACGCGGCGCTCACGAGGTAGACGACCAGCAGCAGGAGGATCACGCGGCCCAGCGCACCGAAGTCGACGCCCTGGCCGGGGGTCAGGTTCATGCTCGCGACCATGTCGGCGAGCCGATCCTGGCCCGATGCACGGAGGCCGGCGACCGTCTGCTCCTTGGTGACGCCGGGCGGGATCTGCCGGCTGACGACACCGTTGAAGAGGATGTCGGTGGCCGTCCCGAGGATCTTCGGCGCGACGACCGCGAAGGCGACGCTGACGATCGCGAGCGCCATCACGAGGATGATGAGGGGGCGCTCCGGGCGCAGCTCGCCGGCCAGCCGGCGGAGCGAGCCGCGGAAGTCGTGGGGCTTCTCGGGTGGCAGCATCCCGCCCATCCCGTGCCCGCCGGGCCCGAAGCCGCGTGGTGGCGGCCGGCGCCCGCCCATCCCCGGGCCCATGCCGGGGCCCATGCCCGCGCCCATCCCCGGGCGACCGCCGGCGCGTGCCGGCCCGCTCACGCCACTTCAGCCGGGGAGAGCTGCGACTCGACGATCTCGCGGTAGGTGTCGCAGCTCGTCATCAGCTCGGCGTGGGTGCCGATCCCGACGACGCCCCCACCCTCCATGACCACGATCCGGTCGGCGCTCATGATCGTCCCGACCCGCTGGGCGACGATCAGGACCGTGGCCGACGCGAGCTCTCGGTGGAGCGCCGCCCGGAGGAGCGCATCGGTCCGGACGTCGAGAGCCGAGAAGCTGTCGTCGAAGACGTAGATCTCGGGCTTGCGGACGATCGCCCGGGCGATGGCCAGGCGCTGGCGCTGACCGCCCGAGACGTTCGCCCCGCCCTGGGTGATCGGCGCCTCGAGTTCGTCGGGCATCTCGGTCACGAATTCCCGACCCTGGGCGATGTCGAGGGCTCGCCACAGCTCATCCTCGGTGGCGGCCTCGTCGCCGTAGCGGAGGTTGCTGGCGACCGTCCCGCTGAACAGGAACGCACGCTGGGGCACGATCCCGATCCGCCGCCACAGGTCGTCGCGATCGAGCTCGCGGACGTCCACCCCGTCGACGAGGACGCTCCCCCCGGTGACGTCGTAGAGCCGGGGCAGGAGGTTGATGAGGGTCGACTTGCCGCTCCCGGTGCTGCCGACGATCGCCGTCGTCTCGCCCGCACCGGCCGTGAAGCTGATCCCGCGCAGGACCGGCTCCTCGGCGCCGGGATAGCGGAACTCGACGTCCCGGAACTCGACCGAGCCGGTCGCCAGCCGTGGCACCGTCGCGACCGCCGGGTCCGCGACCGACGGCACGGTGTCGAGCACCTGGACGATCCGCTCGGCGGAGGCCGCGGCTCGCGGGACCATCACGAACATGATCACGGCCATCATCACGGCCATGAGGATCTGCAGGATGTAGGTCAGGAAGGCGGTCAGGTTGCCGATCGGCATCGCGAGGCTGTCGACCCGCAGGCTGCCGAACCACATGATCGCGACCATCGACAGGTTGAGGATCCCCATCAGGGTCGGGATCATCAGGGCGAACATCCGGTTGACCCGGAGGGCCGTGGCGGTCAGGTCCCGGTTCGCCTCGTCGAAGCGCTCCTGCTCGTGCTCGGTCCGGACGAAGGCGCGGATCACCCGGATCCCGGCCAGCGTCTCGCGGGTGACCTGGTTGACCCGGTCGACCTGGACCTGCATCGCCCGGAAGAGCGGCACGGTCTTGACGAGCAGAACCCCGATGACCAGGCCCATGATCGGCAGGATCACGATCAGGAGGCCCGACAGGGGGAGATCCTGGCGGATCGCCATGATCACGCCGCCGATCATCATCATCGGGGCCGCGATCATCATGTTCAGGCCCATCAGGACCACCATCTGGACCTGCTGCACGTCGTTCGTGTTCCGGGTGATGAGGGTGGCTGCGCCGAAGTGATTTACCTCGGTCTGGGAGAAGCTCTCGACCTTCCGGAAGATGGCCCCCCGGACGTCCCGGCCGAAGGCCATCGCGGTCCGCGAGCCCCAGTAGACGGCCACGACCGCGCAGACGCCGAGCAGGAGCGTGACGCCGAGCATCAAGGCGCCGGTCGAGAGGATGTACCCGGTGTCTCCCTTGGCCACGCCGTTGTTGATGATCTCGGCGTTCAGGTCCGGCAGGTACAGGTTGGCGATCGCCTGGGCCAGGACGAGGAGCGTGACCAGGACCAGCTGGGGTCGGTAGGGGCGCAGGTACCGCGCCAGGAGTCTCGACACCGCCACAGGGTACGTGAAACCGACCCGCCCAGCCGGCGATCGGGGCGGGCCCCGACGATCGGGGCGGGGCCGCCGGCAACCGGGGGGGCCCCGGCGATCGGGGCGGGCCGCCGGCAACCAGGGCGGGCCCCCCGACGTCTGGGGGGCATGAAGCGCCATCTCGCCGCCCTGCTCGCCCTGGCCCTTGCCCTCACCGGTTGCGGAGGGTCGTCCGGGGGGATCGCCCTCGCCAGAGCGGACACGCCTCGTGCCTCGGCCGACCCGGCACTTGCGACCTCAGCCGCGGCCGCGGTCAACGCCTTCGGTCTCGAGCTCCTCGCCCGGGCCGGCAGCGGCGGCGGGAACGTCGTCGTCTCGCCCGCCAGCGTGGCCCTCGCCCTGGCGATGGCCCGCGCCGGCGCCCAGGGTGAGACGGCCGCCCAGATGGATGCCGTCCTGCGGGCCGTCGGGTCCGACGAGCACGCGGGCTGGCTCAATGCGCTCGATACGGCCCTCACGTCACGCAGCGGGACGTTCCCGGACGCGACCGGAGCGCAGTTGCCGGTCGCCCTCCGGATCGCGAACGCGCCGTTCGCCCAGCGCGGGATGACGCTCGTGCCGGCCTACCTCGACGCCCTGGCCGCCCGGTTCGGGGCCGGGCTCCGGCTGGTCGACTACAAGACCGACACGGAGGGAGCCCGCAAGCTCATCAACGGCTGGGTCTCCGACCAGACCGAGCGGCGGATCCCGGAGCTGCTGGTCCCGGGCGTCCTCACCGATGCCACGCGGCTCACGCTCGTCAACGCGATCTACCTCAAGGCGCCCTGGCTGACGCCGTTCCCGGCATCGGCCACCAAGCCCGGCTCGTTCAGCCGGACGGACGGCACGACCGTGGACGTCCCGACGATGTCCGCGTCGACCGAGCTCAGCTACGCGGCCGGTACGGGCTGGCGGGCGGTGGAGCTGCCGTACGTGGGCGGCTCACTCGCCATGACGATCATCGTCCCCGACGACCTGGCTGCCTTCGAAGCTTCGCTCACGCCCGAGCTCCTGGCCCAGCTCACCGGGGCGCTGGCGCCGCGGATCGTCCACCTGAGCCTCCCGAAGTTCGGGCTCGAGAGCAAGACCGACCTGGCCGCCGTCCTGGCCGCGATGGGCATGCCGCTCGCCTTCGACCCCGACCGGGCCGACTTCTCCGGGATCACGAGCCAGGAGCGGCTGGTCATCTCGGCGGTCATCCACCAGGCGAACATCGACGTCGACGAGAAGGGCACCGAGGCCGCGGCGGCCACGGCGGTGGTCATGCGCGCGACGGCCGCGCCGTCCGAGCCGCCGGTGACGCTGCGGGTCGACCGCCCGTTCCTGTTCGCGATCCGCGACCTGCCGACCGGCGCGGTCCTGTTCCTGGGTCGGGTCGCCGACCCGTCGGCCGGTCGGTAGGCGAACGACGCCTTCGGGAACGGCTACCTCGACGGCTTCTCGATCGTCGGCGGCCACGAGTACGCCGAGGCGCAGACCGACCCGTGGCCGACGAGCGGCTCGGTCGGCTGGCAGGACAGTGGCGGGGCCGAGAATGGCGACAAGTGCGCCTGGAACGCGGCCTCGGCGAACGTGACACTCGGGACGAACTCCTACGCCGTGCAGCCGATCTGGAGCAACGCCACGGGAGGCTGCGTCCTCCGGTAGCCCCAACCGCCCCGGGGGCTCCGTACCCCGGGGGCCCTTCGGCCTCGGGGCCCCTTCGGCCTCCGGCGCGGCGTATCGTGGCGCGATGGGGCAGGACGTCGCCTTCGTCTTGGCGGTCGGGATGACGGTCGTGTTCGCGCTGACGAACGGCTTCCACGACGCCGCCTCGGCCATCGCCACGCTCGTCGCGACGCGGATCGCCCGGCCGCTGCCGGCCGTGCTCATGGCCGCGGCCTTCAACCTGCTCGGGCCGCTGTTCATCGGCGGCGCGGTGGCGGACGTCATCGGCAAGCTCGTCGACGTACCGGCGGACCGGGCGGTCGCGGTGATCGGGGCGGGGATCAGCGGCGCGGTCGTCTGGAACCTGTTCACCTGGTGGCGCGGCCTCCCGTCGAGCTCGAGCCACGCGCTCATCGGGGGCCTGATGGGCGCGGCGCTCCTCGAGGCCGGTACGGCGGCGGTCACCTGGGGCCCGCTCGACGAGCGCGGCCACCCGGCCGGCGTGTTCGGCGCTCTCATCGCGATGCTCGTCGCGACGATCCTCGGCTTCGGGCTGGCGCTGCTCCTCGAGCGGCTCGGCCTGCGCGTCTTCCGCCGGGCGACCTGCCGGGTGGGTGGCGTCATCCGGCCCGTGCAGTGGGTTACCTCGGCCTGGCTGGCGTTCAGCCACGGCTCCAACGATGCCCAGAAGGCGGTCGGGATCATCTCGGCCCTCCTCCTGGCGACGGGTCGGACGTCGACGCTCGGGGCGCCCCTGTGGGCGACCTTCGCGGTCGCCCTCGTCCTGACCCTCGGGACCGCCCTCGGGGGCTGGCGGATCGTCCGAACGCTCGGCCGACGGATCTTCCCGCTCCACTCGCTCGACGGGCTGGTGAGCCAGACGAGCTCGGCGGCGGTGATCGTCGGCGCTACCCTCCTCGGCGCGCCCGTGAGCACATCGCAGATCGTCTCGTCGTCGATCGTCGGGATCGGGGTCGGTCGCCGGCGCTGGCGCCACGTCGGCTGGGACATCGTCGGGGATATCGGCGTCGCCTGGCTGATCACGATCCCCGGTTCGGCGCTCCTCGGCGCCGCCAGCCTGCCGGTCTGGAAGTCGATCGCCGGATGAGGAGCTGACCCGATGCCCTCGAAGCTGAGCTGGTTCCTGCCCGAGAACGTCGATGTCCTCGGCCTGCTGCGCGCCCAGGCGCAGGTGACGATCGAGGGGCTCGAGGCGCTCGTCGCCTGGGCTGGGGGCGACGCGGCCGCCGCGGACCGGCTGCGCGACGCGGAGCACCGGGCGGACGACCGGAAGCGCGCCCTCCGCAAGGGTCTCCGGGAATCGTTCATCACCCCGATCGGCGCCGAGGACCTGTACGTCCTCTCCGAGCGGCTCGACGCGATCCTGAACGGGGCGAAGGACGCCGTCCGCGAATCCGAGGTGATGGCGATGGGCCCCGACGGCCCCGTGCGCCAGATGGCGACGCTGCTGGCGGAGGGCGTCGGACGTCTCGCCGCGGCATTCGACCGGCTCGAGCCGCACGGGGGCCGGAGCGGCGGGGCGGAGGCGACCGATGCCGCCGACGAGGCGGTCAAGGCCCAGCGCCAGCTCGAGCGAGTGTACCGGGGGGCGATGTCCGACCTCCTCGCCGTCGCGGACCTCCGCGAGGTCATGGGTCGGCGGGAGCTCTACCGGCGCTTCTCGCGCCTGGGCGAAGGCCTCGTCGAGGTGGCCGACCGGATCTGGTACGCCTCGGTCAAGGAGACCTGACCGAGGCGCCGAGCCCGAGGTTCGTCGGCCCAGTGCCCGGCGAAGAGAAGTCGGGCGTCAGGGGGTCCGGCGGCGACCCGATCCGACCTGGGCGACCAGGAGGATCCCGGCGACCACGAGGCCGATCGGCCAGGCGGTCGCGATGGCGCCGCCGAGCGGGACATCGCGCTCGCTCGCCAGCAAGCCTGCGCCCACCGTGGCGAGGATCCCACCCGGGATCAGCGGCCACCAGTGATGCTCCGCCATCCGGAGGAGCAGGCTGCCGACCCAGATGGCGATGAAGCCGAGGCCGAGGAAGAAGACGATGACCCCACCTTGCTCATCGCCGCCATACGTCTCGGACAGGAAGAGCCCAAGACCGAGTCCGGTCACGATCCCGGCCGGGATGAGCAGGCCGTATTCGCGGAAGGCGACGAACAGCGCGAGGAGCACCAGCCCGATGGCCAGGAGGATGAGGCGCTCCGCGTCGGGGATCGCCTGGGCCGCGAAGAACATGATGCCGACCGCGATGAGGACGAACCCGACCGCGATGTCGGTGGTGGTTCCTCGATGCGGACGGCGAGGTGGATCGCCGGCCGGCGGGATCGCAGGAGCCGGCGGCGGCGGGGCGAACGACCCGGTCATGGTGGATCCTCCGAGGTGCTCACGAACCGCCTGATCGTGCGGGCGCCGCGTGGACCCTGCCAAGGGACATTCATCCCGAACTGCGCCGGCCCGGGCTGCCGCTGCGGGTTCGAGGCCAACCGGCTCTGGTCCGTCAGACCCAGCGGACCGACACTCGGGCCATGGCCGGATGGTCGGTTCGTCCCTTCGAAGGGGCGCCCAGGGCGCGAGCACGCGTCGCGGCCCTGGCGGTGCTGGCGGTGCTGGGCCTGGCTGCCTGTTCCGGCCGCGTCCCGCCCCCGACCGGTGCGCCCACCTCGTCCGGCCCCACCCCGGGCGCCTCGGCGACACCGGCCCCCACCGTCGCCCCGACCCCCGCCCCGACCCTCGGGCCCGGAGCCGGGCTCACCTGGGTCACCGTGGCTGGCCAGCCGTCCTTCGACGGCGCGATGATCCTGGGCGTCGCGGCGGGTCCAGCCGGTATCGTCGCGATCGGCTGGGCCGAGATGGAGGTGAACGGCGTCCCCGAGCAGCGCACGAGCGCCTGGCGGTCGAGCGACGGGGTCGCCTGGGCGCGGAGCGGCATGTCGTTCGTGGACCTGACCCGGCCGGAGACACCACTCACGCTCTCCGCGGTCAGCTGGAGCGACCGCGGGTTCGTGGCGGTCGGGGACAACCTCGCCTGGACGTCCGGCGACGGGGAGCGCTGGTCGGCCGTCGAGCTCGGACCCGCGACGCCCCGGACCGGGGCGTGCGCCAGCGCGGTCGCGGCACGACCGGGGACCGTGGTCGCCACCGGTTCGTTCGGTCCGTGCGGGTCAGGCGGATCGCGGAAACCGGCGGCCTGGGTGGCCCTCGCCGACGGCGGCTGGCAGGTGGCCCGGATCGTCGGGCCGGAGGGCGCCTTCGGCTCGTTCGACGGGATCGTCGCCGGGTCGAGCGGATTCGTGGCCTACGGCGGCGTCTCCGCCGTCGACGCGAGATGCGACACCTGCCCGCCGCCCGACCCGGAGCTGTATGTCGGCGCTCCGTGGTTCTCAGCGGACGGGCTGACCTGGACGAAGGTCACGGACGTGAAGCCGTTCCGCTCCGCCACGATCAGTGGGATCGTCGCCGGTGGGCCGGGATTCGTGGCGGTCGGGACCGAGGCGCTGGGGATGTCCGGCCCGTTCACGACCGTGGTCTGGACCTCGACCGACGGGCGGACCTGGCAGCGGGTCGACGCGTCCAGGCTCGCCGCCGCCGCGGACGCCAGGATCGGCGGCGGCGGGCGGAGCCTGGTCATCCGGTCGACCGACCCGGCCCCGGACGGCACCGTTCGGACCCGGTTGTGGGCCTCCGCGGATGGCCTCGCCTGGACCGACCTGGGCTGGAGGACGGCCTTCGTCGGCCGCCAGGTCATGGGGATGATGGCGACCTCGACCGGGCTGATCGCCTTCGGCGGCGGGATGATCCCCGACCCTGGCGCGACGTGCGACAAGGCCGATGTGGTCGCGGGGCGCTGCCACCAGGCCGGCGCCATCTGGTTCAGCCCGGTCGGGGCGGGTCAGTAGGTGACCTTGGCGGGACTGGGCGAAGCCGAGCCGCCAGGAGCGGAGCCGGTCGGGCTCGCGACGTACCAGACGTTGTTGAGGCCCTGACCCGTGGTGTCGCCG
>JBGPFS010000021.1:0-20925 GCA_041483455.1 Candidatus Limnocylindria bacterium | reverse complement strand
GTCCTGGCCGACGAACTCGGGGAGGCTCCGCGGGCGCATCCGGGCGGCCAGCGGCTGACGGCCGGGCGGCGGCTGGAAGAGGGGTTCAGGACGGGCGCCGGGGGCGTTCCGGGGGGCCATGAGCGCAGTCTACGCGTCGGCCGCCGACGCTCCCGGCCACCTCGACGGTGCGGGCGCGGATGCCGCCCGGCCGGTGAGCGTCAGATGCGGACGATCCCGAAGACGTCGATGAGCAGGAACAGCGCGAACTCGATCGCGAAGGCTGCTCCGCCCACGATCGCGATCCTGCGGATGTCGCGGGCGACGTAACGGTACTCATCGGCGGCCCGAACGGCAAGGGTGGCCCCGCCCCGTCCGCGAACGAACGGTTGCGCCGCAGGACCGGGTCGAGCCGCGGGGCCGGCCGCCGGCTCGGGTCGGTACGCCTCCGGGATCGCCGGCTCGAGCTCGCCCGCCCGGGGCTGCTCGGCGGGAAGCGGGGTCGGCGCGGCGCCGGCCGGGACCGTCCTGGAGCCGGGTCGAGCGTCGCGCTGGGTCGGGCGTCGCTGACCGGGTCGACCGGTCCCACGGGCGCGCTTGGCCATCGGCTGGTTGATCCTCCTGAAGAGCTCGGGTCGGCGAGAGGATAGCACCGGCAGGCCCCTGCTAGACTCGGCTCATCCCATCCGGAGGCGCTCGTGCCCGATCCGTCCTCGTCCATCCCCGTCCTTGCCGCTCTGCTCGTGGTGGCGCTCATCGGCGTCGGACTGCTCTGGCGCCAGGTGGGCGGACTCCGCTCGCGTCTCGACGCGCTGACCCGGGGCGCGGACGGGCAGAGCGTCGAGGACGTCCTGACCACCCACCTGGGCCGGGTCGTCGAGGTCCAGAGCGACGTGCACGGGTTGGCCGAGCGGACCGCCCGTCTCGAGGCTGAGGGCCGGAGCGCGTTCTCGCGGATCGGCCTGGTCCGGTTCAACCCGTTCGACGACACGGGCGGCAACCAGAGCTTCGCACTCGCCCTCCTCGACGCGGACGAGGACGGCCTGATCATCAGCAGCCTCCACTCCCGGGGCGCCACCCGGATCTACGCCAAGGCGATCTCCGCTGGGCGCCCCGAGGCGACCCTGTCCGACGAGGAGACCGAGGCTCTGACCCTGGCCCGCCACACCTCGAAGGGTCGAGCCGGGCTGGGCGCGCGGGCCGGGCTCGGTGCACGGGCCGGCGCCGCCCGGGCAGCCGCGGCGCGCGACCGTGGCGGGTCGGCCGGTCCGGGATGAACCCGGCGTGACGGCCGAGCTGTCACGAGCCACAACGACCGTGGAGTCATGCCCCCGCGCCCCACGGTCGATCGCCCAGCCCACCTTCCCGCGCCCCCGGTGAATCGTCGCGGCCCCGGGCGGGGACGCGGGCCGCGCCCGCTCGAGCAGATCCCCGTCTGGGGATCCGTGACGCCCGGCCTCGGGTCGGCGACCGGCGACGAAGGGTCGGCCCCGGCGGGCCTCTCGGCGCTCCTCGACGGCCTGAACCCGGAACAGCGGCGGGCGGTGACGCACGGCGACGGCCCGCTCCTGGTCGTGGCCGGCGCAGGGACCGGCAAGACCCAGGTGATCACCCGCCGGATCGCCTGGCTCATCGCGACGCGGCGGGCCAAACCGTCGGAGATCCTCGCCCTGACGTTCACCGACAAGGCGGCCGAGGAGATGCAGGTCCGGGTCGATCAGCTCGTCCCGTACGGCTACACGGACACCGCGGTCTCGACGTTCCACGCGTTCGGGGACCGGCTCATCCGCGAGTTCGCGCTCGAGCTCGGGCTGCCACCCGACGTGCGCGTGCTCTCCCGGCCGGAAGTCGTGATCCTCCTGCGGGAGCGGCTGTTCGACTTCGAACTCGACGCCTATCGTCCGCTCGGCGACCCGACCCGCTTCCTCGGCGCGCTGGCCACCCTGTTCAGCCGCTGCAAGGACGAGGACATCTCGCCGGCGGCCTACCTGGCCCACGCCCGGTGGATGACCGAGGAGGCCGGGCGCCTCGCCGAGGCCGGCAGGTCGCCCGGGGCCACGGACAGCGAGCGCGATGCAGCGGACGCGGCCGTCGACGAGGCGGCCCGCCAGCTTGAGCTCGCCCGGGCCTACGGGCGCTACCAGGAGCTGCTCGGCGGCGCCGGGTTCGTCGACTTCGGGGACCAGGTGGGCCTCGCCCTCCGGCTCCTCCGGGAGTCGCCGGCCGCCCGAGGGGAGGTCCAGGCGCGCTATCGCTACATCCTCGTCGACGAGTTCCAGGACACGAACCGGGCCCAGGCCGAGCTCGTCGCCCTGCTGGCCGAACGCCACCGGAACGTGACCGTCGTGGGCGACGACGACCAGTCGATCTACAAGTTCCGGGGCGCCGCGATCAGCAACATCCTCGAGTTCCGCGAGCGATTCCGGAAGGCCCGACTGGTGGTCCTGCGCCGGAATTACCGTTCCCGGGCGGGGATCCTCGCGGCGAGCCATCGGCTGATCCGGTTCAACGATCCCGATCGGCTCGAGGTCCGGGCCGGGATCGCCAAGCGGCTGCGGCCCGTGCGCCCCGAGCCGCCGGCCCGTGAGCGCCGACCCGCGGTTCGCCATGAGGCGTTCGCGACGGGGGTCGAAGAGGCGGACCATGTGGCCGCCGAGATCGCCGGCCGGATTGCCGCCGGCGCTCGACCACGGGATCACGCCATCCTGGTCCGCTCCAACGCCGAGGCGGACCCGATCCTGCGCAGCCTGAACCTGGCCGGGGTGCCCTGGCGGTTCTCGGGCACGTCCGGGCTGTATGCCCGGCCCGAGGTCCGGCTCCTCCTCGCCTTCCTGCGGGTGGTCGCCGACCTCTCATCGAGCGTCGACCTGTACGCGCTCGCCGCCTCGGAGGTCTACGGGCTCGGCGGCGAGGATCTGACCGCGCTGATGACCGCGGCCCGACGCCGAAGTCGCTCGCTCTGGGAGATCGTGGAGGAGCTCGACCGCCGCCCGGGGATCCTGCGGGTCGCGCCGGCGACGCGCGAGACCGTCCAGCGGCTGGTGGCCGACCTGCGTCGCTGGAGCGAGCTGGCCCACGAGCGCTCGACCGGCGAGGTCCTCTACGGGTTCCTGCGCGACTCGGGGATCCTCGGCCGGCTCGTCGGCACCGACAGCGTCGCCGCGGAGGAGGCGCTCCAGAACGTGGCCCGGTTCTTCGAGATCGTCCGGGCCCAGTCGGAGCTGCTCGCGGACGACCGGGCGGTCTTCGTCGCTCGCCACCTCGCGACGCTCATCGAGGCCGGCGACGACCCGCCGACGGCCGAGCTGGATGGCGAGGCCGACGCCGTCGCGGTCCTGACCGTCCACAAGGCCAAGGGGCTCGAGTTCCCGTGCGTCTACCTGATGGGGCTCGTCGACGGGCGGTTCCCGGCGTCCCACCGCCGCGAGCAGCTCGGGATCCCGGAGGCCCTGATCCGGGAGCTCTTGCCGGAGGGCGACCATCACCTCCAGGAGGAGCGCCGCCTGTTCTACGTCGGCATGACCCGCGCCCGCGACGAGCTCGTGCTGACCCACGCGACCGACTACGGCGGCCGCCGGGCGCGCCGGGTCTCGCCGTTCGTCATTGAAGCCCTCGATCTGCCGCTGGCCGAAGTCGCGGCCGCGGGCCCGCGCCGGGCGACCTCGGTCGAGCGCCTCGCGGGGTTCGAGGCGAGCCACGTCCCGGCCGAGGCGATCCGTGGGCCCGCGACCGGCCCCCTCTCGCTGAGCTTCTACCAGGTGGACGACTACCTGACCTGTCCGCAGAAGTACAAGTACGTCCACGTCCTGCGGGTCCCGATCGCCCCGCACCATTCGATCATCTACGGGGCGGCGCTCCACAGGGCGGTCCAGGAGTTCCACCGCCTGCAGATGCGGGGCCTGACGATGAGCGAGCCGGACCTCCTGGCCGCCTTCGAGGCGGCCTGGTCGAACGAGGGGTTCCTCAACCGCGAGCACGAGGAGGCCCGGCTGGAAGCGGGTCGGGCGGCGCTCCGGCGGTTCCGGGAGGAGCAGCTCGAGCCGGGGGCGGTCGTACCGGCCTACGTCGAGCGGGAGTTCCAGTTCATGCTGGGCGGCGATCGGATCCGAGGTCGCTGGGACCGGGTCGACATCGAGGCGGGTCCGGGACCCGGGACGGGCGGGCCCGCCGGGGGGGAGGCCGCCACGCAGGTGCCGGCCGGTCACGCGGCCGGAGTCATCGGGTCCGGCGCCCCGGCCGACACGGCCGGCGCCAGCGCCCTGAGCGACGGACTCTTCGCGGACGTCGTCGAACCGATGCTTCCCCTGGTGGCCGATGAGCGCGTGACGATCACCGACTACAAGTCGAGCGACGTGCGCGATCCGGCGAAGGCCCGCCAGCGGGCCCGCGAGTCGCTCCAGCTCACCATCTACGCGATGGCCTACCAGGCGATGACCGGGCGATTGCCGGACGTCGTCGCGCTGAACTTCCTCGAATCCGGGCTGGTCGGACGGGCCGAGGTGGACGCGCGGCGGCTCGCCCGCGGCCGCGGGCAGATCGAGCGGGCAGCGGAGGGGATCCGGGCGCGCGACTTCGCCCCCACGCCGGACCTGCTGGCCTGCTCGTACTGTGCCTTCCGGGCGATCTGTCCGGCCAGCGTGGCCCGGTGAGCGACGGCGGCGCCGAGCCCGGGACGGCAGGACGCCCGCTCCCGCGCCGGTCAGACCTGGTCGCCGGTCTCCGCGCGGTCACGTTCGACTTCGGGAACACGCTCGTCGACGTCGGCCGCGAGGACCTCGCCGCGGTCGTCGCCCGGATGCGCGCGGCGGTGGACGAGCGGAGCGGGCCATTCCCGCCCGCCGCGTTCGATACGGCCTGGGCCGAAGAGCGGGTGCGCCAGTTCGCGGAGGAGGTGCCGGCGGGTCGCGAGGTCGACCTGGAGCAGCGGGTCACGCGGGTCCTCGCCCGGCTCCGCGGAATGGCGCCGCCACCCAGCGGTCAGCGCTGGGACGACACGGCCGCGGCTCGACTGGCCGACCCGTCGGAGGTCGCCTGGGCCGTCGGCATCTACAGCGCGACCTTCGTCGAGACGCTCCCACCGCCCCCGGGCGTCGGTCCGCTCCTGGCCCGGCTGGCCGGCCGGTTCGCGCTCGGGATCGTCTCGAACTGGCCGCTCGCCGCGACGATCGACCGGTACGTCGAGGCGGCCGGCTGGGAGCCCTACCTCCGCGCCGTCGTCGTCAGCCAGCGAGTCGGGGCGATCAAGCCGCGCCCGGAGATCTTCGCCGCCGCGGAGGCCGCCCTGGGCTGGTCGGGTCGGGCGATCCTCCATGTCGGGGACGACTGGGCGGCCGACGTCGTCGGAGCGAAGCGGGCGGGGTGGCGTGCCGGCTACCTGCACGGGCGTCCAGCCGACTCGCCGCTCCCGGGCAGCCGGCGCACGGACGACGTGGTCGCCGACCTCGAGCTCGACCGCCTCGGCGACCTCGGTCCGCTGCTCGGCGTCTGAGCGCGGGGTTGGGGACCGGGGCGCACCGGTCGGGCCGGCAGGTCGGCCGGGTGCCGGCCCGGCTAGACTCGGCCGCGATGGAATCGCGCGACCGGCTCGCCAACCTGGGACTCTTCGCCGCCGCCGCCGCCGCGTGGGTCCTGGTGGGGATCGTCGTCACGACCCGGGACCCGGTGACCGATCCGGTCGGCGGGCTGATCGGGGCGGGGCTGATCGGCCTCGCCCTCGGGACCCTCAGCACGCCGCTGTTCTGGCTCGCCGTGTTCGCCCGTCATCAGCGGATCGCCTTCCGGGGCGACTGGCTCCGAGCCATCCGCCGCGGCGCCTGGGTGGCGGTCGTCGCCGCGCTCTTCGTGGCCCTCCGGCTCCAGGCCGCCCTGAGCCTGCCGATCGCCGGGTTCGTCGTCATCATCGTCTTCGTCGCCGAGGCCACCCTGTCCGCCGACCGCTGAGCGGTCGCGCGCCAAGGGCGGCCTGTACCATCCCCGGAGTGGAGGCCCAGACCGGCCCGCGCACCGATCCGGGGCCGGCCGCTCAGGCGCCGGCGGCGGAGGACCTCGCCCTCGAACTGATCGGGGTCGTCGGGCTGGTCGCGATCGGCACCGGGCTGGCGATCCTCGCCCGGGGGCCGGTCGGGTTCGACCTTCCCGGAGTCGCCAGCGGCGTCGCCGGGCAGCTGTCGACGACCTTCCCGGCCGCCCTCCTCGTCGCCGGTGCCAGCGCGCTCAACCTGGCGGCGGGGGCGGTCCTCGTGCGCCTTGGCCGGGGCGTCGCGTTCGCGTCGGCAGGTGACGCGGCCCTCGGCGGCCTCGTCGGTGCGGTCCTCCTCGACGTCGTGCTCCTGCTCGCCCTGGGCGGCAGCGGCACGTTCCGCCTGCCGGTGCTGCTGGCGGTCCACGCCGTGATCCTCGCGCTCGGGCTGCGCGCCCGTCCGCTCGCCCGACGCACGCCGGCGGTTCGCCCGCGACTCCCATTGATCGGCGCCGCGTTCGTCGTCTTCGCCTGGTCGGGGACGCTCGTCCTCCAGCTCGGATCGCCGGTCGTGCCGTTCATCGACGTCCTTCCGAACCACGTCGCGACGGTCGAGCACCTGCGCGTCTTCGGCAGCTGGACCGATCTGACCACGACGGCCTCCCCGATCTACGGGCCGTCCCGGACGTTCCTCGGTTACACGGCCCTGCTCGGCGCGATCGCGACGCTGAGCGGGCTTCCGGCCGCGCTCGCCGTCTCGGCGTTCATCGGACCGGCGACGGTCCTCGTCGCGATCGGCCTCGTCCGATTGGCAGGCGCGCTCGGCCGGCCGTCGGTCGGCCCGTGGGCGCTCCTCACGTTCACCCTGACCGCGTCGTTCGCGCGCCTCACCGATGTCCGGGCGACGGTCCTCGTCCTGCCGCTCGCCGCCGTCGGGCTTGCGGTCCTCACGGAAGCGATGGGTCCGAGGGTGGACGGCGTGGCCGAGCTGTCGGCAGCGCCTGGATCCGGCGCTCCGCGCTCGCCGGCCCGCTCGTGGGCCTGGCTGGGGGCCGCGCTCGGGGCCGCCATCCTCGTTCACCCGGTGATCGGCTCCCTCGCGCTGGCGACGGTCGCGGTCGTCGGGATCGTCCGCGGTGGCGCGGTGGCGGAGCTGGGGGCGTCGGCGATCGTCCTCGGCGGCATCCTCGCCCTGCCGCAGGCCGCGACGATGCTCGGGCTGGCCATCCCGTCGCCGGTCGCCCTGTTCGCCGCGCCCGTCGCGGTCCTCGCCGCGGCCGGCCTCGCTCGAGCTCCGGGGTTCGTCGGAGCGGCCGTCATCGCCGGCCGGATCGGCGGCGCGGTCGGCCTCGCGCTGTGCGTCGGGGTCCTCGTCTTCGGCGGCGAACGGGCCGCGGCGATCGGCGCGCTCGCTCGGATGGCCGGCTCGGTCCCGGTCATCGGCACGGTCGCGGTCGCCGGGCTGATCGCGGCACGCCGCCGGGTGGCGACGCCGGTCGCGCTGGCGGCCCTCTTCATCGGCCTGGTCAGCGCGGCGGCCGTCTCGCTCGTGCCCGGCGACGGCCTGCTGGCCCAGTCCCTCCGGTTCGAGGTCCCGAAGACGCTCCTGTACTGGGTCCCGGTCGTCGTGGCGCTCCTGGCGGCCCTCGCGGTCGACGCGGCATGGTCGTTCCGGCGCGCCTGGCTGCCGGTCCGGACGGGCCTGCTGATCGCCTTCGTCCTCGCGGCCGTCCTGCCGGTCCGCCCCGGACCGATCGACGTCTTCTTCCTCGGCGAGCACCCGATCGCGGAGACCCTCGCGATCGACGCCCGCGATGCCGAGCTCGGGTACTGGAAGGGCTATCCGGACCGACGTCGGATCGTGCGTCCCGACCAGGAGGCGCTCATCGAGGCGCTTCGGGCGGAGATCGCCGCCGGCCGGATCCGGGCGGAGACCCCGGTCCTCCACGTTGCGGCGAGCTTCCAGGAGTGGGCCAGCACGCCGCTCGGCGTCTTCGCGGGTGTGACGGAGACGACCTTGTCGCCGGATGCGGAGACGAGCATCCACACCGCCGGCGGGCGGTTGCTCCCGATCGGCGACCTGGCGGTCGCTCTCGAAGGACGTGCGTATCCATACGTCGTGCTCGAGCCGGCCGGCCTGCCGGCCGGTCTCCGCGACCGCATCCTCGGAGCCGGCTATCGCTCGCTCTACGCCAACGAGCGGGGCGAGGTCTTCGTCGCCGGCGGGTGACGCCGCCGCGGGGACGCGGCGTAGGATGCGGCGGTGCCCGGCACCCGGCGCTCGCCATCCCGCGACCCGGTCACCGACCGCTCATCTGCCACCTGGAGACGAATCGATGACCTCGCTGCCCGCCATCGCGCCGCTCGCCACCACCGCCCCGGCCGGGCCATTCGCGGACGCGAAGGCACGGATCGCCCGGCTCGTCGAGGAGCACCGGGCCGAGATCCTCGAGCTCAGCCACCGGATCCACGCCGAGCCCGAGCCCGCCTTCGAGGAGGTCAAGGCGGCCGCCTGGGTCGGGGATGCGATCGCCGGGCACGGCTACGCGGTCGAGCGGCCGGTCGGGCGCCTGGCCACGGCGCTGCGGGGACGGCTCGCGGGAGGGCGTGGCGGACCCGGCCCGCGGATCGGGATCCTGGCCGAGTACGACGCCCTGCCCGGCCTCGGTCACGGCTGCGGTCACAACTCGATGGCCGCCTCGGCCGTGGGCGCCGCGATCGCCCTGGCCGGCGTCGCGCCCGAGCTGCCGGGCGAGATCGTCTTCCTCGGCACGCCGGCCGAGGAGCGCGGCTCCGGCAAGGGCGTGATGATCGCCGACGGCCTGTTCGATGGGCTCGATTCGGCGCTCCTCTACCACCCATCGGACGTGACCAGCATCGAGGCCCGGCTCCTGGCCAGCGAGGACGTCTACGTCACGTTCGAGGGTCTCCAGGCCCACGCCGCGTCCGAGCCGTGGATGGGTCGGAACGCGCTCGACGCCCTGATCCTCCTGTTCAGCTCGGTCGGGCTGTGGCGACAGCAGCTCAAGCCGGACGCGCGGGTCCACGGGATCGTGCTCGAGGGCGGGACGGCGGCCAACATCATCCCGTCCCGGACGAAAGCCTGGTTCATGGTCCGCTCGCCCCGCGAGGACGACTATCGCGTGCTGCGCGAGCGCTTTCGCGAGCTGTGCACGGCGGCCGCGCTCGCCAGCGGCTGCACCGTCCAGGTCGACTTCCAGGGCGGTGCGTCGACGATGAAGCACAACCACGTGCTGGCCGATCGGTTCCGGGCGAACCTGGCCGCCTACGGGCTGGCCGACCGGCCGCCGACCGACAACCTCGGCAGCAGCGACATGGGCAACGTCAGCCAGGTGGTCCCGACGATCCACCCGTCGATCGCGATCTGCGCCGAAGGGGTGCCCGGGCACTCGATCGACTTCCGCGACGCGGCCGTCTCGCCGTACGCCGATGAGATCACCCTCCTCGTCGCGGCGCTGGTCGCCCAGACGGCCTACGAGCTGTTCGCCGACCCGGGGCTCGTGAAGGCCGCCTGGGCGGAGTTCCACGCCGCCGGCTGAGCCCGGCCGCGGTTCCGGGGGCGGGTGCTAGGATGCGCGGACGCGCCCCGCTGGACGTCGGATGCGAACCGGCGGCGCCCCCAGGGACGGCACGTCCGGCCCGACGCAGCGCGTTCGGCCCCCGTCCCGCGGAGGACCGAGATGTCCGAGCGCCATCACCCGGACCGGGAGCGCGACTTCGGCGCCCGCAACGGCTGGGATCGCGAGTACGAGGTCTTCGACGACTTCGACCTGCCCACCTATGTCGGGCCGACCTCGTTCATGAAGCTGCCCTGGATCAGCGACCCGGCCGAGCTCGCCCGGCGGCGGCCGGACGTGGCGATCGTCGGAGCCCCGTTCGACGATGCCGTCAGCCACCGGCCCGGCGCCCGCTTCGGCCCGCGGGCGATCCGCGAGGCCCAGTACACCTCCGGCTCGATCCACTCGCTTCAGCTGGGCGTCGAGCCGTTCGAGGTCCTCGACGTCGTCGATGCCGGCGATGCCAACGTCGTCCCCGCCTGGATCGACCGGGCCCACGCCCTGATCTATCGCAAGGTCCGCGAGGTCGCCGAGACCGGCGCGATCCCGATCGTCCTCGGGGGCGACCACTCCATCACCTGGCCCTCTGCGACCGCCGTCGCCGATGTCCGCCGGCCGGGCAGCATCGGGATCGTCCACTTCGATGCCCATGCCGACACCGCCAACGAGGACTGGGGCGTGCTCGCCGGCCACGGCACGCCGATGCGCCGGCTCATCGAGTCGGGCGCCGTGAAGGGCAAGAACTTCGTCCAGGTCGGGTTGCGCGGGTACTGGCCGCCGGTCGATGTCTTCGAATGGATGCAGGAGCAGGGACTCCGCTACCACTTCATGAAGGAGATCGAGGACCGGGGCGCGGACGCGGTCATCGCCGACGCGATCGCCGAGGCGCTCGATGGCCCGGACTACGTCTACCTGAGCCTCGACATCGACGTGATCGACCCCGGGATGGCCCCAGGGACGGGGACCCCGGAGCCGGGCGGGATGCTGACCCGCGAGGTCCTCCGGGCGATCCGCCAGATCGTCCTGGCGGTCGACCTGTGCGGGATGGACATCGTCGAGGTGTCGCCGCCGTATGACCATGCCGAGACGACCTCCATGGCGGCCAACCGGGCGGCCCTCGAGGCGATCAGCGCCCTGGCCGTCCGCAAGCTGGCCGGCCACCCGGTCCGCTGGGAGCGCTGAGCTGACCCGCGGGCGGGCGTCCGAGACCAGGACGGGCGATGCGCTGGCCCGGCTGTACGACCTCGACCTGCTCGAGGAGCCGGGCGATCTCGACCTCTACCTGGGCCTCGCCGAGCGCGCCGACGGCCCGATCCTCGAGCTGGCGGCCGGCACGGGCAGGCTCGCCGTCCCGCTGGCGGCGACCGGCCGGCGCACCGTGGCCGTCGACCTGGATCCGGCGATGCTCACCAGGGCACGCGCTCGGGCCGCGGCCGCAGGCCGGCGCGTCTCGCGGGCGCTGACGCTGGTGGAGGCCGATCTCGTCGGCCTCCGATTGCCCGACGCCGGTGCCTATCGGCTGGCGATCCTCGCCCTGAACTCGCTCTTCGTCCTGGCCACGCGCGCCGCACAGCGAGCCGCATTCGAGACGCTGGCCGCGCACCTCGGGGCAGGCGGCCTGGCAGCCATCGACTGCTGGCTCCCGGACGTGGACGACCTCGCCCGCTACGACGGCCGGCTTCTCCTCGAGTGGGTCCGGACCGACCCCGAGACCGGATCCCGGGTCGTCAAGACCGGCTCCGCGCTGTACGACGCGACCACCCGGACGGTCAGCCTCACGACGACCTTCGAGGAGGCCGCCCAGGGTGCGAGCCCCAGCCGCTGGATCCGCGAGGATCGGCTCCGGCTGGTGAACGCCGACGAGCTGGTCGAGTTCGCCGAGGCCGCCGGCCTCGAAGTCGAGGCCCTGGGCGGCGGGTACGACCTCGAGCCGATCGGTCCCGGCAGCGAGCGCGCCGTCCTGGTCGCCCGGCGTCGGTAGGGCCGTCCGCCCCCGCGATCGAGCGTGGTATCGTCGGACCGATGGCCAAGGATCAGATCCGCCTCCTCCTCATCGAGGACGTGCCCCAGGTCGCCCAGTACATCCGTGGGCTGCTCAACGCCCAGCAGCAGATCAAGCTCATCGACGTCATGGCCGACGGGTCGAAGGCGCTCCGGCAGATCTCGGAACTGCGGCCCGACGTCGTGATCGTCGATGCGCTGCTCCAGGGTCGGCTGAAGGGCATGGCGCTGGTCGAGCAGCTCCACGCCTCGGGCGCCAGGGTGCCGGTCGTCGTCCTGACCGTCCCCCAGCAGCCGCTCGAGCCGGATCCGGAACACGGGATCGACGCGGTCCTGTCGATGCCCTTCTCGGGCTTCGACCTGATGAACCGGGTGGCGGCGTCCCACGCCGCACACCAGGCCTCGGAGCTGACCGCCGGCTCGCGCGTGCTGACCGTGTTCGCGCCGAAGGGCGGCGTCGGCAAGACGACGATCGCCTTCAACCTGGCCGTCGCCGCGGGCCAGACGGGCCTCCGGACCGCCCTCATCGACGGCAGCCTCCAGTTCGGCGACCTCCGCTCGTTCCTCAAGGTCCCGGCCGATGCGCCGTCGCTGCTCGACCTGCCGACCGACCGGATCGCCGAGTCCGACCTGGCCGACGTCATGTGGCGCGACCCGTCGGGGATCGACATCCTGCTCGCCCCGCCCCGGATCGAGATGTACGAGATGGTCACCGTCCGGGACATCGAGAAGATCCTCTCGCTCCTCCGGCGGGTCTACTCGGTGATCGTCATCGACACGATGGCCTCGATCGCCGACACGACGATGGCCTTCCTCGACGCGGCGGATACGATCGTCGAGATCGTCACCTACGACTCGACCACGATCCAGAACACCATCGCGATGGCCGGCACCTTCCGGGCGATCGGCTACCCGCCGACGAAGGTCCGCTACGTCGTCAATCGGGCGGACTCGGCCGGCGGGATCGGGGCGGACGAGCTGGCGGTCGCGCTCGGCCGGGTCCCCGAGAGCCAGGTCGTCTCCGATGGGCGACTCGTCGTCCAATCGAACAACGGAGGCGTACCTTTCGTGCTCGCCGAGCCTTCGGCGCCGATCAGCCAGGACGTCATCCGCCTCGCGACCGAGCTGCTGGCGCCCAGCCGGGCCGCGGTGGGCGCCCGGACCTGATCGTGGCCGATGCTCGCCCGATCGGCGTCTTCGACTCGGGCGTCGGCGGCCTGACCGTCCTGCGCGAGATCCTCCGCCGGCTGCCCCACGAGTCGACCGTCTACCTCGGCGACAACGCCCGCGCTCCGTACGGGACCCGGACCGACGCGGAGGTCCTGGCCTTCAGTCGCCAGGCGCTCGACCGGCTCGCCACCCTCGACGTCAAGGCGATCGTCGTCGCCTGCAACACGTCCACGGCGGTCGGCCTGGCGGACCTGCGCCGACGGTACGCGCTGCCGATCCTGGGGGTGATCCGACCCGGTGCGGCGGCGGCGGCCCTGGCCACCCGGAGCCGGCGGGTCGGGGTGATCGCCACGCCGGCCACGGTCCGCTCGCACGCCTACTTCAATGCGATCAAGGAGGAGAACCCGGCCGTCGAGGTGTACGAGCACGCGACCCCGGCCTTCGTCCCGATGGTCGAGGCTGGCGAGCTCACCGGGCCCGCGGTCGAGGCGGCCGTCCACGAGGCCCTCGCGCCGCTCCTCGGCGAGCGTGACGCCAACGGCGAATTCATCTTCCCGCTCCCGTCGTCGGCCCGGATCGATACCCTCCTCCTCGGCTGCACCCACTACCCGCTCCTGCGGCCGGTCATCCAGGCGGCCGTCGGCGAGCGGGTCGCGGTCGTCGACTCGGCCACCGCCACCGCCTCGTCGCTCGCCGAGCTGCTCGCGACGAACGGCCTCGAAGCGCCCGGCACGAGTCGGGGGACCGCCGCCGATCCGGGTGAGGCCGGACACGCCGCCCCGGTCGGCCGGGCGACGTCGGCCGTGCATCGCCAGCTCACGACCGGCGACGTCGGGGTCTTCCGCGCGTTGGCCGGCAGGCTGTTCGGCGAGGGCTTCGCCGAAGTCGAGCCGGTCGTGCTCGAGGCGCTCGCCGGATGAGCGACCGCCGTCGCGACGATCGACGCTGGCAGGCCGGCTTCCTGGCCGGGTCCGCCCTGGGAGCGGCCGCGACCGTCCTCGGTCGGCGGGCGGAACGGGTCGCCCGCCGTGGGCTCGTCGACTGGGCCGCGGCCGAGCGCGTGGCGATCGCCCGCCTGCGGCGCTCGCCGGGCGGGCTGGAGCCAGCCGAGCTGCGGGCCGCGGAGCCGGCCTACGCGAGCGCGATGGCCCGGATCGTCCCGCGGCTCTCGGAGGTTCTCGGGGCGGAGCTGCCGGGGGTCGTCGAGCGAAGCTCGGTCGTCGACCGGGCCGGCTGGGTCCGGGCGAACATCGCGAGCTTCGAGCGCCTGATGGCGCCGCTCGAGGGACAGCTCCTCGACCAGGTCGTTCCCCCCGGCGGCGGCCTCCTGCCCGCCGCGATGGCGATCGCCAACCGGTGGCTGAGCTCGCGCCAGGTCGGCGAGCTCCTGGGCTTCATGGGCGGCCGCGTCCTGGGCCAGTACGACCTCGCCCTGCTGGCCGCCGAGGCTCCCCCGGGGCGGCTCCTGTACGTCGAGGAGAACATCCGGCTGACGGCCCGCTCGCTGGACGTGGCGCTCGACCCGTTCCGGACCTGGATCGCACTCCACGAGACGACCCACGCCTTCGAGTTCGAGGCGCATCCCTGGCTCCGACCGTACCTGGCCGATCGCCTGGAGCGCCAGCTCACGGCCTTCTCGCGGGGCGCCTCGACGCTGAGCCGCGACGGCCTGCGCAGCCTGGGGCGATGGCTCCGGGGCGGCGTCGGCGATGGCGAGCACTGGATGGAGCGCCTGATGGGAGTCGAACAACGCCGGCTCTTCCGCGAGACGCAGGCGGTGATGAGCCTCCTCGAGGGCTTCAGCGACCACATCATGGACAAGGTGGGGCGCGACCTGGTGCCGGACGTCGAGCGGATCAGCGAGCGCTTCCACGCCCGCCGCGACCAGCCTCGGACCGGCCTCGACCGGGCGATCTACAAGCTGACCGGGATGGACCTCAAGCTCGAGCAGTACCGGAAGGGGGAGCGATTCGTGGCGGCGATCGACGCGGCGGGCGGCCCGGCCGCCCTCGCGCGGCTCTGGTCGGGACCCGAGGCGCTGCCGCTCGAGAGCGAGATCGAGGCGCCCGAACGATGGCTCGCCCGGGTCGGCGCGCGGGCTCGGGCATGACCGGCGACAGCCCGGTCCGGCGGGTGGCGGGACCCGGACGCGGCCCGCACGGCTACCCCGCGGCCATCGCCCTCAGCCCGATCCTCTCCGCTCGCTACCGCGCGCGCGACCTCGAGCGGATCCGGGGGGCAGCGCCCGGGGCGCGGATCGTGACCGTCTCGGTGGAGGGCCTGGCCGACGGTCCGCTCGACGACGTCGAGGTCCTCCTGCGGGGCTGGCTGTCGGCCGATGCGTTCGACCGGCTGCTGGCCCGGGCGCCCCACCTGGCCTGGGTCCACTCGGCCTCGGCCGGGGTCGAGCGGGTGCTCACCCCGGCCTCGCTCGAGCGCGGCCTCGTCATCACGAACGCGCGCGGCGTGTTCAGCCGGCCGATCGCCGAGTACGTGATGCTGATGATCCTGGCCGTCAGCCGACGGTTGCCGCAGCTCCTCGAGCTGCAGCGGGAGCGGACCTGGCAGCCGCTCGAGGGCGCGGAGCTGCGCGACGTGACCGTCGGGATCGTGGGGCTCGGCTCGATCGGCCGGGCGGTCGGAGCGCTCGCCACGTCGTTCGGCTGCCGCGTCCTGGCGACCCGGCGGCGCACCGACGACGGGCCGGCCGGCGGCGCGACCCAGCCCGAGCACGAAGAGGACCGTCCGCTCGGCGAGGCGATGCTCGATCGGGTCCTCGGACCGGAGGGCCTGCCGGAACTCCTGGCGGAGTCGGATTTCGTCGTCCTCGCCGCCCCGCTCACGCCAGAGACGGAAGGGATGATCGATGCCGCGGCGCTCGAGGCGATGAAGCCCGGGGCCTGGCTCATCAACGTGGCCCGCGGCCGGCTCGTCGACGAGCGGGCGCTCCTTCGGGCGCTGCGCGAGGGACCGATGGGCGGCGCGGTCCTCGATACCTTCCGCGAGGAGCCCCTGGGGCCGACCTCGCCCTTCTACGAGCTCGACAACGTGATCGTGACGCCCCACACGGCGTGGTCATCCGGCCGGGTCCTCGATCGGAGCGTCGGGCTCTTCTGCGACAATCTCCGTCGGTTCGCCGCGGGCGAGCCGCTCCTGAACATCGTCGATCCGCGGGTCGGCTACTGACCGCCGGCGGTCCGGCGGACCCGCGACCGCCCCTCCCGCCATGGAACGGAGTCCTCGTGCAGATCGCCATCGTCGGCCTCACCGCGTCGGGCAAGACGACCGTCTTCAATACCCTGACCCGGGGTCACGCCGAGACGGGCGGGTTCGGAGGACTCACCCTCAACGTCGGCGTGGTCAAGGTGCCGGACGAGCGGCTCGACCGGCTGGCGGCCATCTTCAAGCCCAAGAAGGTCGTCCACGCCGACGTCACCTACGCGGACCTCCCCGCACCCCCGCCCTCGACCGAGGGGCGGATCGGGGCGGAGGAGCTGCCGGCGGAGCACCTGGCCCGGCTGCGCGACTCGGACGCCCTGCTCCATGTCGTTCGGGCGTTCGAGAGCTCGGCGGTCGCCCATCCGGACGGATCGGTCGACCCGTGGCGCGATCTCGAGCGGCTCGACGTCGAGTTCATCCTGGCCGACCTCGCGGTGGCCGAACGCCGGCTCGAGCGACTTCGGGCGACGGGTCGCCACGGCACGCCGGCCGAGCGCGAGGCGAATGAGCGCGAGGAGGCGATCCTGCTCCCGCTCCAGGCGGGCCTCGCCGAGGGTCGGCCGATCCGCGACCAGGAGCTGGCGCCGGACGAGGAGAAGGCGATCCGCGGCTTCCGGTTCCTGAGCCAGAAGCCGGTCCTCGTCCTGCTCAACATCGGTGAGGCGGACCTGCCTGGATCCGCCGACCTGGTCGCCGGGATCGCGGCCCGCTACGACCACCGGGCGGCCGTGGTCGACGCGCTCTCGGCCCGGATCGAGATGGAGCTGGGCGAGCTCGAGCCCGACGAAGCGGCGGTCTTCATGGAGGAGCTGGGTCTGGCCGAGTCCGGCCTCGACCGGGTGATCCACCTGTCCTACCGGCTGGTGGGCCTGATCAGCTTCCTGACTGCGGGCCCGGACGAGGTCCGAGCCTGGCCGATCCGGGCCGGCTCGAGCGCCGTGGACGCCGCCGCCGCGATCCACACGGACCTGGCCCGAGGGTTCATCCGGGCCGAGACGGTCGCCTACGACGACCTGGTCGAGCTGGGCTCCATGGCCGAGGCGCGCCGCCATGGCAAGCTGCGCTCCGAGGGGAAGACGTACCTCGTCCGCGACGGCGACGTTCTCGAGATCCTGTTCAGCCGCTGAGCGGCGGGCACCGGATCGGCCGCCGAGCGGCGGGCCCGGGCACCGACCGACGGTCAGTTCGGTGAGGGGCGCCCGCCGAGGTCGAGCTCGGCCGTGATCGTCACGAAGTCGGCGTCGAGGGGGAGCTCGTCCGGATCGTCGGATCCGTCGTCCGCGTCGTCGTCCGTCCGAGGTGATCCGCCGGTCGGCTCCTCGGCGTCCCAGTCGTCGCCGGCGGGAGCGTCTTCGAGCGCGGTCAGGGCGGTCTCGTCGGCGTCGTAGCCGACGCGCACCGAGGCCGTCAGGCGATCGTCGCTCAGGACCTCGAAGCCGTGCTCCCGGGCGAGGGCCGCGGCGACCGCCTCGACGAGGGTATCCTCCTCGAAGCTGTTGGCGAGACGGTCCCGGGCCGCCCGGACGAGGTCGAGGAACTCCTCCGGCTCGAACAGCTCCTCGTGGGCCATGAGGAGGTCCGTGAGCAGGTCGGTGTCGTTCTCGTGGAGTTCGTAGTAGTACACGGATCCGGGGCTCCGAACTGGAGGAGGGGAGGGCTGGTGACCGAGGCCGAGTATAGGCCCGAGCGTGGCGCAGAGCCCCGACCCGCCCTTCGGACCTGGCCTGGCGGCCCCGAGATCGTCCACGTCGGGTCGGCCTGCCGCGACGTCGCCGCCGACGATCCGCGGGGCTGGCGGCTGGGCGGAGGAGTGACCTATGCGGCGCTCACGACGGCCCGCCTCGGACTCCGGACCGCCGCCATCATCGGGGTCGACAAGGAGGCGCACGGCGCGCACGAGCTCGACCTCATCCGCGACGCCGGCGGCGACCTGATGCTCGTCCCGCTGGCCGAGGGTCCCATCTACCACAACGTCGAGACCCCGGCGGGCCGGGTCCAGACCTGCGTCCGGACCGGCGTCCCGCTGCCTGTTCCGCCGCTCCCGGAGTCGTGGCTCGCCGCCCCCGCCTGGCAGCTCGCCCCGGTCGCGGGGGAGGTCACCGACGCCTGGGCGGCGGCGCTGCCCGACGAAGCCTACGTGGGCGTCGCCTGGCAGGGGTTCCTGCGCGAGCTGGCCGCCGGGATGCGAGTCGCCCGCCGTCCGCCCTCGCCCTCGCCGCTCCTCGCCCGGGCCGACATCGTCGGGGTCAGCCACCACGACGTCGACCCGTCGACGCCCCTGGAGGCGCTGACCGAGCTCCTGAAGCCGGGAGCGCGGCTCGTCGTCACCCAGGGTATCGAAGGCGGGCTCGTGATCACCGTGGGCGCCCACGGACCGGAGGCGAGTCTCCGCTACCACTCGACCCGGGCGGATCGAGAGCTCGATCCGACCGGGGCCGGCGACACGTTCCTCTCGGCGCTCCTCTCGACGGTGATCCACCACACGCTCGGCGGGCGGCGGCGGGGGAGAGCGCATCCGGAGCTCCGGCTGGCCGCTGCGGCCGGCTCGCTCGTGGTGGAGGGACCGGGTCTGACGGCGGTTCCGGATCGGGCCGCGACGCTGGCCCGGATGGTCCGCGAGGAGGTCCGTCGGTTCGTGGTTCCGGCCGATGCGGACCGGGTCGGATCGTACGAGGGCGACTGAGGAGGGCCCAGCCCCTGGCCGACCGATCAACGCGGGGCGGGTCCGGTCGAGCCGCGGATGCGCAGGGTCGGCTGGAGTCGGACGACCTCGGCGGGTGCTGGCCGTTCGCCGGGCGCCCTGCCGTCGAAGGACCCCGGGACCCGCCCGGCGATGAGCGCCGCGATGGCCTCGACCGCCCAGCGGCCCATCCCCGACTTGTCCTGGACGATCGTCGTGAGCGGCGGGTCGACGTAGGCCGCCAGGTTCACGTCGTCGTAGCCGACGACGCTCAGATCGTCCGGGACCCTCAGCTCGTGGGCTCGGGCCGCACGGAGGGCGCCGATCGCGGTCAGGTCGTTGAAGCAGACGATGCCGGTGGCCCCCGACGCCCCTTCGAGGAGGACGGACGTCGCGCGTTCGCCGGCCGGGACCCGGCCGTCACCGTGGAGGACGACCAGCGCGCCGGGGCTGAGGCCCGCGGCCGCCATCGCCTCCTCGATCCCGGCCTGCCGCTCGGCCGCCGCTCCGTCATGAGCGGGCCCACCGATGTACCCGAGACGTCGGTGACCCAGCCCCAGGAGGTGCTCCGCGGCAAGTCGGCCGCCCGTCCGATTGTCGGTCAGGATCGCCGGCAGACCGGTCTCCCCCGGGCTGCAGTTGACCAGGACGACCGGCAGCGGGGCACGGCCGAGCCAGGCCCCGTAGCGCTCTCCGACGCCTCGCGTCGCGACGACGATCCCGTCGACGCGGCGGTCGGCCAGGAGGTCGAGATAGGCCGCCTCGCGCTCCGGGTCGTCGTCGCCCGTGCAGAGAAGGACGGCGAAGTCGCGGTCGAGCGCGGCATCCTCGACCGCCCGGACGATCTCCGGGAAGTACGGGTTCTGGATGTCGGTCACCAGCAGGCCGATCGTCCGGCTGGACTGCCGCTTCAAGGCGCGGGCGATCCCCGACGGCCGGTAGCCGAGCTCGCCGGCCGACGCGACCACCCGGGCACGGGTCGCCGGGCTTGCCCGCCCGACCCCGGACAGGACCCGGCTGACCGTCGCGGTCGAGACGCCAGCCCGACGCGCTACGTCGCTGATCGTCGCGGCCACGGTCTCGACCCCCGATTCAGCCGCCGCTGTCGTCGACCGGCAGCGGACCCGCTGGGCTGGACGTCGGCGTGGCCTCGGCGACAGCCGCCACGACGGCCGCCTGTTCGATGGTGCGAGTGTCCGACCCGATCAGCTCCTCGAGCTCGCTCGCGAGCTGGCTCAGCTCCTCGCCACCGCCCATCAGTCGGAGCAGCTCGTCCTGGTTCACATGGCCGCGCTGGAACTCACCGGCCAGTCGGCCGTGGGAGAGGATCGTGAACCGATCTCCGACCGGGAGGGCGTGCTGGACGTTGTGGGTGATGAAGATGACCGCGAGCCCCTTGGCCCGGGCCCGGATGACGTGCCGGAGGACGATCGCCGCCTCCTTCACGCCCAGGGCCGAGGTCGGCTCGTCGAGGATGAGCACCCGGGCCCCGAAGTACTCGGCCCGGGCGATGGCCAGCGTCTGGCGCTCGCCGCCCGAGAGCGTTCCCACCAGCTGCGAGGGGTCGCGGACCTGGATCCCGATCTCGAGCATCTGGGTCGTCGCGATCCGGCCGGCGTTGGCGACGTCGAATCGCCTGAACGGGACGCGACCGACCGTCGGCTCCGAGCCGACGAAGAAGTTCCGGCTGATGCTCATGAGCGGCAGGACCGCGAGGTCCTGGTAGACGGTCGCGATCCCGCGGTCGAGCGCGTCGCGCGGCGAGGAGAGCGCGAGAACGGCGCCGTCCATGTAGAGGCTGCCCGAATCGGGCTGATAGACGCCCGACAGCATCTTGATCAGGGTCGATTTCCCGGCGCCGTTGTCGCCGAGCAGGCAGTTCACTTCGCCGGGCCGGACCGTCAGCGAGACGTGCTCGAGGGCGATGACCCGGCCGAAGTACTTCGAGACGTCGCGTGCCTCGAGGATCGGCTCCACCATGGCCACCGGAGCGGCCGTCGCCTCGCGACCATAGGCCGCGATCCTGGCGGCGGTGTCCTTCGGAAGGGTGAACGGCGCGTTGTCGTGGGGAACGGGCGGTATGGACATCAGCGGCTCCCCGAGGCTCGACGCAGGAGGACGGTGTTGACGACGACGGCCATCAGGAGGATCGCCCCGAGCACCACCTGGTACCAGTCGGAATTGATCCCGACGAAGTTGATCCCGAGCTGGGTCGTGCCGAGGATGAACGCCCCGAAGGCGGAACCGAGGGCCGACCCGTAGCCGCCCGTGAGGAGGGTGCCGCCGACGACGGCCGTGATGATCGCCTCGAACTCCTTGTTCTGGCCGCGCAGGACGTC
>JBGPFS010000020.1:0-21116 GCA_041483455.1 Candidatus Limnocylindria bacterium | reverse complement strand
TTGTTCCATCGGTCGGAGGACCAGGCCCTCGCGTCCGAATGTCTCCGCATCGCGCGGGTCGGCCAGCCCTCCGGCAAGGGTCCCGCGGACGTCCCAGCTGACCCCCGTTCGCCCTGCCTCGATGGCCGCTGCCTCGGCCCCCGGCGCCGGAGGGTGCCACGCCCCGCCCTCGGGCTCGGCGCCCAGGGCAGCCAGGAACGGAGCCGCGTCGGGCAGATCCGCCGGCACGCCCGGGAACAGGTAGTGGACGCCGCCGCCGAGCTCGATCCGGACGAGGCCTTCGGCCTGTGCCCCGTCGAGGAGCCGGCCGACGATCGATCGACCGACCCCGATCCGGCGACGCTCCGGGGCGACCGCGACGGCCTGCAGCCAACCGGTCCCCGCCCACGGTCGGCGGCCGGCGACGAGGCCGCGATGGCGTCCCAGATAGCCGAACCCGACGACGCGGTCAGCCTCGAGGGCGAGTGTCGCGTCGTCGGGCCGGAAGCTCGGGTTGCGCTCCGTGATCTGGCGGAGGACCCGCGTCTCGAGCGGGTAGCGATCGCCGGCCGCGGCGTTCCACAGCGCGACGACCTCGTCGGTCCGGGCGGGATCGAATGGACCGAAGGTGATCCCGCCCGGGGCAGCCGGACGTTCGCTCATCGGCCGGCCCGCAGGCGACGGAAGCGCTCGCCGGCGATCCGCCACACCTCGGCCGGCCGATCGCAGGTGCAGGTCGACATCGCGGCGCATCCGTCGTACGACCAGAGCGCCACGTTCCGGACGCCGGCGGCCACGGCGGCGTCGATCGCCGTCCCGACTTCATCTTCGCGTCCGCTCGGGATCTCGAATCCCTGGATCCAGAGGTGGTGGTCGAGCCCGTGACGCCGGGCGACCTCGACGGTCTTCCGCGCGTACCGTCCGACGTAGTCGGCCGGTACGCCACCGAACGAGATCCAGTACGGGTCGGATCCGAAGTCGTCGAGGCCGGGGATCGATGCGGCGGTGTCCCAATCGCGGAACCCTGGGTTGGTCGCCTCGGGCGGCATGATGCAGAGCGAGTTCCGCAGCCCCTGCGAGCGGGCATAGAGGCACAGCTCGCCGAGCAGGTCGCTCATCCCTGCCTCCAGGAACGCCTGGACCTCGGGGCCGTAGGCGATCGGCATCTCCCCGCCCCGGCGCTCGCGCCACAGCGAGCGGCAGGCCTCGCAGCGACAGCCCCAGGCCTCGCCGGAGCCCTGGAGGAACCAGGTCGGCTCGTCCCAGAAGACCTCCTCGCCGCCGACCTCTGCGGCGGCGTCGATCCAGGCCTTCATCCAGGACCGGAAGGCCGGCTGATTGAGGCAGGCGATCGTCGTCGGCTGGCCGTCGGAGCGGACCTGGCGTGCCTCCGGGTGCACGGCGCCGAAGCGGCTGAACGGCTCGCCCCCGAACACCTCGCCGAGGCCCCACGGGTCGATCCACGCGCCGAGGCCGCGAGCCTTCGTTGCCCGGACGATGTCGGCCATCGTGCCACGTGCCCAGCGCATGTCGAACTCGCTGAAGCAATGGACGACGTAGCTGACCCCGCTGGAGACCATGTCGTCGAGATCCGCCGCGACATGCTTCGGCGCCCGACCCTCGAAGTACGCCACGCCGGTCTGGATCGGGTCTCGCGTCGTCACGGAACGACCTCCTCTCGCTGAGCACCAGGATGGACGAGGTGGATCGGATTGGTGAGGGCGGCCAGCGCGCCGTCCGGCAGGACGACCTCGAGCCGGATGTGGTCGTGAGCCGGGCGCCCGCCGTGCGGCGCGGCCAGCTCGATCGTGCCCCGAGCGTCGCCCGTGTCGATCGGAAGACTCGCCTCCGGCCCCCGGATCGAGGCGAGCCGGGCGACCATCCCGCGACCTCCGACGACCCGCCAGGCGACCTCGAGCGGGCCGGCCGGATCGAGTTCGAGCTGATCGCCGATCTCGACCGACCGACCCGTCGGCGCGACGATCCGCAGGTCCGGGCGTGGGCCGATCGGATCCCGGCTCACGACCACCCGTCCTGACCGGATCCCCTCGAGGATCGCCGGGACCGATCGATCTTCGGAGCGGACCCAGGTCGTCGGCAGCCCGATCGGCTGGCCATCCGGGGAGATCCCATGCATGTCCGAGCCTCCCACGGCGGTCGGGCGCAGGCCGCGCGCCAGGAGGCCCAGCCACCAGCCGAGCGAGGTCGCGTTGGCGTGGCGCGGCTCGCTCCCTGGCCACGAGCCATTCCAGACCTCGACGGCATCGATCGGCAGGTTCGGGTCGTGGAGCCACGGGTCGTCCGGCTTCGGGTGGTTGACCGAGACGAGCCCGCCCTGGGCATGGACCGCCTCGATCGACCCGGCGATCCCCGGGCCGACGTCGGGGCGGAAGTCGACCCAGTGGCGGATCCCCAGGGCGTTGGCGTGGCCGGCGTAGGTCGTGATCTCCTCGCCGGGCAGGATCACCAGGTCCGGTCCGCCGAGTCCGGCGAGCCACGGCAGGTGGCTGTCGGTGTTGTGGTCCGTGATCGCCAGGAAGTCAAGGCCGATCCGCCGTGCGGCTGCCGCCACGCTCGCCGGCTCGCGGGCGCCGTCGCTGTGGACGGTGTGCGCATGCAGGTCGCCGCGCAGCCAGCGCCGGCTCGCGAGGGGTCGTCCGGCGCCTCGCGAGCCGGCGGGATCGGGCACTCTCGCGTCCGGCTTCGGGGCGACGGCGGCGAGCCAGTCCGGGCGGCTCGCCGGCGCCTCGACCGTGATCCGGAAGCCGCAGCCCTGCGGGGGGATCCGACAGAGTCCCAGGATCGCGTGCCACTGGCCCGCGGGCAGCGGACCCGGGCGGTAGCCGGGCGTCGCCCGATCGGCCGCCAGGACGACCTCCGAACGCTCCGAACCGCTCCAGCCCCGGAACGCCTCCGTCCCGAACGCGGTGGACCCGGGCTCGAACAACCCGAGGTCGACGATCAGTTCGTCGTGGGCCGGGGGATCCAGGACCAGGCGGAGCCGGAGCGCGGCCGGGGGACGCTCCACCGGGACGGCCACCAGGTGGTACGGAGAGGCCGCACGATCCGCGAGCGTCAGGCGACCCTCGATCTCGATCACCGCTCGATCATCTCACGCGAGCGCGCGCCCGCCGACTGTCGACGGTCGACCATAGACGCGGCCACCCACATATAACGTCGAGCCGGCGATCTGGAACGGGGGAGCCTCGATGGTAGACTGTCGGCAACCTTCCGGGTCGGACCGGTCGAGGCCGAGGCGAGGAACGCAGCGGGCATGGAGGGACAGACTCCGCCAGCGCGACGGCGTGCGGGCGGGCGATCGACTCGGGCGTCGGAGGGGATGGCCGGGCTTCGGCCGCTGAGGGCTCAGCGGTCGCTGGCCGAGGATACGGCTGACGTCCTCCGAGAGCAGATCCTGGGCGGTGGCTTTCGCCACGGCGAGCATCTCGTGGAGGCGCGGATCGCCCACCAGCTCCGGGTCAGCCGCGGTCCCGTCCGGGAAGCGTTCAAGCTCCTCCGGTCGGAGGGACTGGTCGACGAGGAGCCGCGCCGCGGGACGTTCGTCGTCACCCTCAGCAGCGCCGACGTCCGCGAGGTCTACGACCTGCGCGCTGCCATCGAGTCCCGGGCCGCCGCGCACCTCGCCCGGGTGGGGGACCCGGCGATCGCAGCGGAGCTGCGCGGGCTGATCGATGGACTCGCCCGGGCCGCCGCCGCGGGCGATCGGCGGGCGGTCTCTCGTGGCGACCTCGCGTTCCACGAGGCGATCTGCCGGCTGTCCGGCAACTCGCGGCTCCATGCCGTGTTCGTTCGTCATGCTCCCGCGCTGCACGCTCTGCTCCGCCTCGACGACCACCTCTACCCGTCGCTCGAGGTCATCGCGGATCAGCACCGACCGATCGTCGATGCGATCGAGGCGGGTGATGCGGCCCGGGCAGCCGAGGCCTGCACGCACCACTGCGAGGAGGCGGCCGAGAGCGTCATGGCCTACCTGGCCGGGATCGGCGACCGCTGAGCTCGCCGCGCGGACCCGCCGCCGCGCGTCCATCCCAAGCCTGCGCCGTCACCGTCGGAATGCTGCGACCATCAGCCGGTGGACCCGCGGATGCGCCGCGACGATCCCGATCCGGAGCCCAGGTTCGGCGAGATCGGGCCATGGGGCTCCGCCTGGGTCTCCGACCATCGCTCCGGCCTCCGAGGCGACCAGCGCGCCGGCCATCACGTCGAGCGGCTGGATCCCCGCCGGGCGGACGAAGCCATCGAGCCGGCCCGCCCCGACCCAGGCCAGCGAGAGGGCCGAACTACCGAACGTCCGGGCGACCCGGACCCGGCCGCGGATCGCTTCGAGGATGGCGAGCTCCTCGGCCGAGACCTCGTCGGGATCGCCAGGGTCGATCGCGACGACCGCATCGTCCGATCCCGCCAGCGGGCGGATCCGCAGCCGCTTCCCGCGGGACGTCGTCCCGCGTGCCCCGCCGCCCAGGCTCGCCTCCCACGTCTCGTCGCGGAGGGGATCGTGGACCACTCCGACGACCGTCCGGCCATCCACGACGAGGGCGAGACTGACCGAGACGAACGGGATCCCGCTGGCGAAGTTGACCGTGCCGTCGAGCGGATCGACCAGCCACGTTCGGACTCCCTGCCCGGTCGGGCCGCCCGCGTCGCCCGAGTGGCTGCCACTCTCTTCGGCCACGATCGCGTCCCCCGGGAAGGCGCCACGCAGGTGGTCGACGACGATCTGCTCGGCCAGCACGTCGACGTCCGCCTTGACGTCGTGGCGCCCGCTCCGCCGGATCCCGTCGGCCCGACCGAACCGATCGCGGATGAGCTGCCCGGCGGCGATGGCGGCAGCGCGGGCGACCGCGAGGTCCTGGGTCGACTTCGGCCCGGATCGACAAACGGTTGACCGTTGACACGTGGTTGACACGCCGATAGCGTAGGGCACCGAACATGGCTGCGATGCCTTCGAGTCTCCGGCCGTTCCTCCCGGCATCAGCTCTCGGCTGGTGCTGCGTCGGCCCGTGACCGGAGCATCAGCGCCGGCGCGAGGTGGTCGGGTCCGCTGGACTCGTGGGACCCGCCGGAACCTGGTCGTCGGCCTCCTGTTCATCTCGCCCTGGCTGGCCGGATTCCTCGGTTTCTACCTCTACCCGGCACTCGCGTCGCTCTACTACAGCTTCACCGACTTCAAGATCCTGCAGGCACCGAACTGGGTCGGGCTTGCGAACTACCAGGCGATGCTCGCCGACCCGCTCTTCTGGAAGTCGCTCTCCAACACCTTCTACCTGACCTTCCTCGGTATCCCGCTGGCGGTCATGACGGCGCTCGCCATCGCGCTCCTGCTGAACGTGAAGAAGATCGTCGGGATCGGCGTCTTCCGGACGATCTTCTACCTGCCCGTCGTCGTCCCGTCCGTCGCCAGCGCGCTTCTCTGGATCTGGCTCCTCAACCCGCAGTACGGGCTCGTCAACCAGGCACTGGGAGTGCTCGGGTTGCCTCATCCGGCGTGGTTCTACGACCCCAACTGGTCGAAGGCCGGGATCATCATGCTCACCGTCTGGGGCGTCGGGGATGTCGTGATCATCTATCTCGGCGCGCTCCAGGGCGTGCCCCAGCATCTCTACGACGCGGCCGAGGTGGATGGCGCCGGCACGTGGGCGAAGGTCCGCCACGTGACGATCCCGATGATCAGCCCGGCGATCTTGTTCAACCTGATCACCGGGGCGATCGGGTCGTTCCAGTACTTCACCCAGGCCTACGTGATCAGCGAGGGGACCCGGGTCGCCAGCGGCGCGGTCGGCGGGATCCAGAACTCACTGCTGTTCTACGGCCTCAACCTCTACAACAACGCCTTCCGCTACTTCAAGATCGGGTATGCCTCGGCGCTCGCCTGGGTGCTCTTGGTCATCATCCTGCTGACCACGGTCGTCATGCTGCGCGTCTCCCGGAGCCGCGTGTACTACGAGGGCGAACGGTGACCCGGGGAGCGGGCTCCTTCCCGTCGCTCGGGCGACGGATCAGCGTCGGCAAGCGCTTCGACCCGAGCCGGATCCCGTACGGGCGGTTCGCCGTCTACGGCGCGCTGGTGTTCTTGAGCATGGTCTTCATCGCCCCGTTCGTCTGGATGATCTCGACCTCGCTGAAGACCGGTCCCAGCTCGATCGCCATCCCGCCCCAATGGATCCCGGATCCGGTCGTCTGGTCGAACTACCCCACGGCACTTGGGAAGATCAACTTCGTCACCGCGCTGCGCAACACCCTGATCTACGCCCTGCCGGCGGTCGTGGGGACGGTCGTCTCGTGCAGCCTGGTCGCCTACGGGTTCGCCCGGGTGCGCTGGCCTGGACGGGACATGGTCTTCGTCGTCCTGCTGTCCACGATGATGCTGCCCGGCCAGGTGACGTTCATCCCGCTCTACGTCATCTTCGCGAAGCTCGGCTGGGTCGGCACGTTTCTTCCGCTCATCATCCCGACGTTCCTCGGCAACCCGTTCTTCATCTTCCTGCTCCGCCAGTTCTTCCTGGGCATCCCATCGGAGCTGTCGGACGCGGCGAGGATCGACGGCGCGGGCGAGCTGCGGATCCTCACCCGGATCATCGTCCCGCTCTCCTTGCCGGCGCTCATCACGGTCGGGCTGTTCACCTTCATCGACAAGTGGACGGACTTCTTCGGACCGCTCGTCTACCTGCGCGATCCGGCGCTCCAGCCGCTGTCGCTCGCGATCCAGACGTTCCAGTCGGCGCACAAGACGGACTGGCCGCTCTCGATGGCGGCCTCGGTCGCCATCACCGCGCCGCTCGTGATCATCTACTTCTTCGCCCAGCGCAAGTTCATCCAGGGGATCCAGCTCACCGGTCTCAAGGGCTGACGCCCGGGCCGGTTCCGGAGAGACGAAAGGAGGGCGACAGCCGCCACGCATGGGGTCGGCGTTCGGGAGATCCCGTCCGGCCAGGCCCGAAGATCGATCGTCGCCCGAACGGATCGGACGGCACGTTGTCTGAGAGGAGGATCGTTCACGCGATGGTGAGATGGAAGGTGCTGACGGTATCCGCGGTCGCCGTCCTGGCGTTCGCGGCCTGCAGCTCGACATCGTCCACGTCCGTTCCCACGGGGACCACGGCCGCGTCCGCGGCCCCGGGCGCGTCGGCGCCCGCCCAGCCCGTCAACCTCGTGCTCCGCTACTGCTGGTCAGGAGAGGGCGAGGTCAAGGCGATGGAGCAGATCATCCAGGCCTGGAACCAGGCGAACCCTGGGATCCAGGTGCGGGGGATCAGCGGCTCCATCAAGATCGAGCAGATCGCGGCGGCGGTCGCCGGGGGGGCGCCGCCGGACATGGTGATCACGTGCAACAACGAGGCGATCCCCGGGTTCGCCCACGACGGTGTCATCCTGCCGCTGGATGACCTGCTCACCCAGATCGGGGCCAAGACGGACGACATCATCCCGGCTTCACTTGCCTGGGTGACCTACCAGGGCAAGCTGTTCGGCCTGCCGTTCCTCCAGGACACGTGGGGCTTCTACTGGAACACCGATGCCTTCACGGAGGCCGGCCTCGACCCGACGAAGCCGCCGACGACGCTCGACGAGCTATGGGCCGATGCTCAGAAGCTCACGAAGTACAACGCGGACGGTTCGCTCGCCCGGGCCGGCTTCATCCCCGACTACCCGGGCAAGAACCTGACCGAGACCAGTCAGCTATTCGGCTGCAAGTACTACGACGACGCGGCGAAGAAGATCACCGTCAACTCGCCGGAGTGCGTCGCGTGGTTCGACTGGTACAAGAAGTGGTACGCGCAGTACAACAAGAAGAGCGAGATGACGAATCTCGTCGCGAGCAAGGGTTCCGAGGACGAGGATCTGTTCTACACGGGCAAGGTGGCCATGGGCCTCTTCGGTGAGTGGGTCCCCGGCGCCGCGTATGCCCCCAACTTCGCCCCCAACCTCCACTATGAGACGGCGCCGTTCCCGGCGGTCAGCACCGATGTGTATGGGTCGGGCTTCGTCAACGGCAACGCCTTCTTCATCCCCAAGGGCGCCAAGGATCCGGCCGCCGCGGCCAAGTTCGGCATGTACCTCATGACCGCCGATCCTTCGCGCGCGATGGCGATCCAGAATGCGAGCGTCCCCGAGCTGAAGTCGCTCGTCTCGGATCCGAAGCTGACGGCGGTTCCGCACTTCGGGACCTTCCTCCAGATCGCGAGCAACGCGCACACCTGGACCAACCCGATGATCTCCCAGTGGGCCCAGCTCAAGGACGGGCTGGATACGGCCCTGGACAGCGTGCTGACCGGCGGCGTGCCGGCCCAGAAGGCGCTCGACGACCTGGCCAAGCAGATCCAGGCGGACATCGACAAGAACGGTCCGTAACGCCTTCGCGGCGCCCCGAGTCGGAGGCCCTGCAGACGCCGGGGCCTCCGACTCCGTTCAGCCCCGGGTCGCGATCGTCGCGACGAGCAGATCCGGGTAGTCAGAGTAGATGGCGTCGATCCCGGATCCGACGAGCCGGGCCATGGCCGTCGCGTCCTGCGCGTCCCAGCCGAAGGCAGCGATCCCGGCGGCGTGGCACCGCTCGACCCGCTCGGCGGTCCAGTCGCGCCAGTGCATGTTGAGGGCGTCGACGCCCAGCCCGGCCAGCGCCTCGATCCGGGCGTCCACACCCTCGGGCATCCGGCGCGGGCGAGTCGAGCAGACGAGCCGGAGCTCGGTGCTCGCCGCGCGCAGCTCGGCGAGCAAGCCGAGATCGTCGTGACAGGCCCACAGCCGGCTCACGGCGCCGGCCGCCGCTGCCACCCGGAGCATCGGCAGGGCGACCTGCGGGTGCTCGAGGTCGAGCGACAGCTCGAAATCCGTCCCGCATGCGGCATAGAGCTCCGCGAGCGTCGGCACGCCCCACCGGGCGAGGTCCGCCGCCGGGGTCCGGGTGACATCGATCCGCCGGCCCGGCGGTCGGACGGTCCGGTCGTGGACGAGCACGGGTATCCCGTCCGCGGCGAGCCAGGCGTCCGACTCGAGGCCAGTCGCGCCCTGGCCGAGCGCGAGCGTGAAGGCCTCGACCGTGTTCTCGGGCGCGTACCCGGAGGCGCCCCGATGGGCGAAGGCGATCGGCGAAGCCGCTTGCATGGGAGGATCATCCTGCACGGAGGACCATGACGATAGACTGGCGCGCGATCGGAGTCGGGCTCCGGATCGGGGGTCACCGCGGGGCGGCCGGTGAGGCACCGGAGAACACGTTCGCCGGGTTCGCCCTCGCCTCCCGGGCCGGGGTCGACTACCTCGAGCTCGATGTCCAGCTCTCGGCGGATGGCGTGGCGGTGGTCGTCCATGACGAGGAGCTGGACAGGACGAGTGACGGTCATGGCCCGGTGGCGTCGATGACCGCGGCTGCACTCGCCCGACTCGACGCGGGCCGCTGGTTCGATCCCGCCTTCACGGACGAGCGGATGCCGACCCTGACCGGCCTGCTGGCCTGGCTCGAGGCCCGCCCGACTCTCGGGGCGACCATCGAGGCGAAGGGACCGGGGACCGGAGCCTTGATCGCCCGGGCGATCAAGGCCAGTCCGGCGCGCGCTCGACTCTCGGTCTGCTCGTTCGAGGCGGTCGAGTTGCGAGCCGCCGCCCACGCCGCCGCGGAGGTCCCCCGGCTCCTCATCGTGGACCGGGATGCACCCGATGCGGACCTGTTCGCGCTCGCCCGCGACGCGCTTGCGACCGGGATCAACCTGCCCTCGGCGTGGTGCGACCCGGAGCTCGTCGCGCGACTCCACCGGATCGGCCTCCTGGTCGCCGGCGGGACTGCCGACGACGCCGTGGCCATCCGCGCCTGCGTTGAGCTCGGTCTCGACGCCGTCGACTCGAACCGACCGACGCTCGCGATGGCAGCTCGTGACGCCGCGGTCCGCGCGGGGATGCGGCCGATGTCATCCGAACCCGGGCCCCCTGGCTTGTCGGCGGTTGACAGTCTACTGGCCGACTCGTAGCGTTCGGCCGATGCAGCTGACCGAACGCATCCACCTGGTCGGCAGCGGGGAGGCCGGCTGGGCGACGACGGATCCGATCGATTCCCAGGTCTACCTCGTCGATACCGGCGACGGCTTCGCCTGCGTCGATGCCGGCGCCGGTCGGAGTCACGACCGCATCCTCGCCGAGGTGCGGACGGACCGCCTGGCGCCCGAGCGGATCCGCTGGGTCCTGCTGACGCACGGCCACGCGGACCACGCGGGTGGGGCGGCGGCCTGGCGGCGGGCGGTCCCGGGGATCCAGATCGCCGCGTCCCAGCAGGTCGCCGGCTGGCTGGCTACGGGCGACGAGGCGGCGACGAGCGTCGATCGCGCCCGCGCCGCCGGGATCTATCCGCCGGACTACCGACTCGAGCCGTGCGAGGTCGACTTCAAGCTCGAGGCGGATGCCGACGTCGCGCTTGGCGCGATCCGCTTTCGGGTCGTCCCGACCCCGGGCCACGCCGACGGTCACGTCGCGTTCGTGGCCGAGGTCGACGGGGCGGTCACCGCGTTCACCGGGGACGCGCTCTTCCCCGACGGGCGGATCCTCCTGCAGGACACGTGGGACTGCGACGTGCGGCAGGCGCTCCGCAGTGTCGAGCGGCTCGCCAGCCACCGGCCGCAACGACTGCTCGCCGGCCATCTCCCGCCGGTCCTCGAGGATGCCGATCGCCACATCGGTGCCGCCCTGGAGCGGATCGCCCGGCTCGCCGTTCCGCCCTCGATCGAATGACCGGACCTCGCGTGACCGGAGTCCTGTCGCGGGCAGAGACCGACCGGCTGCTCCGGCGCCCGCTCCTCGCCCGCCTCGCCACCGTGGACTCGGACGGCTACCCGGCGATCGTCCCGGTCTGGCACGACTGGGACGGCGAGGCGGCGTGGCTCGTCGCCCGGGCCGAAGCGCGCTTCGTCGCGGATATCCGGCGCGACCCGCGCGTCGGCCTGTCCGTCGTCGCCGATGACGATCCGGACCTCCGGGTCCAGGTCCGCGGCCGAGCGACGATCGTCGAGGGACCGGGCCCGCTGGTCGGCCGGATGCTCGAGGTCGCACGCGCGATGGGCGAACGCTACGAGGGGCCGGCCGGCCTCGCGTACATCGAGGCCTCGCACGAGTGGCCCCGTTGCCTCATCCGGATCGACCCGGTCCGCGTCCTGGCGTGGGGCTCGCCAGACTGGCACGATCGCTACAAGCAGTCCGACGACACCGACCCAGGGAGACCCAGCAGATGACCGACTTCGACGTCGTCGCGCTTCGGCGCGAATTCCCCGCTCTCGGCCTGGAGCAGGACGGCCGGCCCCTCGCCTTCTTCGACGGGCCCGGCGGGACACAGGTGCCCCAGCGGGTGATCGACGCGGTCGTCGGCTACTACCGGACCTCGAACGCGAACGACGGTGGCGCGTTCGTCACCAGCCAGCGCAGCGACGCGATCGTCGCCGAGGCCCACGCAGCCCTGGCGGACCTCCTCAACGCCGCGTCCGCCGAGGAGATCAAGTTCGGCTACAACATGACGACCCTCACGTTCCACGTCAGCCGGTCGATCGGGGCGACCCTCGAGCCGGGCGATGAGCTGATCGTCACGACCCTCGATCACGAGGCGAACGTCTCGCCGTGGCGGGCGATGGCGGCCGATCGCGGGCTGACCGTCCGGACGGTCGATATCCGGCCCGAAGACGGGACGCTCGACCTCGACGATCTCCGGGCGAAGCTCTCGGCCCGGACGCGGTTGGTCGCCTTCGGCTATGCCTCGAACGCCATCGGGACCATCAACCCGGTGGCCGATATCGTCCGGCTCGCCCACGAGGCCGGCGCGTTGACCTACGTCGATGCCGTCCACTTCGCGCCCCACGGACCGATCGATGTCCAGGCCCTCGACACGGACTTCCTCGCCTGCTCGGCCTACAAGTTCTTCGGGCCCCATCTCGGCGTGCTCTACGGCAAGGCCGATGTCCTGGAGCGGCTGCCGGCCTACAAGGTCCGGCCGGCCCATGACCGGTTCGAGACCGGCACCCAGAACTTCGAGGGGATCGCCGGGGCGCTCGGCGCGGTCGAGTACATCGCCTCGGTCGGCGACCGGTTCGGGGCCGGGCCGGCGGCCGAGTTCGCCGGGATGACCGGCCGCAGGCTGCTCGCCCACACCGGTATGCGCGCGATCCGGGCCTACGAGACGGCGCTCTTCGAGCGACTGCTCCACGGGCTCGCCCGGATCGACGCGATCCGGCTTTGGGGCATCGCCGACCTCGGCCGCCTGTCCGAGCGGACGCCGACGGCGGCGCTCACCCTGGACATCTGCTCGCCGCGTCAGGCCGCCGAGGCGCTCGGGCGGCGGGGGATGACCGCGTGGGATGGCGACTTCTACGCCCGGGGGCTGATCGAGCGGCTCGGCCTCGCGCCGACCGGCGGCGTTCTGCGGATCGGCCTGACCCACTACAACACCGCCGACGAGGTCGACCGGCTGCTGGCCGCCCTGGCGGAGATCGCGGCCGGGTCGGCAGTCGGCGGGCGGGCGGTAGGTCCGCCTGGCGGAGACGCGCGATGAAGATCCGGGTCGCGGTCGTCGGGACGGGGTTCATCGGCCAGGACCACCTCGCCGCCTACGCGTCGTGGCCCGACGCCGAGATCGTCGGGGTCGCCGACGCCGACCCCGGTCGCGCCGCCCAGGCCGGGGCGCGGTTCGGCGTCCCATCGTTCGGCGACGTCGCGGCGCTCCTGGCCGCGGGCGACGTCGACGCCCTCAGCGTCTGCGTCCCGACCGGGCTCCACCTGCCCGTCGTCCGGGCCGCCGCCGCCGCAGGCGTCAGCATCCTCCTCGAGAAGCCCATGGCGATCACGGTGGCCGAGTGCGACGAGATCGCGGGGCGCTGCCGAGCGGCCGGGGTCACGCTCATGCTCGGGTTCACCCACCGCTTCCACGCCGAGTTGATCAGGGCGCGTGAGCTGATCGCGGCCGGCCGGCTGGGACCGATCGGGCTCGTCCACGACCACTTCAGCTTCGGCGAGGACGGCCCCTGGCCGGCCTGGTACTACCGGCGGGACCTGTCGGGTGGCGGTGAGCTGATGCACGACGCGGTCCACCTCGTGGACCGCCTTGCCTGGCTCGTCGGGAGCCCGATCGTCGAGGTCGTCGGGGCCACCACCGGCTATGCGCGAGGGATCCCGGGCGTCGAGGACGGCGGCGTGGCGGTCCTTCGCTTCGCGAGCGGTGCGATCGGCTCGATCTTCGTCAACCAGTCGCCCCACCCGCTCCACCGGGACAGCGCCGCGGTGCCGATGCCCGGTCGGCTCGAGCTCGAGCTGCACGGGCCGCGTGGTTCGCTCCGCTACCGGACCTGGCAGGCCCTCGAGTTCGACGGCGACGGCGGGGAATCCTGGACCGTCGATGACGCACCCCGTGACGAGATGCGCCTCGAGATCCGGGAGTTCCTGGATGCGCTGGCCGAAGGTCGCCCCCCGAGTGTCGGGGCGGCGGAGGGCCGGCGCGGGATCGCGGTCGTCGGGGCGATCTACGAATCCGAGCGGATCGGCGGGCCGGTCCGGGTCGACGAGCTCTTCCCGGAGCCTGGCCAAAGCGGCGGCTGAGCGCCGGTCAGTCTGTCCGGAGCTGGACCGTCCGAAGCTCCCACGACCCGAGTTCGAGCGGAGGCGATCGGGCCCGTCAAGGGCCAGCTCCGACCCCGGACGGCCGAGCAGATCGGCACCTCGGGCGGCCGAAAAGCGGCCGGCGACGACGGGGGCGCGGGCGCGATCGTAGACGGTCGACCCCCGCCGGCCGACCCGCAGGTTCCCCGGCCTGATGACCGACCGGGCGGCCGCGAGTGGACTCGGAGCGGATCTGGTCTGGAGCGAATCCCGGGTCTTGACTATCCGGAATCCGCACCCTATCCTGCCCGGAGTCACGCAATCGATTTCCGGCAAGGAACATCCGGCAGGAAGCGAGGCAGCGAAACATGGTCGACTCGAACCAATCGATCGTCGGTCCCGGCGTCCGTCATCTCCTGGTAGGGCTCGTGGCTGGCGCGATCGCGCTGGCAGGGTGCACGAGCACGCCCGCAGCGAGCTCCGCCCCGCCGCCCACGACGGCTGCGTCGTCCGCGCCGTCCGCGGCGGCCTCGCCATCCACCTGCCCGCTGCCGCCCTGCGACAAGCCGATCGTGATCGGCGTCTCGCAGGCGATGACCGGCGACAAGTCGGACCCGGGCACGGCCATCGAGCACGGCTACAAGGTCTGGGTCAAGGAGATCAACGACGCGGGCGGCCTCCTCGGCCGGCAGGTCCAGCTGAAGGAGTACGACAACCAGAGCCTCGCCGACACGGCGGTCAGCCAGATCGAGAAGCTCGTCACCGTCGACAAGGTCGACCTGCTCGTCGGCCCGTTCTCGTCGGCGCTCACGATCCCGACCTCGGCCGTCGCCGAGAAGTACAAGATGGCCTTCGTCGAGGGCGCCGGGGGCGCCCCGGGGGTCTTCTCCCGGCAGTTCCATTACACCTTCTTCGTCCAGCCCGCGGTCGCCGCGAAGCAGGCCGATCCCTTCGTCAACTACATCCTGTCGCTCCCTGCCGACCAGCGGCCGAAGACGGCCGCCTACCCGCAGCAGGACGACCCGTTCGTGTCGGCGACCGAAGACGGCGCGCAGGCGACGCTCGAGGCGGCCGGCATCAGGACGGTCTACAAGCAGGTCTATCCGCCCACCCAGACGGACTTCGCATCGATCGCCGCCGCGGTGAAGGCGTCAGGTGCGGAGATCGTCCTCGGCGGCACGATCTTCGGCGACGCGGTCGGCCAGGTCCAGGCGTACGCCTCGATCAACTACCAGCCGAAGGCGGTCTACTTCACCAGCGGCCCCAGCACGGTCGGCAATTTCAAGCAGGCCCTGGGGGACAAGGTCAACGGCATCTTCACCGGTGACGGCTGGATCGCGGCCTCCAAGGCGACCGGCAACGCCAACTTCGTGGCCGAGTACCACGCGATGTTCCCGGCCGAGACGGACATCCCCGGTGAGGCCGCGGAGGGCTACTCCGTGGGGCAGGTCCTGCAGGCCGCCGTCATCGGAGCGCAGTCTCTCGACAACACCAAGATCGCCGACTGGCTGCACGCGAACAAGGTCCCGACGGTGCAGGGCCCGATCGGCTGGGATGCGCTCGGCCGGCCGAACGGGAGCTTCCTCCTCGAGCAGTACCAGGGCAACCAGCTGCACGTGGTCGCCCCGAGTGACGACCCGAACAAGGACGCCGATCCGGCTTATCCCAAGCCGACTTGGTGAGCGGAGAACCAACCCTGGGTCACCTCCCCGGCCTCGGCCGGGGAGGTGACGCGAGACCCGGCAGGCTCCGCGCAAGGAACCACTGATGAGCGGCGAACTCCTGGTTCAGAGCATCGTGCTCGGCGTCCTCACCGGTGGCGTCTACGCACTCGCGGCGTCGGGCCTGACGCTCATCTTCGGGATCATGCGCGTGATCAACGTGGCGCACGCCGCGATGATCATCATGGCCGCCTACTTCTCGTGGTGGCTGTTCAAGACGTTCCAGCTCGATCCACTCCTGTCGATCGTCGTCGTGATGCCGGTCTTCTTCGCGCTCGGAGCGCTCGTCCAGTGGGCGATCCTGCGGCGTCTCGCGGGCCGTGACCTCACGCTCACCGTGCTCGTCACCTTCGGCTTCGCGATCATCCTGGAGGGGCTCCAGGGAACCCTCTTCTCATCGTCGTTCCAGGCGATCAAGACCTCGTACTCCCTGAACAGCTTCGAGATCCTCGGGTTCTACGTGCCGCTCATCCGGCTCCTGTCGGGGGGCGTCGCGCTCGTGCTTCTCGGCGCGCTCTACCTGGTGCTCGCACGAACCGACCTCGGCCGCGCGATCCGCGCCACGACCCAGGACCCGCGCAGCGCCGCGCTGGTCGGCGTGAACGTGGAGCGCGTGACGATGCTCGCCTTCGCGCTCGGCGTCTCGATGGCCGCCGCCGGAGGCCCGTTGATCGGCATGCTCTTCGCCTTCTATCCGAGCACGCATTGGCTCTGGATCGGCAAGCTTCTCGCGATCGTCGTGCTCGGAGGGCTCGGCAGCCTGGGGGGCACCTTCGTGGCCGCGATGGTGCTCGGCCTCTTCGAGCAGGTCATGACCGTGACGGTGTCCCTCGACTGGGCGCCGCTCGTCTTCTACCTGTTCCTCTTCGGCGTCCTGATCGTGCGACCGCGGGGCCTGTTCGGCACCGTGGCGCGGGAGAGCCTGTGACCTCGAGCCGCATCCGCAAGGTCGCCCCTCTGTCGGCCCTGGCCCTGTTCGCCCTGCTGCCGGTGTTCGTGCACGCGGGCTTCTACCTCGACCTGCTCCTCTTCACGTTCATGTACGCGGCGATGTCGGTCGGCTGGGACATCATGGGCGGCTATGCCGGCTATGTGTCGCTCGGCCACGTGGGGTTCTTCGGGCTCGGGTCGTACGTCGCGGGGCTGCTCGTCGTCCACTTCGGGATCCCCGTCTTCGTGAGCGCCCCGTTCGTGGGCCTTCTGGCGGCGGTCGTCGGAGCCGGCCTCGGGTGGATCTCGCTGCGGGCCCGCGGAACGTCGTTCGTGGTCGTGACACTCACCTTCACGTACGTGATCCAGCTCTTCGCCCTGAACCTGCGGGGGATCACCGGCGGAAGCTCCGGTCTCTACCTGCCGCTGCTCACCCTCCCCAGCGACATGATCATCCTGCCCTTCTACTACTCGATGCTCGTGCTCCTGGTCGTCGCGATCCTCGTGTCCATCGCGATCCGGCGCTCCAAGTTCGGCCTCGGCCTCATCGCGATCCGGGAGGAGGAGGGCAAGGCGGACGGCTCGGGGGTGAACACCTCGCTCTACAAGATCCTGGCGTTCGCGATCAGCGTCTCGTTCGCCGGGGCGGCCGGCGCGTTGCACGCCCAGTACCTCAACTACGTCGACCCCGACCTCGCCTTCGAGCTGATCATCACGCTCAACCTCGTCATCATGAGCCTCGTTGGCAGCCGCGGGACCGTGTGGGGCCCGGTGCTCGGTGCCTTCATCCTGTGGCCGCTCCAGACGTATCTCATCGGCCTGTGGCCCGATCTCGCGGGCCAGGTCCACCTCATCGCGCTCGGGGTCGTCCTCGTCCTGGTGGTGATGTTCATGCCCGAGGGCATCATCACGGCCATCGGCGATCGACGGCGGCGCCGCGGCGGACCGCGCCAAGCGGATGCGCAGCCGGCTCGACTTCCCGAGGGGGCGGCATGAGCGCGGCGTCGATCACCGCCGCCGCGTCCGGCGACACGACGCCGGGCGGGTCGGTGGCCCTGGCGGTCGACGGCGTCCACAAGTCCTTCGGCGGGATCCAGGCGCTCAGCGACTGCTCGCTCACCGTGCGGACGGGGAGCATCACCGCCCTGATCGGGCCGAACGGCTCGGGCAAGACGACGCTGTTCAACTGCATCACCGGCTTCTACCGGCCGGAACGAGGCCGGATCCACGTCCGCGACGTCCCGATCATCGGACGGCGCCCGAGCGACATCGTGCATCTCGGACTGATGCGTACCTTCCAGGTCACGCGGTTGTTCCGGCGGATGACGGTCCTCGAGAACATGATCGTCCCGGTCCGCCAGCTGACGCTGCGATCGCTCTTCACGGCGGCGATCAAGGGTCACGAGCGGGACCGGGCGGAGGCGCTCCTCGATTTCGTCGGACTCGGGGCGCTCGAGCATGAGCCCGCCGGCAGCCTCTCGTTCGGCCAGCAGAAGCTGCTCGAGCTCGCCGCCGCGCTGATGGCCGAACCGGACATCGTGATGCTCGACGAGCCGGCCGGGGGGCTGAACCCGGTGATGATCGAGAAGGTCGCGGGTCACGTCCGGGAGCTGAACGCGCGGGGCGTGACCTTCCTGATCATCGAGCACAACATGGGCTTCGTGATGAGCCTGTGCGACCCGGTCATCGTCATGCACCGGGGTTCGGTGATCGCGCAGGGCTCGCCCGAGCTGGTGCGCGACGACCCGATCGTCCTCGACGCGTACCTCGGAGACTAGCGATGCTGCTCGAGATCGAGGGTCTCCGCGCAGGATACGGTGGGGGAAGCGAGGTCCTGCGCGGCGTGGACCTGGCCCTGGCGGAGGGCGACTTCGTCTGCCTCATCGGCCCGAACGGGGCGGGCAAGTCGACGCTGCTGCGGGTGATCTCGGGGATGCTCCGGCCGCGCAGCGGCGCGATCCGCTTCGACGGCCTGGACGTGGCGGGCTGGCGCCCGGATCTGCTCTTCCGGCGCGGCCTCGCCCACGTCCCCCAGGGTCGCAGCACGTTCCCCCAGATGACGGTGCACGAGAACCTGCTGATGGGGGCCTATAGCATCCGCGACCGCACGCTCGCGCGGGAGGGGCTGCGCGCTGCCGCGGCGCTCTTCCCGATCGTCGTCGAGCAGGCGGACCGCCGGGCGGGCCTGCTGAGCGGCGGGGAGCAGAAGCAGGTGGAGATGGCGCGGGCCGTCGTCACCGCACCGCGCCTGATGCTGCTGGACGAGCCGACGCTCGGCCTCGAGCCGCGTGCGGCCCGCACGGTCATGGGCAAGATGCGCGAGCTCAACGAGAACGGCGTGACGATCCTCCTGGTGGAACAGAACGCGCGGACGGGGCTCGGCACGGCCCGCACCGGCTGCGTCATGGAGCTCGGCACGATCAAGCTGCGCGGCGAAGGGCAGCGGCTGCTCGACGATCCGCTCGTCAAGCGCCTCTATCTCGGCGAGGGAGCCGCCGTATGAGCCGCAGCCTGCGGCGCTCGGCATGACTCCCCAGCCCGCCCCGGGGTCCGCTCGACGCGATCGATCTCCGGCCGGCGCGCGGCGGTAGCCGGATGCCGAACGCGAGAGCCCGGGCGACGATCATCGACGTGGCGGCGGAGGCAGGCGTGCACCCGTCGACGGTGTCGCGCGTCCTGAACGACGATGCCAGCTCGACCCTCCGCGAGGAGACGCGGCAACGCGTCCTCGACGCCGCCGACCGCCTCGGCTACCGGCCCTCGGCCCTCGCCCGCAGCCTCCGGCTGCAACGGACGCTGACGCTCGGGATGCTCGTCCCCGACATCACCAACCCGTTCTTCTCATCGATCATCAAGGGCGCGGAAGACGCCGCCCGCGAGCGCGGCTACAACCTCATCCTGTGCAACTCCGAGGACCAGCCCGAGCGCGAGGCGACCTACCTGCGAGTGCTCCGGGAGCGCCAGGTCGACGGCCTGCTCATCGCGTCCTCCCAGATGGCCGACGCCACCATCGACGAGCTGCGGGCGGATGCCTTCCCGTTCGTCCTCCTCAACCGCGCCGCGCACGGTGCCGACGATCTGGCGGTCCTCGTCGACAACCATGCCGCGGCCGTCGGGGCCGTGGCGTATCTCGCGGGCCTCGGCCACCGCCGGGTCGGCCATATCGCCGGGCCCCAGAACACGACGACCGGTGCCGAGCGCCGCGACGGGTATCGCGCGGCGGTCGTCGCGCACGGGCTCGCGAACGAGCCGGACCTGCTGGTCGAGGCCGAGGCGTTCTCCGAAGCGGCGGGCTACCGGGCGCTCCAGGTGATGCTCGCCGGCTCCGCCCGACCGACCGCGATCTTCGGCGCCAACGACCTCATCGCCATCGGCATGCTCCAGCGGCTCCGGGAGATCGGCGTTCGCGTTCCGCAGGACATCTCGATCGTCGGCTTCAACGACATCCCGCTCGCCGGCCTGCTGGAGCCCGCGCTCACCACGGTCCGCGTCCCCCAGCTGGAGATGGGCGTCGCCGGCGCTCATCTGCTGATCGATCACCTGGAGGGCAAGCCGATCGGCGAGGTCCGGGTGACCCTGCCGACCCGGCTCATCATCCGTGCGTCCTCGGCCGCGCCGGCCGCTAGCGTGAGGCATTCCGCATGAGCACCCGAAGCCCTGAGACGAGACGCCTCGTGGATCTGACGCAGCCGTGGGGCGATCGGATGCCCACCTGGCCCCAGTTCGCCTCGATCGAGGTCACCGACATCACCACCCACCACCGCGACCGGAAGAGCACGATGCTGGTGAAGACGAACATGCACACCGGCACGCACATCGATGCGCCGAGCCACTATTGCGAGACCGGCCGGGATCTCGGGCGCATCGGGCTGGACGAGCTCTACGGGACGGGCCTGGTGATCGACCTCCGGCCGATCACGGGACCCTGGAGCTTCTACAGCCTCGCGGACATCCAGCGCTGCATCCCGCAGGGTGAGGAGATCCGCGCCGGCGACATCGTCGTGCTCTACACGGGCTGGGACCGCTACAACTGGGTCAAGCCGACGCGCGACGACGTGACCTACTTCGACCGCCATCCGGGTCCCCGGCCCGAAGTCATCGACTTCCTCATCGACAAGCGGATCAAGTGGATCGGCGCGGATCTCGCCTCGATCGACCACTCCCTGTACACGCGTGTCCGGCACATGCGACCCGATCTCGTCACCGAGTACGAGACGCTGACGGGCCGGCCGATCGAGGAGACGCTGCCGGCGAAGGATATCGAGTACATCCACTACGCGACCGCGCGGAACGACATCTCGATGCTGGAGAACCTGGGCGGAGAGCTGGCCGAGGTCGCCGGCCGACGCGTGGAGATGGGCGCCTTCCCGTGGCGCTGGCAGGGCGGTGAGGCCTGCGTCTGCCGCGTCGCCGCATTCGTGGAGGAGTAGAGATGCAAGCGCTCGTCCTCACCGCCCCGCACGCGTTCGAGATCCGCGACGTCCCCCGGCCGGAGCCGGCCGCCAACGAGGTCCTGTGCCGGGTCCGGGCGATCGCGATCTGCGGCACCGACGCCGAGATCATCGAGGGCGGCTTCGCCGGTCGGTGGCCGCGGGCCTACCCGTACATCCCGGGCCACGAATGGTCCGGCGAGGTCGTCGCAGCCGGGCCGATCGCCGAGCAGAACGGGTTCACCGTCGGGACGCGGGTCGCGGGGACCTCGCACTCCGGCTGTGGCTATTGCCGGATGTGTCGGATCGGTCGGTACAACCTGTGCTTCAACTACGGCCGCAAGGACCTCGGTCATCGCCAGTACGGCCACTACACCCAGGGTGCGTACGCCGAGTACGTGGTCCACACAATGAAGGCCGTGTTCAAGATCCCCGACGACATGCCGTTCGACACCGCCGCGCTATGCGACACCGCATCCAT
>JBGPFS010000019.1:0-21304 GCA_041483455.1 Candidatus Limnocylindria bacterium | reverse complement strand
CTCGAGGAACGGCTGCGCAGCCGCTTCGAATGGGGACTGATCGCCGACCTGACCGCACCGGATCTCGAGACACGGATCGCCATCCTGCGGGCCAAGGCCGAGGAGGGTCGGGTGCCGATCACCTCGGATGTGATCGAGTTCGTGGCCCGCAAGGTCGTCAGCAACATCCGGGAGCTCGAGGGCGCCCTGAACAGGATCGTCGCCTACGCGAGCATGAGCGCGGTCCCGATCAGCATCGAGCTCGCCCAGGCGGTCCTCGCCAACGTGATCTACAACCCCAAGAAGCGCCAGGTCACCCCGGAGCGGATCGCCCGGGTCGTGGCCGACTACTACGGTGTGCCGATGGATGCGCTCCAGGGCCAGAAGCGCGACAAGGCGATCGTCGTCCCGCGCCAGATCGCGATGTACCTGATGCGCGAGGAGACGGATGTCTCGCTCCTGCGGATCGGGGCGGAGCTCGGCGGGCGCGACCATTCGACCGTCCTGCACGCCTGCGACAAGATCAACCGCGAGTCGGCGGCCAACGACGAGCTCCGGCGCGAGATCGCCGCCGTCCGCGAGCTCATCTACGCCGACTGAACACCCTGGCCCGGACGGCGGGCTCGAGGCGTTCCACCTCCCCGGCTGTGGATAACGGCACGATTCCGGTGGAAAACGGCCGACCGATGTGGAGAACGTCGGCCCGGACGGGGTCGTCGTGGGAGATCGCCCACCGGGCCGCGATGGCAGGCTCCACCTGTCCACCGGCCCGTCCCGCACCCATCCACCAGGTCTCGGCCGTCGTCCACCGACACGGGCGAGCCGTCCACCGGCCGGACGTGCGGCGCTGGACGTGGATCTCCACGCCGTCCACACGATGATGGTGATGATGACGGACTAAGATAGGTTCGAATAAGTTCCACGACGGTCCGGGTCCGGGACACGCTCCGTCCAGCGAACCCAGCCCGCGACCCACCCGAGTTTTCCCGAAGTCGCCCGTCGCCCTTGAGGGCCAGTCTCCCGGAGTGAAGTGCCAGTGAACGTCTCGGTCATGCAGGAGAACCTCGCCCGCGGTCTGGCGATCGTGAGCCGAGCGGTCTCGACGCGGAGCACGCTGCCGGTCCTGAGCAACGTCCTGATCCGGACCGAGGACGCCGGACTCAAGCTGACGGCCACGAACCTCGAGATCGGGATCACCCACTGGGTGCCGGGCAAGATCGAGAAGGACGGGGCGATCACCGTTCCGGCCCGGCTGTTCACCGACATCGTCGGGGGCCTGCCCGGCGGTGGGCCGGTCGAGCTCGAGCTCCAGGCCGGCGACACGCTTCGGATCCGGTGCGGCCGGTTCGAGACCCACGTGAAGGGGATCGACGCCGAGGAGTTCCCGGCGATCCCGACCGCGGGCGAGCGCCCGACGACCCGGATCAGCCAGAAGATCCTCCGCCAGGCGCTCAACGAGACGACGTTCGCCGCGGCGAGCGACGAGGCGCGCCCGATCCTGACCGGCGTGCTCTGCCGGTTCGAGGGCGAGACACTCACCCTGGCCGCGGCCGACAACTACCGGATCGCGGTGAAGACGATCCCGATCCTCGACCCGGTCGAAGAGACGAGTGTGGTCGTCCCGGCCCGCTCGCTCATCGAGCTGAGCCGAGTCCTGGCGGACGTCGAGACGCCGGTCGAGGTCGTGCTCGCGCCGAGCCGGAACCAGATCCTCTTCCACCTCGAGGGGATCGACCTGGTCAGCCGGCTCATCGACGGCCAGTTCCCCAACTATCAGCAGGTCCTCCCCAAGGGCTTCACGACCCGGACGGTCGTCGATCGGGACGAGTTGCTCAAGGCCGTTCGGCTCGCGGCGCTCATCGCTAACGCCGCCGCGAACATCGTGAAGCTCCAGGTCGCATCCGACGGCGAGGCCGGGCTGATCGTCACCGCGGCCGCTGACGTCGGCGATAACGAGGGTCGAGTCGAGGCATCGGTCGAGGGCGACGGCACGACGATCGCCTTCAACTCGCGTTACCTGAGCGACGTCCTCGACCACGTCTCGGCCGAGCAGTTCGCGATCGAGTTGAACGGCCCCCTCTCTCCAGGGGTCTTCCGGCCGGTCGGCGACGACGCGTACACGCATGTCGTCATGCCGGTCCGGACCACCTCCTGAGAGCGTCAGGATCCCGGTCGGGCGTTCGCACCCGGATCCCGGCCCGCATCCCGCGCCCGGACCGACGAACATGCTCACCGGCCTCAGCATCCGCGACCTACGGGGCTACCGCGCGCTCGACGTGACCTTCGGCCCGGGCCCGCAGCTCCTGCACGGCCCCAACGCCGCCGGCAAGACGAGCCTGGTCGAAGCGATCGTCCTCCTCGCCTGGGGACGGTCCCATCGGACCGGGAGCGATGCCGAGCTCATCCGCTGGGGCGCCGACCTGGCCCGGGTCGAAGGGGCGGTCGTCCGCGACGACCCCGCCGGGAAGACCGGCTCGTCGACGAGCCTCGAGGTCGCGCTCGTCCGGTCGGCGCCGGGCAGCGGTCGGAAACGGATCCGGGTGAACGGCGTGCCTCGCCGCGCGAGCAGTCTCGGGAGCTCGCTTCGGGTGGTCCTCTTCGCGCCGGAGGAGATGCTCCTCGTCGTCGGATCGCCGGGCCTCCGCCGGGCGGCCCTCGATCGGCTGACGGCCGCCGCGTCGCCGGCCTACGAGGCCGACCTGGCGACGTACGGTCGGGCCCTCCAGCAACGCAACAGCCTGCTGCGGGCGATCCAGGAGGAGACCGCGACCCGCGACCAGCTCCACTTCTGGGACGGTGCGTTCCTCGACGCGGGCGCATCGGTCGTCGAGGCCCGCCAGCGGCTCCTCGCGACGCTCGTCGACCCGCTCGCCTCCGCCCACCGCGAGATCGCTCCTGATGAGGGTCGGCTCACGGCTCGCTACGAGACGAACGCGCCGCCGCGGCCCGGCGAATCCGCGCGGGCGACGCTGGCCCGTCGCCTCGCCGAGACCGTCGAGAAGGAGCTCTGGAACGGCGCCACGCTCGTCGGACCCCACCGCGACGACCTCGTCTTCGAGCTCGAGGGCCGCGACCTCGCCGGCTTCGCGTCGCGCGGCCAGCAGCGGACGGCGATCCTGGCGCTCAAGCTGGCCGAGCTGGACCTCCTGACTGCGAGCGATGGCCGCCCACCCCTCCTCCTCCTCGACGACGTCTTCAGCGAGCTCGACCCGGACCGACGCGCGCACCTGGTCCGGCGGATCGCCGCGCTTCCCCAGGCCTTCGTCACGACGACGACGCTCGACGACCTCGACCCGGCACTCCGGGCGGCGGCGACGAGCTGGGCGGTCGAGGCCGGGACGGACGGGGCCTTCCTCAGCGGTCCGTCCGTCCCGGAGGGAGTCGGGCGATGAGCGGCCGGCCCGGGGACGCCCGGGGGCGGGAGGACCAGGGCGACCGCCGCGAGCGGTCCCGGCGGCGACCGATGGAACGCCTCGGGGACCTGTTGCCGGGTACGGCGCGCCGGCTCGGCCTGGAAGAGGAGCTCCGGCTCGCCCGGGCGACTGCGACCTGGGACGCGCTCGTGGCGGAGCACGTGCCCGCCGCGACCGGAGCCTGCCGGCTCGTCCGCCTCGATCGGGCCACGATCGTCGTCGAGGCCGACGCCGCGATCGTCGCGCAGGAGCTCCGGATGCGCTCCGCCGACCTCCTGGAGGCATTCCGGGCGGCGCCGGCGGGGCTCCCGGCGGGCGAGCTGAGGGTGACCGTCCGGAGCGTATAATCCGGCCACCTGCCAGCCGCCGCGGGGGTGAACCGCCAGGCCCGACCCCGGGTCCCGTACCGATCGTCGGCCCCGACCGCCCGTCCATCGAGGCCAGCCTTGGCCGTTCGGCTCCACATGAAGCTCGGCTACCTCACCGAGTCGGCCCGCCTCGCCGACTCCCCGGACACCGTGCTGTCCGAGGAGCCCACCGTCAGCGCCATCGGCCGGACGAAGGGCCAGCTCTACCTCATCGCGACGTCCCGGGTCTCGGGCGCCCGGGCCCGCGAGGCGACCCGCCTCGCGGCGGAGGCCGTCCGGGACGCCTACTACCGCGACGAGTCGGCGGGCATCGCCGGCAGCCTGGCGAAGGCGATCCGGGCGGCCAACAACCGGGTGGCGCACCTGCGCGATCGGCTCGGCCCGTCCGGCGGGGACGACCGCAACGGACCGCTCGGTCTCGGGATCGCGGTCGTCCGGGGCAACGAGCTGTACGTGGCGACGGTCGGACCCGCCGAGGCCTACCTCATCCGGCAGGCGCGCCTGTCGACCCTGCCCGACCCGCATCGCGAGCGCGGGCTGCCCTCGAGCGAGCTCGACCCCGAGGTCTGGCGGGGCGAGATCAGCGTCGGGGACTCGCTCGTGCTCGCCTCGGAGAACCTGGTCGCCCTGCTCGGTGCGGACGAGCTGAAGAACGCGATGCTGACCCTCCATCCGCAGTCGGCGATGGAGCTGCTCCACCAGCGGTTCCTGGAATCGGACGGCGCCGGGAGCGATGGCGCGATCGCCTTCGAGGCGACCGAGGTGTCGGCCACCACGAAGCAGCGCCGCCTCGTCCCGGTCCGCGCCCCGGAGCCACTCGCCGGCGTCCCGGACCGCTCCCCGATCCCCCTGGCGGACACGGTCTCGGAGGGGGTGGCGGCGGCCCAGCGCTCGGCCGGCCGGGCCCGCTCGGCCGCCGGCGGGGTCTTCGGCGGAGCGTTCGGCCAGCTCCTCGACGCCCTGCCGCGACGGCGCCCCGGCAGCCGCCGGGTCACGACTTCGACCACCCGCCGGGAGAGCCAGCGCCGGGCCGCGACCGCGGTCCTGGCCTTCGTCGCGGTCGCCGCCTCGCTCGGCCTTGGGGTCTGGTACCTCGGCGGTCGAGCGACCGCGCCGGGTCAGCTCAGCTCGATCACGGCCGGTCAGAAGGCCCTCGAGGCGGCGCAGGCCGCCCTCGGCGAGGTCCATGCACCCGGCGTCGACCTGGTGAAGGACGACCCGCGGCGCGCCCGGACGATCCTGACCGATGCGTGGCACCAGCTCGCCACCGCGGAGGCCGCGGGGATCCCGGCGACCGCGACCGCGACCTTCCGGACCCGGATCAGCGCCGATCTCGACGTCCTGTTCGGGATGGTCGACGTCGGCGCGACGCAGGTCTTCTCGTTCGCGAGCGCCGCGCCGCCAGTCGACTTGCGGGCCCTGGTCCTCGGGCCCGACGGTGCCCCCTACGTCCTCGATGCGGCCACCCAGACGGTCTACCGGATCGACCGGAAGGCGGGCAAGGCGACCCCGGTGATCCGGGCCGGCCAGATCGTCCTGGGCATCACGGTCGCCGAACCTCGGTTCATCGCGCGCGGCGGTCCCGACCTGGTCATCCTCGACGCGAAGAACACGCTGTGGCGCTGGCGCCCGGCCGACCAGCAGGGCCGCGGGACGCTCGTCCGCCTCCAGGCCAAGGGCTCGGCCTCGTGGGGCGACGATGTCCGCGGCATCGGCACGTTCCTCTCGAACGCCGACCAGGGCCTCTACCGGCTCTACGTGATCGATCCGTCCGCGAAGCAGATCCTGGTCTACACGCCGGCGGCCGACGGAGGCGGATTCCCCGCCGACCCGACCGGTCGACTGGCGACCCCGCAGGACGTCGGGGCGACCGACGCCCTGGTCATCGACGGCGACATCTGGATCTCGCAGCGCGGCTCGATCATCCGGTTCATCGCCGGCCAGTCGAAGGGCTGGGCGCCCGGCGACCCGGGCGACGAGCTCCTGCGGCCTGCGCCCTCGTACGGACTCCTCGCCACGGCGAGCGACCGCGCGGTGGGCGTCATCTACGGCTTCGACGCCCCGAACCGGCGGCTCCTCGCGATCGACAAGGAGAGCGGCGGCATCCAGGCCCAGTTCCGACTCTACCCGGCGACGGCCTCGGGCTGGTCCGATCTGCGCGGGCTCGTCGTCACGGTCGCCGGGGACGGGGACCTGCCTGCCCAGATCCTGTGGATCGACCACGACCGGCTGATGGCGTCGACCCTCGAGGGTCCGCTGCCGAGCCTCCCCTCGCCCGGTCCGTCGAGCGGCTCGCCGCTCCCCGGCGCTTCCGGCCGGCCGGCCGGGCCGCCGGCCTCGGCCGGGGCTGCGTCGAGCGGGCCGTGATCAGGTGATCCCGCTCCGGGACGCCAACCCCACCCGCAGCCGGCCGGTCGTGACGCTGGCCATCGTGATCCTGTGCGCCATCGTCTTCGCGATCGAGCTGACGGTCCAGGCGACCGGCGGCGACGCTGCCCTCGACGCGTTCTACCGTGCGCATGGCCTGGTCCCCGCCGAGCTGTGGGCCGCGCTGGGTCGGGGCGATCTCGTCGGCGCGGGGACCGCCGTCGTCAGCAGCCTGTTCCTGCACGCCGGCTGGCTTCACCTCGGCGGGAATCTGCTCTACCTCTGGATCTTCGGCAACAACGTCGAGGACCGGTTCGGCCGCCTGCCATTCCTCGTCTTCTACCTGGCCGGCGGGCTCGTGGCCGCCTTGACCCAGGCGGCCGTGGCCCCGGACTCCACCGTCCCGGTCATCGGCGCCTCCGGGGCCATCGCGGCGGCTCTGGGGGCCTACCTGGTCCTCTACCCGCGGGCCCGGGTCCTGTCGATCGTTTTCCTCGTCTTCGTCTTCCAGATCGCCGAGGTGCCGGCGGTCCTGGTCCTGGGGCTGTGGTTCGTCCTCCAGCTGGTCGACGGCCTGCTGTCGCTGGGTGTCGCGAGCACGAACGACGGCGGCGTCGCGATCTTCGCCCACATCGGCGGCTTCGTCGCCGGCGCGCTGGTCGGCGCGTCTGCCCGCCGCCTGGCGCCGATCCGTGGGGCGAGCGTGGGATAATCCCGCCCATGGCGGACCGGCTGGTCGAGATGGTGGTCGAGAGCGTCCGGATCCACATGCCCTCGAGCAATCACGTGGTGATCCTCAAGGAGCTCGAGCGCGAGCGCTACCTCCCCATCTGGATCGGCCCGTGGGAGGCGAACGCGATCGCGATGAAGCTCCAGGGCGTCTCGCCCGAGCGGCCCCTCAGCCACGACCTCTTCGCCTCGGTGCTCGCGGAGCTCGGAGCGTCGATCGAGCGGGTCGTGATCGTCTCGCTGGCCGAGGAGACGTTCCACGCCCGGCTGTTCATCGTCGCGGCCGAGCGCACGTTCGAGGTCGATTCTCGCCCCTCCGACGCGCTCGCCCTGGCGGTCCGGACGGGTGTCCCCGTCTTCGCCGCCGAGGAGGTCCTCGACCGCGCCGGCGTCAGCCCCGAGGCCGCCGGCATCGCGGGTGACGACGAGACGAACGGGGACGCCGAGCCGTCGCCGGCCGATCCCCGCCTGGAGGTGTTCCGGGACTTCGTGAACTCCCTCGACCGGGGTTCCGAGGGCGGCGGGCGGGACGGCCCAGCCCCGGAGTGACGCGCGCCGCCCGCACGGGCGGCCCCGCGCTCAGCGCCCCTGCGGCGTCCCGTCCAGGATGGCCGAGCCCCGCCGGAGCGCCGCGCCCGGGTTCGCCCACAGGCGGAGCCGCAGGCCCCAGAAGTCCCGGACGGCGCGCAGGATGACCTGCGGCCGGGCGCCGGTGGGGGATCCGGCCGTCCGCGGGTAGTGCGGCACGCCGACCTCGACCACCCTCCGGCCTGCCGCCCGGAGCTTGATCAGCAGCTCGGCCGAGAAGAATGCCCCGCCGCTCTCGATCCGGAGCCCCTCGAGGGCCGACCGCCGGACGAGCTTGCAGGCGCAGTCGACGTCCCGGACGCGGAGCCCGAAGAAGACCCGGTTGGCCAGCCGGTACGACCGGGCGTAGACCGTCCGGATCAGCGGGTCGGCCCGCCGGATCCGGAACCCGGCCACGACGGCCGGTGCGTCGGGCGCGCCGATCCGGGCGCTGAGCCGGCCGAGGTCGGCGACGCGGAACTGGCGATCCCCATCCGTGAACCCGACGAGATCGAACCGGGCGGCCCGGAAGCCCGACCGGAGCGCCGCTCCGTAGCCGAGGTTCGTGGGGTGGTGGATGGCCCGCACGACGCCCGGGTGGGCCGTCGCCAGGCCATCGGCGAGCTCGCCGGTCCGATCGCGCGAGCCGTCGTCGACGATCACGATCTCGAACCGCTCCGCGAGCGCCGGCAGCTCCGCCAGGGCCTCCTCGACGAGCGCGGCGACGTTCGCCTCCTCGTTGTGGGCCGGGAAGAAGTACGAGAGTTCGGCGACCCGGCCCGGCGACGAAGACGAGGCCACGCTCTCGGTCACGGCCGGACCCTCAGGACCTGGATCAGCGGCTGGCCGCCGGCGATCGGGACCTCCTGGAGAACGTAGCGCTGGCCGAGTCGGGAGATCTCGTCGGGGGGCCGGATGAGGTAGATCGGCCGCCGGCCGAGATTGGCGTCGATCACGTCGCTGAGTTCTCCGAGGTGCTCATCGAGACGGGTACGGTCGTCCACGATCCGGACGCCAGGCAGCTTGCCCTCCACCAGCTGTGCGTACCATAGCGGGGTCGAGTAGCTCCACCAGCTCACCATGATCGCGCCGGGTTCGACCGCCGTCTCGACGCCGGCGAGCCACGCCGAGGCGCCCCGATCCTGGCTCCGGTCGACGGCCCGCCAGCGCTCGGGGATGGTCGGTACCAGGAGACCGAACAGGGCGCTTACGATCGCCAGGGCGACGAGCGGGATCGACCCGGCCGCAGAGCGCCGACGACCCGGGGCCCGGGCGTCGTCGGGTGGGTCGTCGCCCGCCCCGCCGGCGTGGTCGTCCGCCTCGTCCGCCTCGTCCACGTCGCTCCAGTCGTCCCCGACAGCGGCCCGACCAGCCAGTCGCTCGGCGACCCCGATCGCCTCGGCCACCAGGATCCCGATCCAGGTGCTGACGATGAGTGCCGGCCCGAGGTAGTAGCGCGCGATGTCGGCGTTCTGGTAACTGGCCGCGAACCAGCAGGTGATGACCACCGCCGGGACCGTGAGCAGGGCGTAGCGCGGTCGGCGGACGACCGTCACGAGGAGTGCGACGGGGACGACGAGGGCGAACAGGCCAAGCTGTGCGCCGGCGAGCTTGAGGAGGGCGGCCCACTTCGTCCCGAGGTCGGCGAACGGCGCGACGAGGCTGCCCCGGAACTGCTCGGCGAGGACGACGTAGGTGAATCCGTCCCACGTCTCCGGGTGCCCGTAGACGAGCGGCGCCCGGAGCGGCCCGGCGCGGAGGGGTAACTCCAGGTAGAGGACGACGGTGGTCAGCACGAGCGCACCCAGGCAGCGGGCGAGGAGACCCGGTCGAAGGACGATCCGGGGCTCCACGGCCAGCACGTAGAGCGCGATCCCGGGCGCGAGGAGAAGCGTCAGCGTGTGGTTCCCGAGGCTGATCCCGAAGACGACCGCCGCCGCGATCAGCCATCGGTCGGCGGCTCGGTCGACCTGACCCGTCCGGCCGCCTGGGCCGCCCGCCGCGACGCCGCGCCGGGCGATCCCCCATTCCACGAGCAGCCCGAGCAGCAAGGCGACGAGGGCGAGGTGGAGGGCGTGGCCGTCGGCATGGTTCGCGACCGACCAGGCGATCGGCGTCGTCGCGAGGAGCAAGCCGGCCAGCAAGCCGACGAGCGCCCGCCCGGTGAGGCGGATCGTGAGCCGCGCGGTCAGCGCGGCGGCTGCTCCGCCGAGGATCGCCGACAGGAGGTTCATCCGGAACGCCGGGTCGCCGAACGGGCTGAGCACGGCCGAGGCCACCCAGCCGAGGAGCACGTAGCTCGGGAAGCCGGTCGGGTGGGCGGTCCCGAGGATCGGGGCCACGGTCTGGGCCTCGGCGGTGTCCCAGTAGCCGACACCGGGCATGAGCGTGGCGACGGCCAGCCCGAAGGCGACCAGTCCGGCCAGGCCCGCCGCGGCCGCCTCCGGTCCGAACCGCCCACCCCGGGCGCCCGCGTCCCGGGGCCCGCTCGTCGCGGTCACCTCACCAGCCCAGGATCCGGCCCCAGGCGACGCCCCAGGCGTTGACCGCCACCGAGACCGCGATCAGCCCGTAGCCGATCCAGCGTCGGCGCAGGCCGACCAGCCCGATCGCGAGGAGCGGCAGGGCGAAGGGCAGCCAGTCGAGACTGAACCGATACCCGAACTGGACCCAACCCTGGCTGAAGTGCATGAGGTCGACGACCGCGATCGCGACGGTCGCCAGCACGACCCCGGTGACGAGCCGGTCTTCCGCCCACCAGCGGAGCGTCGGGACGGCGAGAAGCCAGGCCGGGCTCGTGAGAAGCAGGCCCATCCCGACGTCCTTCGGGACGACCCACGGGCAGGCTGCCGAGAAGAAGCCACGCACGCTCGCGCCGTCGGTGCACGCGGGAAGGATATCGGGGAGTCCCGCCAGCATGAGCGGCAGGTTCCGGACGAGGTAGCGCGGATCCTCCAGCGCCCAGTCGATCCGGTAACCGAGCTGCGGGTACGAGAGCGCCTCGAGGCGGTAGAGGGTCTCGTAGACCGGGTTCTGGAGCTGGCCGGTCGTGAAGTACGTGTAAGCGAAGAGCGCCCCGAGCGGGAGCGCCGCGCCGAGGGCCGCCCCGAGCGCTCGCGCCCGCCAGTCGCGCCCAGCCCCGACGAGCACGAAGAAGGGGGCGCCGAAGACGACGGTCAGGCGAGCCGTCGCGGCGAGCCCGAAGCACAGGCCGGCCAGGACCTGGCGACGATCGATCCCGAGCCCGCCGCCGACGGCCGGGGCGACGACGGCCCCGTGGGGCGGTTCCTCCCCCGAGGCGGCGCCCGGGTCGCCGGCAAGCGCCAGCCCGACCGCGCCGAGCCCCAGCCCGACCGCGACGAGATGGGCGAAGAACCACGTCGTCGCGACCGCCGCGCTGTACCAGAAGACGGTCCCGAGACCGAAGAAGACGGTCGCGGCGACGCGGGCGCGGCGGTCGAGCGGGAGCCGGCCGAGGACCCAGAACGCGATCCCGACGTCGAGCGCGGCGAGGAACGCGCCGAGGAGCTGGGCGTTGGTCGCCAGGCCCCAGATCGCCACGAACGGCAGGAGGACGACCGCCGGCAGGGGCGGGAACGGGATCTCCCCGCGACCGGGCACCGAGGCGGGGATGACGTCCTGGTAGTAGTCGTTGGCGGGCCGGTCGCCGACCGCGGGGACCGGGTAACGGATCGCCGTCTCGCCCTCGAGCCAGGCCGCGGCCTGCCAGGTGAAGTGGGCGTACAGCCCGTCGCGCCGCGGGTTGCTCACGAGGTACGTGGCGAGCAGCAGGACGACGACGGCGAGGCCGACGGCGGCGGTCGGGAAGCCATTCCGGAGGCCTCTCCGGACGGTCGCCCGGGCGTCGCGATCGGAGCCCTGCGCTATACTCCGCACCACCTCAGCGCTCGAGCAGGAGGCCGACCCCGTTGGCAGGCCCCGCGATGGGTGCGTCCGGCCGGGGCTCCGGAGCCGCAACGCGGTCACCCGTCGTCGCGCTCATCGTCGTCCTCGGCCTCGGGCTCGCCCTTCGCCTCATCATCGCATACGTCCTCCTCCCGGGCGCCGGGTTCGGGGTGGACCGCGCCTCCTTCACCGCGTGGGCGAACGAGCTCGCCCAGCACGGCCCCTTCGGGTTCTACGGGCGCGGCTTCTTCATCGACTACACCCCGGGCTACCTCTACGTCCTCTGGCTCGTGGGGATCGTCGGGCAGTGGCTCGGCGGGATCGGCGAGCTCATCAAGCTCCCCGCCATCGTCGCCGACGTGGCCGTCGGCTGGCTCGCCGCGAGCCTCGTCCGGGAGCTGGGTGGGTCGCGCCGGGCGGCGCTCTTCGCTGCCCTCCTGTTCGTGGTCAACCCGGTCAGTTGGTTCGACAGCGCGATCTGGGGCCAGGTCGACTCGTTCGGGCTGATCTTTCTGCTCCTGGCCGTGCGGGAGACCTGGCGCGACCGTCCCGAGCGGGCGACGGTCCTGGCGGCCGTGGCCGCCATCGTCAAGCCGCAACTGGGGATCCTGGTCCCGATCCTCGCGGTCGTGCTGCTCCGGCGGTACCTGGTCCTGCCGCTGCTCGCCCGCCGCCGGGCCGCTGAGCCGTCACGCTCGCCTGGGTCCGGAGACTCCCCGACCGCTCCCGGAGTGGAGCAGCCCGCCCGGTGGAAAGGCCGGAGCCCCGTTCGCCTCCTGACCAGCGGGATCGCCGGTCTCGGGACGGCGGTCGCATTGTGCCTGCCGTTCGGCCTGTCGATCCCCGACCTGCTCGGCCAGGTGGGCAAGACAGCCGGCGGCTACCCGTACCTGACCGTCAACGCCTACAACCCGTGGGCTCTCTTCTCGCGCGACGGGAACGGGCTCGCGGCGGCCGGCAACTGGCTGCGGGACGTCGCGGGCGACAAGCCGGGCGAGGTGGCCACGCTCGTCCTGGGGATCCCGGCGCTCTACGTGGGGACGGCGCTCCTCCTGCTGGCGATCGGAGCGGTCTGTGCGGTGGTCGCCCGGCGCGACGACCGCTGGACGATCCTGCTGGGCGTGACCGTGCTGGCGATGGTCTTCTTCGTCGTGCCGACCCGCGTCCACGAGCGCTACCTCTACCCGTTCTTCGCGCTCGGGGCGATCCTCGCCGCCGGCTCGTTCCGCTGGCGGCTCGCGTACCTGGCGCTGGCCGTGGCCAACTTCCTGAACCTCTACGCGGTCCTCACCCTGCCGTTCTACAAGAACCCGAGGATCGAGGACTGGCTGGGGATCGCGGGGGCGGTCCGATCCCTGGCGGGGGTGGCCGCGATCGCGCTCGTCCACCTGGCGGTCCTGGTCTGGGCGGCCACCGAGCTCCGTCCGGGCGCGGGTCGGCGCCTGGAGGCGGATGCCCTGGCCGATGCGGCCGACGAGGCCGCCGCCGACGAAGCCGCCGACGGATCGCCGGCCGACGGCGCCCGGGCCACGGGCGAACGGGCGCGGCCGGAGCCGTCCGGACCCGCCGCCGCGATCGCGGTCCGGGCCACCGTCGGGGCCGTCCTCGGACGCGCCGGCCGAGGACCGGCCGCCCTCGGAGGCGCCGCCCGAGGACCCGGCCCGATCGCCCAGGCTGCCCCGATCGCCGGGCCTGGCCCGTTCGACGACGCACGCCACGCCTGGCCCCAGGACCGGCGGACCCTGGGCGAACGCATCCGCCGGGCGCTCCATGCCTCGCCCAGGCTCTCGGACCGGACCCGCGTCCTCCACGGCGAGCCCGGGGGCCGGCTGGACCGGCTCGACCTCCTCGCGGTGATCGTCCTCGTGGTGGGTGTCCTGACGATGCGCACCTTCCGGCTGTCGGAGCCGCAGCAGTTCCACTTCGACGAGGTCTACCACGCCCGGACCGCCATGGAGTTCCTCCAGGACTGGCGCTACGGGATGAAGCACGACATCTACGAGTACACCCATCCCCACCTGGCGAAGTACGCGATCGCCGTCGGGTTGATGGCCTGGGGCGACGACCGAACGACCGGCCAGACCGACCTCGGAGTCCCGATCAGCGATGCCCTCGTCGAGCCGCGCTGGGACGACCCATCCCTCCCGGCCGCTCGGGCCGGCGACCGGTTCTACGTCGCGACGGGCTCCGAGGTCCGGGCCTACGACCTGGCCTCGCGGCGGCTCGTGGCTTCGATCCCCCTGCCGGGCGCCCGGGCGCTCGCCCTCGATGCCGTCGGGCATCGGGTCTTCGTGGGGAGTGACGACGGCTCGGTCTCCGTGATCGAGACGGCCACCACGTTGGACCTGCTCCGGACCGCGACCCAGGTCGCTGCTGGCCCGAGCGCATCGGCCGCCCCGTTCGCCACGCTCGGGGCGCCCGTGGAGCGCCTGTTCGTCACGTCCGACGGGAGCGCGCTCGTGGCCGTGGCTAAGGGCGAGCTCATCTCGATCGACCCGTCCAGCGGGGCACTCGGAGGGCGGCTCGCGCTGGCTGGGATCGGCGACATCGCGGACGGTGGCACGGGCGACGCGCTCGTCGCCGACCCGACCCAGGTGACCGACCCGACGGCCGCCGCGGCGACGATCGCGGCGCTCATCGGGGGTGACTCGGGAACCTACGCGCTCCGCCTGAAGGCGGCGCTCGGCGGGGGCACGCCGGCCGGGTCGGCGATCCCGATCGCCGGCTCGATCCCGCTCGACCGGGCGGACGCGCTCGACCGCGCGATCACCGACGGCCGGTTGCCCGGGCTGTCCGTCCGGGCCCTGCCGCTCCTCGCCGTCGCCGACCGGTCCGGCGTCTCGTTCGTCGAGCCCACGACCGCGACCCTGGTCCAGACGATCGCGCTCGACGCGGCCGCCACCGGGATCGCGAACGTCCCGGACATCGACGGTCCCAAAGTCTACGTGGCCGAGGGCGGCTCCCGGATGGCGGTGATCAAGCTCGGCGCAGCGGGCGCGAAGGTGGGCGCCCCGAGCCTCTTTACCTCGTTCGCGATGCCCGGCCCGGTCCGGCGCGTCACCTACGACAACGCCAGCTCGATGGTCCACGTCCTGGGCGACCGGCCGGGCGGCTCCGGCCAGACCGTCTACGTGATCGAACCCCACGGGAACGCCGTCTATGCGGACGCTCCTGTTCCGTTCACCGTCGTCGCCTGGGCGACCGACGTGAACCAGCGCTACCCGAGCCTCGACCGCCAACAGCTCCTCGTGGCGAGCGCCGACGGGACGCTCGGGACGGTCGACATCGGGAGTCATTCGTTCGCCTGGCGCCTGCCAGGCGTCCTGGCCGGGGCGCTCACCGGGGCGCTGCTCTACCTGCTCGCCCGGATCCTGTTCCGCCGTCGATCGGTGGCCGTCGGTGTCGGGCTCGTCGTCCTCCTCGACGGGATGCTGTTCGTCCAGTCCCGGATCGCGATGAACGACGTCTACGTCGGATTGTTCATCGCCGCGGCCTACGCCCTCTTCGCCGCGCTATGGACCGGCAGGCTCCGCGGCTGGGCCCCGTTCTGGCTCCTGATGCCGGTCGTCGGCGGCCTGCTCGGGCTCGCGCTCGCGAGCAAGTGGGTCGCCCTCTACGCGATCGCGGGGATCGGGATCCTGATCCTCGGCCGCTCGGCCCTCGGCCGGATCGTCACGATCCTCGGCCTCGTCGCCGGCAGCGCGCTCCTGGGCTACCTCGCGCTGATCGTCCCCAAGGACGCGGCGACGAGCGGCGGCAACCTGGTCTTCATCGGCCTCATGATCGCCCTGACGATCGCGGCCACGCTCGTCACCGTGCTGCGCCCGATCGCCTGGTCGGCCGAGGAGATCCGGCTGGCGATCGGCGGCCCGGCGGCCGCCGGCATCGGCATCTTCGGACTCGCGGTCGCGGCCGGCGCCGCGGAGCGGAAGCTGGCCCTCGGCCCAGTCTCCATGACGCCGATCGAGATCGCCCTGGCGCTCGTCATCGGCTCGGTCGTCGTCTGGGGCATCCTCCGCGCGGCGGGCGCCTGGGGCCTCGGGCCGCTCGCCGCCCCGCCGGACCCGGACGATCCGCTGGCGCTGGTCGAGCGAGCGGCATCGCCGCCCGAGGGCTGGCTGCGACCCGGTGCACTCGGGGGGCTGCCGCTCGTCTGGCTGGCCGTGTCGCTGCTCGCCATCCCGGTCGTCGTCTACGTCGTCAGCTACCTGCCCTGGGTGGCGCTCGGCAATCGGCTGACCGAGGGCTGGCCGCCCGGCAACACCGGCAAGACGCTCCTCCAGCTCACCGCCGACATGTACCGCTACCACAACGACCTGCGGGCGACCCACGCCGCGTCATCGCCGTACTGGGCCTGGCCGCTCGACCTCAAGCCCGTCTGGTTCTACCAGGGGAGCTTCGCCGGCAACACGGCCGCGGCGATCTACGACCACGGCAACCTGGTCCTGTGGTGGCTCGGGATCCCGGCCCTGGCGTTCGCGGCCTGGCAGGCGTTCAAGCGGCGCAGCCTCGCGCTCGGTCTTGTGACGGTGGGATTCGCGCTCCAGTGGATCCCCTGGTCGCGGATCGACCGGGTGACCTTCCAGTACCACGAGTATGCGGGCCTGCCCTTCGTCACGCTCGCGCTGGGCTACTTCCTGGCCGAGCTCTGGCACGGGACGTCCCGCCGGGTCTGGCTGGTCGCCCGGCTCGTGGCGGCGGGAATGCTCATGCTGCCGGCCCTGCTCTGGCTGTTCAAGGCCCCGCTGTGTGCGTTCGTCCGGGTGACGGCGGCCAATCCGGGCTCCGCGGCCTGCCAGACGACCGCCCCCGGGACGCTCCTCGTCACGACCCAGGTCGCCGGCATCGCGATCGTCCTGATCGGGGCCGGTGTGCTCCTCGTGGGCCAGCTCCTGGCCCTCGGCCGCCCGACGCTGACCCCGGCCGAGACGACCCGCCGGCTGGTCGCCCTCAGCGTGACGATGCTCGGCGCGATCGGCGCCCTCGTCATCGTCCGCGCGCTCCTGCCGGCCAGTCCGCTCGTCAGCCTGCAGGGCTTCTCCACCGAGCCGATCGCCGCTCTCGTCCTGGTCGTCCTGGCGCCGTTCGCCTGGGTGATCGCGACCGCCCGGGACGCCCGTCGGTTCACCGCCGGGCTGGTCGCCGCGGCCGCCATCTGGTTCATCGTCTTCTACCCGAACATCTCGGCCCTGCCGCTGCCGGCCGCCTGGGTGAACACGTACCAGGGACTCCTGCCGACCTGGCTCTACGCCTTCCAGTTCCCGGTGAACACGGATCCGGCGGTCCAGGGCGTCAAGCTCATCGACCTCGGCTCCATCGGCCTGTTCGGCCTGGTCGGGGCGACCTGCCTGATCGTCGGCTACAGCGCCTGGACGTGGCGGATCGCGTCGGCCGGCTCGAGAGCGCTGGATGCGTCGGCCGCGCCCGATGCCCCGGCCGCGCTGGATGCGTCGGCCGCGCCCGGTCCGATCCGGACCGATGTCGGGACCGGCGACCGGTAATCCGGGGGCAGGGCGTCGGCCGCGGCCAGGCGTCGGATGACGAAGCCGTAGTAGTCCTCGACCTTGGCGGTGACCCGCTCCCAGCTGAACTCCTCGGCCCGCTCCCGGCCGGACGCGGACATCCGGGCCCGCTCGGCCGGGTCGGCCAGCAGCTGGTCGACGGCCGCGGCCAGGGCCCGCGGATCCTTGGGCGGGACCAGGAGCGCCTGCTCGCCGCGCTTCACGACGCCCTTGTAGCCGTGGATGTCCGAGCACACGATCGGGGCGCCGGCGGCCATCGCCTCGAGCAGGACGATCCCGAACGACTCGCGCCCGGTGGCCGGCGACACGAAGACATCCGCGGTCCGGTAGAGCTGGGCCTTCTCCGTATCGCTGACCCGACCAAGGAACTCGACGTCTACGAGCCGGCGGGTGAGGACGTAGCGGCGCGCCTCGCGCTCCTGAGGACCGGAGCCGACGATGAGGAGACGGACGTCGCGGCCCTCCCGGCGCAGGATCCGGAACGCCTTGAGGAGCTCGAGGAGCCCCTTTCGCGGTTCGTGGCGGCCGACGAACAGGAGGTTCGGCGTCCCGTCCTGCCAGCGTGCGATCGGGACCGCGCGGTCGAACCGGGAGATCTCGACACCGTTCGGGATGACCTTGTAGTCGCCCGGGAAGTAGCGGTCGATGAAGTGGCGCGCGGCCGCACTGACCGCGATCCGGCCGTGGAGTCGGCGAGCGTGGCCCTGCATGATCCGGCTGCCGAACTCGTAGGACGGCGAGAACCCGGCGTAGGCGTGGAAGGTCGCGATGTTCACGCTCCGCGACTCGTGCAGGAGGACGAGCGAGAGGAACGGCACGAACGGCTCGTGGAAATGGAGCAGGTCGAAATGCTCGTGGTCGAGCATGGTGCGGACCTGGCCCACGTAGCGGGGCGACAGCGTGATCGTCCCGACCGAGCCGTTGGTCGGCATGCTGAAACCCTTGCCGAGCCGGATCACGTCGCCGTCCGAGGCCCGCTGGAGCCCGTGGCTGCTGCTGATGATCCGCACGTCGTGGCCGCGCTGGCGCAGGTTCTCGTAGAGATAGCGGACGTGCTCATTCACGCCACCCGGGACGGGGTAGACGTACGGGGTCACGAGGCCGATCTTCATCGGCGGGCCTCCGTCGGTTCGTTCTCGGAGTCGTCATCGTACGCCGCCGGGATCCCCAGGTCCCGGCCGGTTCCAGCGCCCAGGATCCGGGCGCGAGTGTCGTCGCGCAGGTCGCGCCCCCGCTTGCGGAGCTGGAGCCCGAACGTGGAGAGCTGGCCGATCGTGTGATGGAACGAGCCGTGCCAGCCGGTCCGACGCTCGTGGATGGCGTCGCGCAGCTCGGACGCGGACGAGCCCGCGAAGCTGGTCCAGCCCTGGCCCACCGCATCGAGGGCATGGGCATCACTGGAGCCGAGCCCGGCCAGGCCGTGCGCCTCGACGAAGCCGACGACGCGCCGGTGGACGGGCCGACCCAAGGTCGTCGGGTTGAACGTCTCGAGACCGTCCGGCCGGACCCGCGGATCGCGGTCGGCGAGCAGCCGCGCGAGGAACGGCCCCTGGGCGCACAGCGGATACGGAAAGAGGGGATGGGCCGGGATCGCGAGACCGCCCTGTTCGTGGATCTCGGCGATCGATTCACGCAGCGACCGCCAGGGCCGGATCGGCTCGCGCAGCCAGAGCCCGAGGAGGTGGCCGCCCCGGGTCGAGATCTCCTCGCCGACGACCACCTGCACCCGGTAGCCGCGTGCGATCGCCATCGCCCGGGCCGCCAGCGCGGCATCGATCCGTTCGTGGTCGGTGATCGCGATGACATCCAGCCGCGCGACCAGCTCGGCCTGCTCGAGGATCGCCTCGATCCCTGCGGTCCCGTCCGAGGCGAGGGTGTGGATATGGAGGTCCGCCCGCCCCGCGCCCGCGGGGGGCCCGCCGACCGCATCGCGGCCGGTCATGCCGACGTTCCGCCGGAAGAGGCGGCCCGCTCCTCGAGGTCCGGCCAGATCGGGAAGAACGCGGACCACCACTGGGCCGGGGCGTCGGCGACCAGCGCCTCGTATGCCCGGGCGAGGGCGGCCAGGTGGGCGGTCACTCGCTCGCGCCGCGAACCGTCCGGCGGGAGGTCGACCCGGACGACCCGCGCGCGGTACCGGGACCGGGAGATCCGCCTGACCGCGACGACCCACAGCGGCAGGCCGGACTCGATCGCCAGGAGCGAAGCGCCGATCGGGAATCGGGCCGGCCTCCCGAAGAACGGGACCTCGACGCCGCTCCCCAGGACGTCGCGGTCCGCGACGAGCCCGACCGCCTCACCGCGCCCGAGAGCCGCGGACAGTTCGCGGCGGGCCTCGCGCGGGTCGACGATCCGGACCCCGAGCGAGCCGCGGCTCCGGACGAAGAACGCCTGGAGATCGGGGTTGGCGAGGGTCTCCATCGGCGCGCTGACCGGACGCGTGTCGTGGACGGCGAAGTAGACCGCGGGCAGCTCGATCGCTCCGAAATGGAGCGAGGCGAAGAGGAGTGGCCCGGGGGCTCCGAGGACCCGTGCGACGAGCTCCGGGTCTTCCACCTCGATGTTGCGGACCACGGCCGGCCTGAGCGACGGGATCCGGAGCAGTTCGAGGTAGTAGCGGGCGTAGTGACGGAACGCAGCTCGGACGAGCCGCTCGAGAGCGGCCGGATCGTTCGCCGCCGCGACGATCCCCGGGTCGAGCGGCCGGGCCTCGGTCGAGCGGACCGAGTCTCCGGCGGACGCGTCGGCGACGAGCCAGGTGGCGACCCGCTGGAGGTTCCGGCGGGCGAGCGCGCGACGCCCCGGTGCGAGGCGATACCAGAGCTCGCCGCCGATCTCGGCGGCCCGGACCGCGGGGCCGAACGGGAGGCGACCGGCGAGCCACGAGGCGGCGACGAGGGCCCGCGCGACGAGCCGCCCGGTCCAGGTCGAACGGGGCGGCGCGGACTCCGGCCGGCCGGTCACGCGGCCTCGGGGCCGTCCTGGCCAGCGGATCCACCGGCGCCGGATCTCGATGCGGTGAGCGAATCCACGTCCGCCGCGCGGGAAGCTCGCGTCGAGGCTGCCATCTCGACGGCGCGCGCAGCGAGCCCGGCCGACTCCTCCGCCGTGGCCGGCCAGATCGGCTTGAAGTTGTACCACTGGTCCGGGGCGGCCTCGATGACCCGTTCGAGGGCGGCGGCCATCGCCTGGGTCGCCCGGAGGAGCTCAGCCGGCGCGACCGAGGCGACCCGGATCGGCTCGTCGATCGTGAGGAAGAACCGGCCGCCAGCATGCCGACGGGCCACGACCGGGACGATCGTCGCGCCGGTCTTCCCGGCCAGCGTGGCCGGCCCGGCGGGCAGGGTCGTCCAGGCGTCGAACAGGCGGACCGGGATCCCGTCGGGGCGGTAGCCCCAGTCGACCAGGAGGGCGAGCATCTCGCCCTTGCGCAGGACCCCGTAGACCTCGCGCAGGTTCCGCCACGGGATGACGTGGACGCCCCACGCCTCGCGCTGCCGGCGCAGGATCTCGAAGATCTCCGGGAAGGTCGAGTCGTCGGCCACCACGTTGAGCGGCCACGATCGGACCTTGACCCCGGCGGCGAGCGCCTCGTTGTTGCCGACGTGGCAGACGGCGAAGACGATCCCGCGCGATCCGGCCCGGATCCGGTCGATCGCGTCGAGACCGACCGGATCGATGAGATCCGCCGACCGCTCTGACGAGATCCGCGGCAGCCGCATGAGCTCGACGATGTAGCGGCCGTAGGTGGCGTAGGCCCGGAGAGCCATCCGTCGCACCGCCGGATCGTCGGGCGACGTCCGGAGGACATGCCCGAAGTTGAGGTTCGACCAGCGCCGCTTCGACGGCCAGAGGAGGTAGGACGCCTGGGCGGCCCAGCCGAGCACCGTCCAGGTCGGACGGGCGGGCAGGACCGCGAGGAGCCACGAGACGAACCGGTACCCCAGGCCGGCCGCCTTCTCGACGACCCGCGGAGCCCGGCCGGTCCGCCGATGCGGGGCCTCGAGTCGTCCGGGAGCCGCGGCCTCCGAGCGGCCTTCGTCGGCGATGGGCGTCGTCATCTCGTCGCGACGGCCGCCTTCTTGGCGCCGGCCATCTTCCTGAGGACCTTCTTCTGGGGCGCCTCCGTCCCGACCAGCGTCTCATCGTCCTCGCCGCGGATGAACGCCTCGACGCGGTTGAACGCGATGTCGTCGTGGATCTGGTGGGGCGGGCTCTTCATGAAGTAGCTCGAGGGCGCGACGAGCGTCCCCGTCAGGCCGCGATCGAGGCCGAGCTTCAGGCAGCGGATCGCATCGGTGATCACGCCGGCGCTGTTCGGGCTGTCCCAGACCTCGAGCTTGAGCTCCGCGCGGAGCGGCACGTCGCCGTACGTCGTACCCTCCATCTGGATGTAGCAGAACTTGCGGTCGGTGAGCCACGGCACGTGGTCGCTCGGCCCGACGTGGACGTT
>JBGPFS010000018.1:0-21595 GCA_041483455.1 Candidatus Limnocylindria bacterium | reverse complement strand
TCCACTCGTTCCGGGGCGCCGCGAGCGCGAGCGCCTCGTCCGTCAGCTCGGCGAGCCGAGCGAAGAGCGCGGCGTTCGCCCATGCCATGTGGCGGAGCAGCCGGTCGAGGGTCGGGTCAGCGGTCGGGTCGCTCATCACCGGGTCGGGGCCTCCATCACTCCGCGATCCCCTGCTCTCGTCGCCGTGGCTCCCTCATCGAGCGGCCGAGAGCAGCTCGCGCACCTCGTGGAGACGATCGATCGTCTCGCGGTCATAGGGAGCCGGCAGGTCGATGATCAGGTGGGTGAAGCCGATCTCCAGCAACGGACGCCACAGCTCGGCGATCCGCTCGGGCGATCCGACCAGGTCGGACTCGGGGTCCGGGTCGCGGATCTCGCCGTTGGCGGCCAGCGCCTCCGCGAGCACCCGGCTCGCCTCGGCGGGGTCATCGCGGATCACGCAGTACGGGCCGAACGAGAACTCGATCTCGGCGATGTCCCGCCCGGCGTCCGCGCAATGCGCCGCCAGGATCTCGGCCTTGCGGCGCAGCGTGTCGACGGATCCATAGGCGTTCCAGCCATCGGCGGAGCGAGCGACCGTCCGAAGCGTCTTCTTCTCGCCGGAGCCGCCGATCATGATCGGCAGCCGGCCCGGGCCGTTGTACGGGAGCGGTCGCACGACCGCCCCCTGGAATCGGTATTCGCCGCCCTCCGGGGAAGTCACGGATCCGCCGTTGAGCATCGTGCGCAGCGCCCCGGCCGACTCGTCGAGCCAGTCCAATCGCTCGCCGAAGCCCGATCCGAAGTCGATGCCGTAAGCCCGGTGCTCGTCCTCGAACCAGGCGCCTCCGAGCCCAAGCCAGCAGCGCCCGTGGCTCGCGTGATCGACGGTGACGGCCGCCTTGGCGACGACACCCGGGTTGCGGAGGGTGTTGGCGCCGACCATCAGGCCGAGTGCCGCCCGATCGGTGATCTCGGCCCAGGCAGCCAGCGTCGTCCAGCCCTCGAAGATCGGCTGGAGCGGCTCGCCGACGATCGCGTACAGGTGATCCCAGGTCCAGATCGAGTCGAGCCCGGCGCGGTCGGCCGCAATGGCAGCCTCGCGGATCTGGTCCCACGACCCGACCTGGGGCCAGATCAGGGCGCCGACTCGGATCGGGAACCGCGGTGCGCTCATGCGGCCTCCTCCGGTGCGTCAAGAACAGGGTTGCGCCCTGTCGCCGTGAGTCTAGCGGCGGTCAGGGTCACCGCGCCCCCGGACCGCTGTGCGAGCGTGGCGCTCGGGACCGCGATCACGCGTTCGTGTCGCGCCTCGTCATCCCCCACGCCCCGAGCGCGACGCCGCCCGCCGCCATGACGAGGCACGCGATGATCCCGGCCGCATCCCACTGGCCCACCATCGGCTGACCCAGGTGCGCCGTCAGGGCAAGCTGGTGGAACCAGTCGGGCAGCTTGAGCGGCGGCGCAAGCAGGTCGATGAGGTAGGTCGCCACGACGAAGAGCGCGGCGATCTCGGCCGCGAGCGACGTCCGCCACAGCCCGCCGATCGCCACGCCGATTCCGACGACAGCGATGGCGTAGAGGCCGAGCGCGGCGGACCCGATCATCGCCTGGCCGGCGGACACGCCTCCGGCCGCCGCCCCGAGCCCGATCCCGAGCGCGAACAGGACGGTCATCACGACGATCGCCAGGAGCGCGCCGATCCCCCCGGCGATGACCCAGCGGACGCGCGCCATCGGCGTCGCGAGGACCATTTCGAGACGACCGTCGGTCTCGTCGGAGGCCCACTTCGAGACGAACGTCGCCCCGGCGAAGCCGGCCGCGATGTAGAAGAGCGCGACGTACAGCTGGAGGAAGCCCCCGGCGGACGTGAGGTCGAAGTCGGGGAAGATCGTGGTGAAGGTCTTCAGGAGGTCAGGGCTGGCCCCGATCGTGTCTGCCATCGCCTTGACGATGGAGGCGAGAAGCGCACCGAAGAGGAAGAGGCCGATCCCCCACGACGTCGCCCGCGGGAGCTGGTCGCCGAACGCCCGGGCCGTCGGCCCGTGGACGCCCAGGACCCGGGCCGGCAGGCCCGGCAGGGACAGGCCCGCGGTGACGCCGAGGTCGCGCCGCGAGAACAGCTCCACGCCGAGCGCGAGGAAGACGACCGCGACGAGACCGACGAGCGCGAGACCCGGCCAGTCGTAATAGCCGACGAGCGGGATGTGGTCGACGGTCCAATGGAATGGACTCAGGACGACGAGCGGACCGCCGACGTTCAGGCCGCTCACGACCCACAGGGCGACCATCACCAGGCCGGCGACCCCCGCGGATCCGGCGCGGCCGAGGAGCGGCGCGAGGGCAAGTGCGACGCCGCCGAAAAAGAGGGCGATGAAGCCGACCCAGAGGGCGAAGCCGATCGAGGAGCCGAGCGGGATCTGGTCGCCGAGCGATGCGTCGCCGTAGACGTTCGAGCTGACCGTCGTGAGGACCGCGAGGATCGCCATGGCGAGCCAGAGCATCGTCAGGTGGGCGGTGAGCTTCTCGAGGGCGATCCGGCGCTTGCCGAAGGGCCCCGCGGCGACGAAGTCGAGGCTCCCGCGGGCCGCCTCGCCGGCGAGGGTCCCCGACAGCGCGAGGATCGACCACAGGCCGGTGCCCAGCGCGAAGACCGCGCCGTACTTCCAGGTCATGTAGCCGCCGACCGTGCCGAGCTTCGGGCCCATCAGGGTGGCGTTGCCGAAGAGGTTGACCATCGAGGCGGGCATGCTCCCCAGGACCTTGTCGATCTCGATGCGGGCCTGGGCCGTCGGGAAGATGCTCGAGACGGCGGCGCCCATGACGAGCGCGAGCCCGCCGAGGAAACCCGCGGCGATGATGAAGGCGAGCCGCGAGTCGCGGATCGTCTTGCCGTAGATGCTCCCGAAGCCGTAGAGGCGGCGGTGGAGCGGGATCGGGGGGAACGTGGCCGCCGCGGGCTGGCGCGGCGTGCCGGCGCTAACGGCCATGGTTGCTTACCTCGACGGCCTCGCGGCCGTACTGGGCCAGGAACGTCTCCTCGAGGGACGGCTCCCGGGAGACGAAGTCGAGCAGCTCGTAGCGGGCGGCCGCCTGGACGACCGGGGTGATCGGCCCGGCGACGCGCATCCGCAGGACGTGGTCGTCGACGACCACCTCGCTGACCCCGGGGAGCGCCTCGAAATCGGCCTCGGGGACGGCCCCGACGAAGCGCAGCTCGACCTGGTGGTGGGCGAGGTCGCGCAAGGCGTCGACCGTGTCGACCTTCACCAGGCGACCCTCGCGGATGATCGCGACCCGGTCGCAGCTCTTCTCGACCTCGCTCAGGATGTGGCTCGAGAGAAAGGCCGTGCGGCCGTCGACGATCAACTCGCGGAGGGTCTCGAAGAAGCTCTGCTGGACGAGCGGGTCGAGGCCGGCCGTCGGCTCGTCGAGGATCAGGAGCTCGGGCCGGTGCTGGAGCGCGATGACGAGACCCACCTTCTGCTTGTTGCCCTTCGAGTACTCCTTGAACCGTCGCGACGGGTCGAGGTCGAAGCGCTCGATGAGCTGCGCCCGGTAGGTCGGATCGACGCCGCCTCGGAGGTGGGCGAAGTACTCCAGCGTCTGGCCGCCGGTCAGGCGGTCGTAGAGGGTGAACTCGCCCGGCAGGTAGCCGATGCGGCGGTGGATCGCGACCGGGTCGGCCGTCGTCTCGATCCCGAACACCGTGGCCCGTCCGCTCGAGGGACGGATGTGGTCGAGGAGCAGGCGGATCGTGGTCGTCTTCCCGGCCCCGTTCGGCCCGAGGAACCCGAAGACTTCCCCGCTCTCGATCTGCAGGTCGACGTCGAGCACCCCGCGGTGCTTCCCGTACCACTTGGTGAGCTTCTCGGTTCGGATGATCGCGGTCATCGGCGGCACTCCGTGCGAAGGCGCTCCCACTCGTGGACGAGCGCCGGATCTGCCTGCTCGAGAAAGCATAGAGGGCGTGGAGCCACTGGACCCGGGCCCGGCGTTCCAGACGCATTCCCGGACGGCAACGGCGCGGGCGCCCGCGAAGGACCTGCACCCTCAGCGTGAGAGCCCGGGTCCTCTGCTCGGGCGCCGCCGAGGCACGGCATCGTCCACTTCGGGCCCGGCCACCGTCGGAACGTCGCCCTGCGTTGCCCCGGGCGTCACGTTCTTCTGCGGTCGGCCGGCCTCGAAGGTCGGGGGGTGAAGCACTTCGGCCGGCGGATCGATGTACCGACGAAGGACCTTGTGGGCCGCCCAGGTCGCCGCCCAGCCGAGCGGGAGATACCGACCGGGCAGCATCAGGAGACAGGCGCCCGCGAGTTCCCGGCCGGCCGGATGTCGGACGGCGCTGCGCACGAGGTCTCGAGCACTGGCATGATCCCTCAGGTCCCGCACCAGGGCGGCCCGATCGTGGACGGCACGCTGAGCGATGTCGCGCAGGGTCTCCGATCGGGCGGCCGCGACGATCAGGCCCCGAGTCTCGGGCAAGGTGGCGATGCGGCGGAGGGAGGCAAGCCTGGTCACTGAGCGCATCCGGACGGTTCCACGGGCGGATCTGGGCCCCGATCCTGGCAGCGCGCCCCATCGGACCTTGAGGCCATCGTCGGGGCGACGATCCCTCAGCCGCGAACGACGCGTATCGCGCTCACCGTCGCCGCCGCCACGGTCCGCCGGTCAGCCAGTCGACCGTCACGCCGACGACCCAGGCCATCAGGCGCAGGATCCAGTAGACGATCGCAAGAGGCCACGCCACGATCAGGAGAAGGATCGTGATGATGCATCCGTGGTCGTCGCCCTGTCGGATGACGACGATCTGTGGCCGTTCCCGGGGCGTCTTCATGAGGGTGGTCACGAGTGTCGTGTCTCAGTGACGGGCCGTCATGACAGGCCGTCATCCAGCGGTGGGCCGACGGTGGACGAGCGCCCGGATGCGCCGCCACCGACCGAGCGCCCGGCGGTGCTCCCCAGGCGTGAGCGCCGACGCCCCGAACCGGACGAGCTCGTAATCCGCCGCGAGGAGATCGACGGCCGCCCCGAATCGAGCCCCGGCTCCACTCGACCGGAGCCGTCGAGCGTGCTCGGCCGGCGTCTCGTCGGCGCGCCGCTCGAGCGGCGGATCGGCGGCCAGCTCGCGGAGCGTGGCCAGGTAGGCGGAGGAGGCGTCGGTCGGCTCGCGCTGTCGGCGCAGACGGAGATGGAACCGGCGAGGCGTCCGTGAGGTCGACCCGACCCCGTGGTCGATCGTGCGCTCCTCGGCCACGGCGCCATCGTCCGGCGCGGGGGCCTGGCGCATCCAGATCGCGGCCAGCGCGCCGACGGCGATCGCCGCCAGGACCAGCACGAACACCCCACCGACGAGGGTGAGCCAGTCCGGCGTCGCCGTCGGCCCCGCCGCCCCACCGGTCGCGCCCCCCGCATCCGGCCCCCCGGGATGCGGGCCGATGAGTCGGACGATGACGACGAGGACGGCGACGACGGCCAGCAGGACCAGGAGGACCCTGAGGAGACGGCGGTCGAGTCCGACGGTGAGCCCGAGGAAGAAGAGCGGGACCGGCAGGGCGGCGATCACCACCATGACGGCCGGTCCGACGGCGTACGAAGCCGGGACGGCCACGACGAGGATCCCGGTCACGAAGACGAGGAGGAGGCCGAACCAGGTCCGGTTGCCCCGCCAGTCGAAGCCGGAGGCCCGCCCGAGCGTGCTCGCCCGGGTGAGCGCGAGAGCCAGCGTCGCGGTCGCGACGAAGACGATGGTGGAGACGAGGGCGGCGTCCCGGAACACCGTCCGGCCGGGCTCCGCGATCAGCCCGCCGATCAAGAACGAGACGACGACCGCCGGGAGGCCGACCGGCATCGGCGAGCGGACGGCGCCGTCCGGCGAAGACGGACGGGCGTAGCCCAGCCCGCGGAGGAAGGCGAGGCCGGTGATCCAGCCGCCCGGGTTGACGCCGAGGGCCGCTGTCGGCGTCGGAGACAGAAGGGCCGACCACGTCGTGGCCGCGTTCAGCCAGCCGGCCGCGGCTGCGAGGACGGTGATGACGACGGCCCAGGCCGGCCACCGACCGCCCAGCCGGGGTGCGAGCACACGCCCGATCAGCAGGCCGGCCCCGGCGAACCCGGCAAGGACGACGGGGCCGAGCTCGATCCATTCGTGGCTGGCCCCTCGGAGGAGCGCGTACACGACGGCGATCCACGAGCCCTCGGCGATCAGCGCGAGGATCGTGGGCAGCACATCGAGCGCGCGGCCGACCGCCGTGACGAGCGGGCCGGGCCTGCGGTTCACGGCCCGACGAGGAGGGCCGTGGCGGTCCGCCACGGCCCGTCGAGCTGGGCCGGGCTCGACGCGATCGCGGCAGCTCGGGCACGGGCGATCAGCGCCGGCGCCGCCGGTCCGAACCCGAGGTGCCAGACCGGATAGCCGGACCGCTCGATCCCGCGGAGGGCCGGCAGGTACGGCGACGGATCGCGGGCGCTCAGCACCACGAGCGAGGTGGCCGGAGAGACGGAGCGCACGAGCATCGCCAGCAGCCGCTCGAACGGAGCGGACGGGAACGAGCTCAGGCGGGCGAGGAGGTCGAGGCATCGGCCGAGCTGCCCCTCGGATCCTCCCGGCGCCACATAGGCCATCGTCCGGGTCCCTTCACTGTGCGCGGCCGCCGCCAGACCGACCGTGGCCCCCTCCGCGCGGAGCTGCCGCACCAGCGAGGCGGCGGCGACGCACAGGCTCTCGACGAGCTCGTCGTCGTATCGGTCGGCCCCGGCCGGCCCGATGCCGGTCTCGATGTCGAGCGCGACGACGACCTCGCGCTGGCGGGCGGGATCGAAGCGCTTGCTGACCGGGTGACCAAGCCTGGCGGTCGCCCTCCAATGGATGCCGCGGAGCGGGTCCCCGGGCTGGTAGGGCCGGATCCCCGCGTAGCGCGTCGGGTCGTCGAGCAGGCCGCGGCGGGCCTTCAGCTCGCCGCCCCAGCGCTGGTCGGAGACGACCGCCCGGACCGCGACGCTCCGGGGCCGGACGGTCCAGACATCGATGCCGGGGGACGCGCCGGTCGCCGCGGGTCGGGCGAGCAGGTCGCCCACCGCGAGCTGCGCCGGCCCGATCCGGTAGACGCCGCGCCGCTCGGCGAGGACGTGGAAATGACGCACGACGCGCTCGTACGGCGCGAGCGTCCAGGCGTTGCGCAGGACGGACTCCCCCGACTCGGCCCGGACGAGATCGCGCTCGCGGACGACGACCCCGGCGGCCGCCTCATCGTCGGCCTTGAGCCAGGCCAGGGGAAGGGCCTTGCGGTTCCAGACGCTGATGTCGATCGCGATCTCGTCGCCGACGATCCCATGCGGCGACGGCAGGTGGCGCCGGTACTCGATCCCGTCGAGCCCACGCCGTCCCCAGACCTCCTGGACGGCCCCGGTGGCGACGAGCACCAGCCCGAGCAGGATGATGGCCGGCACCCCAAGGAAGCTGGCGATGACGACGAGGAAGATGCCGAGGGCGACCTCCGACACGGCGCGGGCCTCTAGGCGTCCTGGACGGCACTCACGGGTGGGGCAGGCACCTCTGCGAGCACCGACTCGACCACGGCCTGCGCCGTCGCGCCGCGCATCGAGCGGTCCGGATCGATCAGAAGGCGGTGGCCGAGGACCGGTCTGGCGAGGGCCTTGATGTCGTCCGGACGGACGAATGCCCTGCCGGCCAGGAACGCCCACGCCTGGCTTGCCCGGTAGAGGGCGACGCTGGCTCGCGGGCTCGCCCCGAGACGGATGTCCGGGTGGTCCCGGGTCGCCCGGACGACGCTCGTGAGGTACGACTCGACCTCGTCGGAGACGCGGATCCGGCGGACGCGGTCGCGAAGGGCGAGGGCCGTCGGCCCGTCCAGCACGCGGGGCACCCCGTCCAGGGGCTCCGCGTCGGCCTGGTAGCGGCGAGCGATCCGGCGCTCGGCGCCGGCATCCGGGTAGCCCACCTGGAGGCGCACGAGGAACCGATCGAGCTGCGCCTCGGGGAGCGAGAACGTGCCTTCGTATTCGATCGGGTTCTGGGTGGCCAGGAGGATGAACGGCTCCGGCAGCGGGCGCGTCTCACCTTCGACGGACACCTGGCGCTCCTGCATCGCCTCGAGCAGCGCCGACTGGGTCCGCGGCGTCGCGCGGTTGATCTCGTCGACGAGCAGCACGTTCGTGAAGACGGGCCCGGGCACGAACCGGAAGACACCGCCCTCGATCAGGCTCGACCCGCTGATGTCGATGGGCAGCAGGTCGGGGGTGCCCTGGATCCGCGCCGTGTGGAGGCCGAGCGCGCGAGCGAACGCGCGAGCGAGGAGCGTCTTGCCGATCCCGGGCACGTCCTCGATCAAGGCGTGGCCGTCGGCGAGGAGCGCGGTGGCCAGGAGCCGGAGCGCCTCCTCGCCTCCGACGACGGCCTGGGCAACGGCCTCGCTGAGCGCCGACCAGACGGCACGACCGTCGATGGGAGGCGCCTGGTCCGAGCCGGAGGCGGCCACGGATGTGGTCGGGAGGTTCGCGGAAGATCCCTCGTCGGGCGCCATCGTGGCGATGGTACAGGTCGGCTGGCCCCTTCGAAGCCGGGGGGCTCCGGTGACGTCAGGCCCGTGCCACCGGCCCAGCGTCGATCGGTCGCCCGGCGTTACCATTCTCGACGATCGGCGCTGCCTTCCCGCGGATCGACCCGATCGTGTGGCCTCCGCTGAGCAGGGTGATGAAGACCGATCCTCCCGTACCGACCGACCCGCCAGCGCAGCCGATCGTGGGCGTCGTGATCCCGGCCCTCAATGAGGCCGGCAAGATCGGGCGCGTCCTCGACAAGCTCCCGCGCGATGCCCGGTTCGAGTCGATCGTCGTCGATGACGGCTCGTCCGATGGGACCGGCGACGAGGCCCGCGCCCATGGGGCGACCGTCGTCATCCGGCACGAGGTCCGCGGCGGGGTCGGCGCAGCCATCCGCGATGGCTGGCGCTGCGCTCTCGAGCGGGAACGACCGTACGTGGCCCTCCTTTCCGGCGACGACCAGCACGAGCCCGCTGAGCTCGTCGGCGCCCTCGAGGCGCTCCTCGCGGCGAACGCCGACTACGTCCAGGGGTCGCGCTGGCTGTCGGGCGGACAGGTCCACGGGGCGACCGGCGGCCGGGGATTCGGGACCCGGCTCTACTCGACGATCTTCAGCCTGCTCGTCCTGCGCCGGGTCACCGACGCGACGAACGGCTTCCGGATCTTCCGCTCGGCGATCCTCACCGACCGCCGGATCGACATCGGCCAGCCGTGGCTGGAGAGCTACGATCTCGAGCCGTACATCCTGTTCAAGGCGATCCGCGGCGGATACCGGGTGATCGAGTACCCGGTCACCGTTCGCTACCACGCGACAGAGGGGTTCACCAAGATGCGTGGCATCCGTGACTGGTGGCGGCTGTTCCGCCCGGCTCTGCTCCTGCGGCTCGGGGCGAAGCGATGACGCTCTCGTCGCCGACGATCGGCCGCGCGTTCGATGGCCAGCCGATCCTGGTGACCGGTGGGGCAGGCTTCGTCGGCGGCCGGCTCGCCCACCGGCTCGTCGAGCTCGGGGCCCAGGTGACCGTCCTCGACGACCTGTTCACCGGCCAGGTCGAGACGGTGCCGGCCGCGGCCCGGTTCGTGCGGGGTTCGGTGACCGATACGGCACTCGTCGCCGATCTCGTCGCCGAGGCGTCGCTCGTCTTCCACCTCGCCGCGCGGAACATCATCGCCTCGACCAAGAACCCCCGGGACGATTTCGAGACGAACATCGGGGGCACCCTCAACGTGCTGATGGCCGCTCGAGAGACCCGCCCGGATCGAGTCGTGTACACGTCGTCGGCCTCGGTCTACGGCAATCCCCGCTCGATCCCGATCAACGAGGACGATGGGCTCGTCCTGCTCTCGCCGTACGCGGTCAGCAAGCTGGGCGGCGAGAACTACTGCTCCGCGTTCTACGAGAGCTACGGCCTGCCCGTCGCGGTCGTCCGCTACTCGAACGTCTACGGCCCGGGCCAACGACCGGACAACCCCTACTGCGGAGTCGTCTCGAAGTTCTTCGCGGCCGCCGCGGCCGGCGAACCGCTCTCGATCCATGGCGACGGGATGCAGACCCGCGACTTCACCTACATCGACGACGCGGTCGACGCGACCCTCCTCGCGGCGATCCACCCACGAGCCGATGGCGAGGTGTTCAACATCGGGACCGGGATCGAGACCTCGGTGCTCGAGCTGGCGCAGATGGTCGGTACGGCGGTCGGGCGCTCGGCCGAGGTGCTGACCGTCGATCGGCGCGATGTCGACAACATCCGGCGCCGGGTGGTCAACATCGAGAAGATCCGCCGGATGCTCCGCTGGTCACCGCAGGTGACCCTCGAGGCCGGGCTCGCCCGGACCGCCGAGTGGTTCGCCGAGGATGCGTCCCGGCTGATCGTTCCGGCCGGCTGACTCGTCGCCACCGACGATCCGTCGGCGACCGCCGGTCGGCTCGAACCTGGCGGCCGGGGCAACGCCCACGGGGCCGCCAGCGCGACCAGCAGGGCGAAGTTGCCGTGGAGCACGACCGGCGAGCTGTAGATCGTCGTGAGGATCGCCGCGGCGAATGCGGCGCGGGGGTGGTTCCGTAGCGCGAGGATGGCCGCCAGGCCGAGCGCGATAGCGGCGAGCGTCCCGTACCGGGCGGTCTCGGTCGGCACCCCGAGCAGCCGGTGGAGCATCCCGGGGACGCTCAAGCCGGTCGGCTGGACGCCGCCCCCGAACGCGAGGTGGACGAAGTCGACGTTCGCCTGCAGGCCGGCGAAGACGACCCCCACCACGCCAAGGGCGGCCGCGGCGGCGACGAAGGCGCGGGCGCTCCGCCACGACCGCTGCGTCACGAACCACCAGAGAAGCACCAGGGGACCGAGCTTGAGCGCGGTGGCCAGGGCCGCCGCGGACCCCGCCACCCACGGGCGGCCCCGGCTCGAGGCCCACCAGGTCAGCGCGAAGAGCGCCACGAGGTAGGCGTTCACGTTGCCCGACAGGGCCGCGAACGAGACCGGCGAGTTGAACCCCAGGTAGGGGTATCGGCCGGCGGCGACGAGGGTGAGCGGCAGCCCGAGGACGAGCACGCCGCCCAGGACGACGAGGTGCCTGGGTCTTCCGACGATCGCGAACGCGGCGGTCAGCCCGGCGAGGAGTGCCAGGCCGCCGAGCCACCACAGGTACATCGACGACACCCCGGGCAGGAGGGCGAGCGGGCGCCAGGCGACCGCGATCAACGGCGGCGAGAGCAGGGGGGCCGGAAAGGTCGCCGGATAGCCCGGGACGAGGCGGTCGCCGGGTTGCAGGGGGCCGTAGAGCGAGTGGCCGTCGTTGAGCCGCTGCGCGGCTGCGTAGTAGTTCGAGGAATCGGTCCCGAGGCGGGCCGGGTGGAGCAGGTCGCGCCGCTGGACCACCCCGGTCACGAGCAGCTGACCGACGAGCAGCAGCAGCAGGATGAGCCGCAGCACCCCGACGGGCCACGGCCGGAACTCGCCCCGGAGGCGCTGGAGGACCGTCTTCACGGATCGTGAGCCTCCGGTAAGTCAGCGAGAGGCTTGTGCATCGCGACCGGCCCCGACCGTCCCGGCGCCGAGCCGATCGCGCCGGTGGGAGCGCATGGCCCGGCGATAGTACCTACGACGTGGCGATCCGGGGACGGACGGCGGCCCGGAGGCCACGATCGCCGGCCGGACGGGCTTCCGCCGAGCGCATCATCTCGCCCACGAGCTGGAGCGGGCTCGTGGCCGGTCCGACCCGCAGGCGCGGGACGAGAAGACGGTTCGATGCAGTCTCGAGGTTCCCCTCCCGGGTGGTCACGGCCATCGCGAAGCCCCCGCTCGCGAGGAGGGCGACCGCCGCCGGGTCCTCGCCTCCGTAGGGGTAGGCGAACGTCGCCGGTCCACGTCCGGTCAGCTGGGCGATCGTCGCCGCGGCGACCTCGATCTGGTACTGCGCAGCGGCGATCGAGAGCGCCGGCAGGTACGCGTGGCGGACGGTGTGGTCCGCGATCTCCATGCCCGCTGCCGCCATCTGCTGGACCTCCGCATCGGTCAGGTTGCCCGGCTTGCCGAGCCGTCCCGTGACGATGAAGAAGGTCGCCACATCGTTGAAGCGCTGGAGGATCGGCAGTGCATAGGTGTAGCCGTCGTCGTGGCCGTCGTCGATCGTGATCACGAACGTCCGGGCCGGCGGTCGGCGGTGGGCGGCAAGGTCGGCGGCGAGCGTGGCCAGGGTGATCGTTCGCCAACCGGTCGCGTGAAGCTCGGCGAGCTGCGCCGCGAAGAGCCCCGGCGGGACGACCAGCGACGGCAGCGAGTCACCGGCCAGGGTCGGCGGGATGATCCGGTGGTACATCAGGATCGGGACCCGGAGGGCGAAGGAGTTCGCGGGTGCCGCCAGGAAGCGACCCGCGGCGGAGAAGGGGGCGGTCCACTCGGTCGGCGGGGCCAGGGGAGGCCGGAGCGTGCCCGCCGAAACCGGTCCCGGCACTGCAGCCCCGAGGATCCCCGACGACCCGACGGCCACCTGCGGCGAAGGACCCGCTCCCCGCGGACGGCCGGTCGATCCGTCGATCAGCGAACCGGTCGGGCCTCCCCCGGACGGGCCGGACGAACCGGCAAGGCAGGCGGCTCCGATCCCGACGGCGACCAGCGCGACGGCGACGGGCACAAGGCGGAGGACGGTACGGCGGGGCGAGTGCACGGCTGCGACTCCGAGATCGAGAGCGGATCGGTCGGCACCTCAGCGAGCTCGGCGCCTGCCCGGGTGTCGACGGGACGGCAGTCTATCGATTCCCCCGGATCTGCGCTCGTCCGTCCATCGAGCCCGATGCACGCCTGTTCAAGCTCCGCCCCAGGGCGGACACTCCCTCGATCCGGAGGAATGCCGGAGCGCCTCGCACGCCGCGGTTCCTCCCCGAGGACGGGTCGCTCAGCGCGAGGGCCCGAGCAGGTCCCCGAATCGCTCCATCGCCCGGCCGATCGGGCCCCGGACCCGGCTCGGGCGCAGGAGCGCCTGCCAGTCGTTCGCGAATGCGACGTGGGCCGCCCACTCCGCGCGGTCGTCGAGCGGGGCGAGCTGGGTGACGCCGCGGCCCCGGAGCCCGCTCAGGATCAGGAAGTCCGCGAGGTGCGGATTGCGCGGCAGGAGCGGGCCGTGGAGGTACGTCCCGATCCGGAGGCCGTCGAGCCCGCCCTCGCCCGGCAGCGCGATCGCGCCCTCCGCGCCCGCGCCGTCGTTCCCGCCACCGACCCGGACCTGGCCGAGCGGGCGAACACCGGGCCCGAGCTGCGTCCGCCCACTGTGGTTCTCGAAGCCGACGAGCTGCCGGGCCGCCTCCGGGTGACCGGCGCTCGCGGCCGACTCGCGACCGAGGGCCGCGATCGGCGAGTCGGCCGGCAGCTCCAGGACGACGCCGCCGACGAACCGATCGGCGTTCGAGGTCGCCTCGGTCGTGACGTCCAGGAGGCCGGGCCCGTGAAGCTCGCCGACGAGCTCCGACCGGTAGAGATGGCCGAGGTTCTGGTAGCCGCCGCAGACGGCGAGCAGCGACGCGCCCCGGCCGATCGCCGCGGATAGCGGCGCGGCGAGCCGCTCGAGCGCTCGCGCGACCGCGATCTGCTGGCGATCCTGGCCCCCGCCGATGAAGACGAGGTCGACGTCGTCGAAGGCTGGCTCGTCATTCGCCCCGATCGCTCGGACCTCCACCTCGTACCCGCGCCAGCGGCTGCGCTGGACGAGGACCCGGATGTTCCCGAGATCGCCGTAGAGGTTGAGCAGCTCCGGGAACAGGTGCGCGATCGCGAACCGCCCGCCGGCCGGCGGCGGGCCGGTCATCGCGGCATCGCCGGAGCGAGCCCGCGCTCGACGAGCGTCGCCCGCAGGGCGAGGAGCGCGGTGTAGGTCGAGACGACGACGCAGGTCTCACCGGCTGGCGTCGCGGCGATCGCCCGGTCGAGGCCCTCGGCCGGTGTCGGCGCGAGGCCGAGGAAGCCCGGCATCGGATCGCCCGGTCGATCGACGAGCTCGTATCTGAGGCGGAGCTCGAAATCGGCCGCCCGCGGACCCGCGATGACGAACGTCCTGCCTCGGACCATCGGGGCCGGGTCGACATCCCAGTACCACGAGACGTCGCGGCCGTCCTGGAAGTTGTCGCTGAAGACGAACAGCACGCACGCGACCGGCGCGTCGGCGACGATCCGGGTGAGCTCGCCGAGGCTGGCCGGGTTCTTGACGAGCGACAGGACGACGCGCCGTCCGTCGATCCGGAGCTCCTCGAACCGGGCGAAGGGGACGGACGCCGCGGCCAGGGCGGCGATCCCCTCCGCGGGCTCCACCCCGAGCACCGCGGCGGCCGTGACCGCGGCGGCCGCGTTGTAGGCGTTGCCGAGGCCCGGCACTCGAACCTCGACGCTGGCTTCCTCCGTCGCTCCCGGCCAGCGGAAGGCGAGCACCTGCCCGTCGAGGCCGCCCCCGGTCGAGTGGACCGACAACCAGGGCTCGGGGCGCCGGAAGCCACAGCCCGGACACGCATAGCCCCCGAGGTGGCCGACGGCCGTCCACCGGTAGGTGAGCGGAAGGCCGCAGACCGGACACGCGGACACGTCCCGGGTGATCCCCGCCGACTCCACGGTCGCCTCGGGGCTGACCAGCCCGAAGGCGACCGAACCGGGGCGGTCGGCGACGAGCGCGGTCAGCCGGGGGTCGTCGGCGCACGACACGACGATCGTCTCGGGCGGGAGTCGCTCCAGCATCGCGGTCCACAGCCGGACGAGGTGATCCGTCTCGCCGAACCGGTCGAGCTGGTCCCGGAACAGGTTCGTCATCACGACGACGCTCGCCGGAAGCCGGCGAGCCTCCGCCGGCAGGGCCGCCTCGTCGACCTCGAGCACGGCGATGGCGCCCGGACGGCGGAGCCGGCCGCCCGGCGTCGCCTCGGCGACGAGCGTCGACGCGACCGCCTGCTTGAGGTTCGCGCCGGACCGGTTGGCGATGACATCGCGCCCAGCCGCCGCCAGGATGTGGGCGAGGAATCGCGACGTCGAGGTCTTGCCGTTCGTCCCGGACACGAGGACGACACCGCCCAGGCCGGCGGCGAATCGAGCCGTCACCCCGGGTGCGATGAGCTCGGCGACGAAGCCCGGGATGGAGGTCGCATTCCGGCCGGTCAGGCGGGATCCCAGGGCGGCCAGGCGCGCAGCGACGACCCCAGCCGCGTCGCGCGGCCGCTGAAGGCGCGACGACGCCGGCCTACGGTCGGCCGGATCGGATAGACGGTTCGGGGCGGAGGGCGGGGGCATCGGCGACCAGGGAGCCTCGCGAGGACCGTGCGCAGGTGGGATGGCGCGGGTAACGATACCGGCTTGCGCTTCGGGGCCTCGTCCCGAGAGGGATCCAGTCCGCTCGAGCCGTCCGGATCGGGCAGATGAACGGGCGTAGGATAGGCCTTCAGGTCTTGCCGACCGGCTCCGACGGATCAGGTTCCCGGACGCCCCCGAGACGGTTGGCGCGCCCGCGCGGGTGCGCGACCGGCGCCCGACCTTGCGTCCGAAGGAGGAACCGTGAGCACCGTTCGACTGACCGTCGGCCAGGCGATCGTCCGCTTCATGGCGGAGCAGTACGTCGAGCGCGATGGCCGCCAGAACCGGTTCATCGCCGGCGTTTGGGGGATCTTCGGCCATGGCAACGTGGCCGGGCTCGGGCAGGCACTCGAGGAGCTCGGCGACGCGTGCGAGATGCCGTACCACCGGCCCCAGAACGAGCAGGCGCAGGTCCATCTCGCGGCGGCGTTCGCGAAGCACAAGAACCGCCTCCAGACCTTCGCCTGCATCTCGTCGATCGGCCCTGGCGCGCTGAACATGATCACGGCCGCGGCGGGCGCGACCATCAACCGCCTGCCGGTCCTCCTTTTCCCGAGCGACTACTTCGCGAACCGGCTCCCGGACCCCGTCCTCCAGCAGCTCGAGCACCCGCTCGAGCACGACGTCAGTGCGAGCGACACGTTCCGGCCGGTCTCGCGCTACTTCGACCGGATCTCCCGCCCCGAGCAGCTCCTGGCCAGCCTCCCCGAGGCGTTCCGGGTGCTGACCGACCCGGTCGAGACCGGAGCCGTGACGATCAGCCTGCCCGAGGACGTCCAGTCCGAAGCGTTCGATTGGCCCGAGACGTTCTTCGAGCGGCGGGTCTGGCGGGTGCGGCGACCCGTCCCGGAACCGGCGGTCGTCGCGGACGTCGTCCGACGCATCGCAGCTGCCGAGGCTCCGGTGATCGTGACCGGCGGCGGCACCATCTACGCCGCGGCCACCCGCGAGCTCGAATCCTTCGCCAGCCGGTTCGGGATCCCGGTGACCGAGACGCAGGCCGGCAAGGGGGCGCTGGCCTGGGACCACCCGATGAACGTCGGACCCATCGGCGCGAACGGCGGCCTGGCGGCCAATCGGCTGGCCCGCGACGCGGACCTCGTCCTGTGCATCGGCACGCGGCTGGGCGACTTCGCGACCTCATCGAGGACCACGTTCCAGAACCCGGGCGTCGCGTTCGTCGGCATCAACGTCGCTCCGATGGACGCCCACAAGCTTCGGGCCGTGCCGCTCGTCGCCGACGCTCGCGAGGCGCTGGGCGCCCTGCACACGGCGCTCGAGGCCGCCGGGTACGACGGGACGTCCGCCGCCTACCGCGGGCGGATCGGCGAGCTCAAGGTCGAGTGGGACGCGATCGTCACCGACCTGCGCACGGTCAAGGGCGAACCGGGCGACCTCGGCCAGTCCGAGGTCATCGGCATCGTGAACGACGTCGTCGGAGGCCACGCGACGGTGGTCTGCGCCGCCGGCAGCCTGCCGGGCGACCTGCTCAAGCTGTGGCGACCCGAGGACCCGAAGGCCTACCACCTCGAGTACGGCAACTCGTGCATGGGCTACGAGATCCCCGCCGGCCTGGGCGTGAAGCTGGCCGAGCCCGGGCGGGAGGTCGTCGTGATGATCGGCGACGGCTCGTACCTGATGCTCAACGCGGAGATCGTCACCGCGGTCGCCGAGGGCCTGAAGCTCACGATCCTGGTGCTCGACAACCATGGCTACCAGTGCATCGTCGGCCTTCAGCGGGCGGTGGGCGTCCCCGAGTTCGGCAACGAGCTCCGCTTCCGCGACACGGGGCGGAACCGGCTGACCGGTCCGTACGTCCCGGTCGACTTCCGCGCCCATGCCGAGGCGATGGGCGCGCTGGCCCTCTTCGCCCGGACGCCGGCCGAGCTGAAGGACGCGCTCGCGCGGGCCCGGGAAGCGGACCGGGTCACGGTGATCGTCGTGCCGGTCGAGCCGGAGAAGCGCGTGCCCGGCTTCGAGGGCTGGTGGGACGTGCCCGTCGCTGCGGTGAGCGGTCAGCAGGGAGTCCGGACCGCGCGCGAGGAATACGAGCAGGCAGGCGCCGCACAGCGATGGGAGCTCAGATGAGACTCGCGACCGCACCGGTCAACTGGAACAACCCGGACGTCCCCGAGTACCGGGCCTGGGTGCCGTACGGGCAGATGATGGACGAGTTCGTGGCGGCGGGCTACGACGCCTGCGAGTGGGGCTCGAACATGCCGAGCGACCCGGCCTCGCTCAGCGCGGAGCTGCATGGCCGCGGGCTCACGATGGTCGGCGCGTTCGTCGGCCTGGCGCTGCGCGACCCGGCGAAGCGCCAGGCCGAGCTCGAGCGGGCGCTCACGACCGCCCGGTTCCTCAAGGCGACCGGCGGTACGCACCTCATCGCGGCCGACTCCGGTGACGACCGGCGGCGCACCGAGGCGGGTCACGTGGATCCGGCCGGCGGGCTGTCCGACGCCGCCTGGAAGAGCCTCGGCACGGGCCTCAACGAGCTGGGCGAGGCGCTCGAGCCGATGGGCATGCGGCTGGTCTTCCATAACCATGTCGGCACGTACGTCGAGACGCCCGGGGAGACGGCTCGCCTGCTCGAGGTGACGGACCCGAAACGCGTCGGCTGGTGTCTCGACTGCGGCCACCTCGCATACGGCGGCGGCGACTCGCTCGAGATGCTCGAGCGGTACGGCGATCGCGTCGGGCACGTCCACATCAAGGACGTCGACGGAGCGATCCTGGCCCGGGCGCAGGCCGAGGGCTGGAGCTTCGCCGAGGCGCTCAAGAGCTTCATCTTCCCGCCGCTCGGCGAGGGCATCGCCCGGATCCCCATGGTGGTCGACGCGCTGCGCAGCCATGGCTACGACGGCTGGTACGTGATCGAGCAGGACACGACCGCCGGCGACCCGCTCGAGACCGCACGGCAGAACCGCGAGTATCTCGAGGCGCTGCTGGCGTCGCCCGCGCCCGCGCGATGAGACCCGCGCGATGAGGGCCGGGGCGATCACCGCCGCCGGGGCGAACGCCGACCTCGAGGAGCTCGCCCGGCGCGGCAGGCTGCTCGTGGTCGAGACCGTCGCCCACAGCGGCGCCGGGCACGTCGGCGGCCCGCTGTCGGCGATGGACCTGCTCGTCGCCCTCTACTTCCGCGTCCTCCAGCTCTGTCCCGATGAGACGGACTGGCCCGAGCGGGACCGGTTCATCCTCTCGAAGGGCCATTCTGCGATCGCCCTCTACGCGGTCATGGCCCTGCGCGGCTATTTCCCCCTCGAGGAGCTCGCGACCTTCGATGCCGGCGACAGCCGGCTGCAGGGTCATCCCGACATGACCCGGCTCCCGGGGCTGGAGGCGTCCACGGGCTCGCTCGGCCAGGGCCTCGCGGTCGGGCTCGGGATCGCCCTCGGCGCCCGGATGCGGGGGCTCGGCTTCGGGACGTTCGTAATGCTCGGCGACGGTGAGACCCAGGAGGGGATGGTCTGGGAGAGCGTGGCGCTGGCGGCGAAGCACGGGCTCGGCAACCTCACGGCGATCGTCGACCGCAACGGGCTCCAGCAGTACGGCTGGCCGCTGCGGTCGGGCGACGTGCACCGCGCCGACCGGAGGGACCCGTGGGCGGGGACACGCCTCCGCGACGCGTTCGAGGCCTTCGGCTGGCGGGTGCTGGAGATCGACGGCCACGACTTCGACGCGATCCTCGCGGCCTGCGCGGACGCGCGAGCGGCGGCAGGGGGGTCGCAGCCGACCGTCATCCTGGCGGAGACCGTCAAGGGTCGCGGCCTGTCGTTCATGGAGGGCCGCTTCGAGTGGCACAGCCGGGTGGCAACGGCCGACGAGGCGGCGGCGGCCAGGCTCGAGCTCGGGCTGGCCGAGGAGCCGAGCTCGTGACGAAGCCGATGCGCGACGCCTGGGCCGATACCCTGGTCGACCTCGCGGCCGAGAACCATGACCTCGTCGTGCTCGACGGCGACCTCGCGACATCCACCCGGGCCGACCGCTTCGCCGTCGCCTACCCCGAGCGCTTCCTGCAGATGGGGATCGCCGAGCAGAACATGGTCGGCGTCGCCGCCGGGCTGTCGATGCTCGGCTTCGTGCCCTGGCTCTCGTCGTTCGCGGTCTTCTTCACCCACCGCGCCGTGGACCAGGTCCGGGTGGTCGTCGCCCAGGCGGGCGCGAACGTGAAGATCGGGGCCGGCTACTCGGGGCTGCTGACGGGCTTCACGGGCAAGACGCACATGGACGTCGAGGACCTGGCGATCATGCGGGCGATGCCGGGCATGACCGTCCTGGCGCCCGGCGACGCGATCGAGTGCGCGGCGATGGTCCGCTGGGCGACCGCGACGCCGGGGCCCGTCTACCTCCGCCTGCACCGGGACGCCGGACCCGACCTCTTCGACGCCGGCTACCGCTTCGAGCCGGGCCGGGTCATCGCGCTGCGCGATGGATCGGACGTGCTGCTCGTCTCGACCGGCCCGCAATCGGCCCGCTGCCTCGACGCGGCCAGGCGACTCGAGGCCGACGGGATCTCCGCCGGCGTCCTCCACGTCCCATCGATCAAGCCGGTCGACGCGGCGGCCATCGCCGACGCAGTACGGCGCGTCCGCCTCGCCTTCAGCGTCGAGGAGCACACCGTCATCGGCGGCCTGGGCGGCCTCGTGGCGGAGATCCTCACCACGCACGAGCCGAGGCGCCTGGTCCGGATCGGGATCGAGGACTGCTGGGGCGAGTCGGCGCCGAACGACTTCCTGCTCGACAAGCATGGGCTGTCGGCGTCGCGCGTGGCCGAACGGGTGACCCGCGAGCTCGCCGCCGTGTCGGCGCCAACGAACGCATAGACCGATCGGATCACGAGGTGGGATCGATGAGTACATTCACGGTCAGGAACCGCAACGAGATCGGCGTCGCCGTCCTGGGTGCAGGCCGGATGGGCCAGACCCACCTCCTGACCTTGGCCGGGGTCCCCAATGCCCGGGTCATCGTCGTCGCCGACCCCGATCTCGAGGCCGCCGAGCGCGGCCGGACCATCGCCCGGGCCGAACGGGCCATCGCCTCCCCGGAGGAGGCCATCCTCGACCCCAAGGTCGAGGCCGTCGTGATCGTGACGCCGACGACCACCCACGCGAGCCTGATCGAGACGGCGGTGCGGGCCGGCAAGGCGGTCTGGAGCGAGAAGCCGATCGCGCTGAACCTCGCCGAGACGGACCGCGTCGTCAGGCTGGTCGCGACGACCGGCGTCCCCGTCCAGCTCGGCTTCATGCGGCGCTTCGATCCTGGGTACGTTCGCGCGAAGGAGCGGATCGCGAGCGGTGCCCTCGGCCGGCTCGAGACCTTCCGGGCCCTGTCGCGCGACACGTATCCGCCTTCCCTCGAGTTCCTCAAGACGAGCGGCGGCCTCTTCCTCGACATGGCCGTGCACGATCTCGATCTCGCCCGCTTCCTCGTCGGCGAGGTCGAGGAGGTGCAGGCCTGGGGTTCCGTCCTGATCGATGAGCGGTTCGCCCTCGCCGACGACATCGACACGGCCGTGACGATGCTCCGGTTCCGGAACGGCGTCCTCGGCGTCGTCGAGACGTCGAGGCGCTCGAGTTGGGGCTACGACATCCGGACCGAAGTGGCCGGCTCGACCGGCAAGGTCGTCATCGAGGCGCCGCAGAAGACCCAGCTGGTCTACTCGCGCGACTTCGGGTTCGAGGCCGATCACTACGAGAACTTCCCCGACCGGTTCGAGGTCGCCTTCCGGCGCGAGCTCGAAGCGTTCTTCGGGGCCCTCGCGGACGGCACGACGCCCGAGCCTGGCCCGGCCGAGGCGCTCGAGACGCTCCGTCTGGCCGTCGCGGTGACGCGGAGCTGGCGCGAGGGACGACCGGTCCGCCTGGCCGAGGTGACGGCGGAGGCGTCGGCATGAGCGAGGAGGTCGTCGAGGAGTCGTACTACTACCGGCTGACCCCGACCGACGGGTTCGCGATCCAGCGGCTCTACACGCGGGACACGGATCTCGACGTCTCGGTCGCGGTCGGGGACGGGGACCTGGCGCTCGTCCACGAGGGCTACCACGCGGTCGCGACCGCGCCGGGCACGAACGCCTACTACCTCAACTTCCTGGCCCGTCGCGCGGGCGCGCGTCCCGTTCGGGACGTTCGGCACCCGTCGCGAGATCGGATGGCCGATGCGCCCGACGGCCAGGTGCGCGAGCCTCGATGGACCGCACGTGTGAGGAGGAGGCCATGTCCACGACTCCCACG
>JBGPFS010000017.1:0-22168 GCA_041483455.1 Candidatus Limnocylindria bacterium | reverse complement strand
GCCTGCAAAGCCCACTGTCGTGCCTTCGGTGTGACAATTCGGGCTCGATCGCGTCGTGGCCCTCGGAGATCGCGACCTCTGGTCACGATCCGTGCTGGAGGGCAAATGCCCGCCGAGGTGAACCTGATCGTTCGTTCTCGGGGCGCCGAGCGAGCCGCAGACATCGTCGCGGCCTATGACGCGAACGAGCGCGACCTGTTCAGCTTCGTCCTGGCCGTCACCCGCGATCGCTCGGCCGCGGAGGACCTCGTCCAGGAGGCGTTCCTGCGGCTGATCCGCGAAGCGCACGCCGGGCGGTTCCCGGACAACGCTCGGGCCTGGCTGTACCGGGTCGCGGTCAACCTGGCTCGTAGCCGCGCGAGGCGAATGATCGTCGCCGATCACTGGCGAGGCTTCTTCGCCGCTCGAAACACCGACCCATCAGCGGAGGACGAGATCATGCGCAGGGAACGCGGTGACGTGCTCCGCGGCGCGCTGGCTGCGCTCTCGACGGAGGCTCGGATGGCCTTCCTGCTCGCGAGCGACGGCTACTCCGGCCAGGAGATCGCCGGGATCATCGGGCGGAACGAAGGGGCGACGCGGACGTTGCTGTGGCGGGCGCGACGAGACCTCCGCCACCAAATGGAAGCCGAGGCGCAGGGATGAGCGATCACCGCCGATTCGAGATCCTGGCCGCCAGCGCCCTCGACTTCCGGTCGGCGACCGGAGAGGCCCGCGAGCTCTCGGCGCACCTGGCTACCTGCCTCGAATGCCGCGAGTTCGCGGCCGGCCTGAGGGCGGACGCCGCCATGGCAGCTGAGCGCCCGATGGCGCACGCCCCAGACCGGGTTCGGGACGTCGTCGTCGCTGCGGCTCTACGGGGTGAGCGTGCGGTCGATCTTCGGCCCCTCGTGCGCATGGTCGGGTGGGCCCTCGTTGCGACGGTGCTCCTGGCGGGGTTGGCGTGGGTCAACCGCTCGACGATCGAGGGCCCCGGTCACCTTCCGGTCCGGACCTGGGTTCGTCTGGCCGATACCTCAGCGTTCGACGGCGGGCAGGTCTCCGCAGTGACCAGAGGCGGGCCAGGCCTCGTCGCAGTCGGCAGTGCCTCCGAGAATGGGGGAGAGGCCGCGGCCTGGACGTCGCCGGACGGGTCGAGTTGGACCCGTGCGGCCAGCACCCCGTCGTTCGTCGGCGAGTGGATGGCGAGCATCGCCAGGAGCGGCTCGACGCTGGTGGCCGGCGGCCTGGGTCGGTTCTGGGTATCGACCGACGGACGGACATGGACGGCATCGGCACCGATCAGCACGTACGCGTTCGCCTGCCAGATCTACGGTGCCCTCATCCCGGGCGGACCGGGATTTGTGGCGGTCGGCACCGACAAGTGCGACCAAAGCGTGACGGAAAGCCCCGTCGTGACCTCGGCCGACGGGTTGACCTGGAGCGAAGTGCTTGCGACGGCATTCACGGGTGCGAAGGTCTCGGGGGTCGCCGCGGGTTCGGCTGGCCTCGCGGTCGTCGGGACGTCTCCGACGGGCCCAGTGGTCTGGACCTCCTCCGATGGGCGCGCCTGGACGCGAGTCCCCGCGGCGCAGACCCCTGCCAGCGGTCGCATGATGGACGTCGCCGCCGCGGGGCCCGGGTTCGTCGCTGTTGGCAGCGACGGCGCTCGTGCAGCCGCCTGGACATCGACCGATGGTCGCACCTGGCAGGAACAGCCGCCGTCGCCTGCCCTCGACAACGCATCGATGACGCGGGTCGTCTCGACCGGAAGCGGCCTGATCGCGCTCGGCGAATCCAGCACGGGGGACGGCCTGGCCTGGGCTTCGTCGGACGGGTCGGCGTGGACCAGGCTCGACACGGGCGGACTCTTCGCGAAGGCCAGGATCCTCGCCTTCGAGACGCTGGGCTCGCGGTGGATGCTCTTTGGGGAAGACGACTCGAGCCGGGTGATCGTCGCGGTGAGCGACCGCTGATCGAGGTCGCGCCCAAGTCGCGCCGTCGACGACGCGGCGCACGGGCTCGCCCGAGAACCTGTGCCCGCCGGCCGCAACCAATAGGCAGGCAGGCGCTCGGAAAGGACCTCCCGGCTGCCTACTGCCGGGCATGGGCTCGGCACGCGACAGGGGCCCGACATAGCCTGCCCTTTCGGAGGAGTCTGACCAAGGGGTCGAGTGGCCGTCATGACATGCCGGACCGGTTCGCCGGGGCTGGCGGGATGATCCATTGGGCTCGGGGCCCACTGGCGTTACGAGCTGGAGCCGCCCAAGGCGGGTCTACCGAGCGATCCAGAGGTCACGCCCCACGGCGTCTCGCGCGAGACAGGCGGCCCGGGCTCGCTAGTTACTTCGGCCTCTAGTCCTCTTGCCCCGACCAGATCAGACGCGCCGTCGACGGGCGAGCCACCGCCAGCGACCGCCGGATCGATCCGACCGGGCGCTTCGCCTGCCGACCGGGCGCCCCTGCCGGCCGAGGGCGAGGCACCCGCGGGCTGCCGAGGTCTGGCGGCGTGCGCCTACGGCAGGAGCTGGCGGAGGGCGAAGACCACGTTCGCCGGTCGCTCGGCAAGGCGACGCATGTACCAGGGATACCAGGCGTCGCCGTAGGCGATCAGGCCCCGGACGGAGAACCCCCGGGCGGCCAGCCGACGCTGTTCGGCGGAACGGATCCCGTAGAGCATCTGGACCTCGATCCGGTCGGGCCGCAGGCCGATCGCCTCACCGAAGCCGGCCAGCTGCTCGATGAGCGCGACGTCGTGCGTGCCGGCGATGAACCGGGCGCCGCCGTCGCGAACCACGGGCAGGAAGCCGGTCGAGATCGCCAGGAAGGCGGCATCGACCTCGCGGCCGCGGCGGTAGGCGATCGAGGCGGGCTCGGCGTAGGCGCCTTTGACCAGGCGGATCGCCGGCTTGAGGGGCAGCAGGCGCTGGACGTCGGCCGGGGTCCGGCGGAGGTAGGCCTGGAGGCACAGCCCGACGTTCTCGTGCGCAGCGCGGGCGCGCTCGTAGAACGCGACCGTGGTCTCCGTGTAGGCGCTTCCCTCCATGTCCACCCAGGCCCACGACCCGATCTCGGCGGCGTGCCGGGCCAACCCATCGAAGTGGGCCGCCGCCGCGGCCGGGTCGATATCGAGCCCGAGCTGGGTGAGCTTGAGCGAGATCTCGGCGTCGAGGGCCCGGGCGTGGATCTCGTCGAGGAGGCCGTGGTAGTGGTCGGCGACGGCGCTGGCCTCCTCGATCCGGGTCAGGTTCTCGCCGAGGATCGTGAAGACCGAGCCGATCCCATGCGGGCGGTAGGCCTCGGCGGCCGCCAACCCGTCAGCCTCGGTCTCGCCGGGCATGAACGCCCGGACCGCGCGTCGGACGAAGCGCAGGCGCGGGAGCCGCTCCTTGAGCCAGCGATTCCGGGCCATCCAGAGCAGGATCGTGCGCAACCGTCCACTCCTCGTCGACCGTCACGACCGCGCCGCGACTGCGATCGACAGGGTACCGCCGGCTGAGGCCCCGTCGTACGGGCTCGTCGGTCGGACGCCGCCTTCGCCTGCCTCCGCCGTCAGATGGCCGAGCGGACGAGCTCGACCACGTGTGCGCGTCGTTCGGCGTTGAAGCTGCGCTGCGCCGGGAGCGAGGCGAGGAATGCGGGGATCTGGTCACGCCCGATGACCGCGCAGGACGGGGTCCGCGCGACGCCCTGGTCCGAGGCGCCGGAGGCGATCACCGCCGCGTGGACCCTCACGACGAAGTCGCGGTCGCCGTCGTGCAGCCAGCGCCGCACGCGATCGGCGTCACGACTCGCGCGGTCGAGCGGGTTCTCGATCGGCACCCACCGGTCTCCCTCGATGCGTACCTCCCACTGTCCGGCGACGTGCCGGGTCGCGGCCGCGGGAGGCAGAGCCTCGAAGACCGCGACGCCGTGGGGGCCCACGACCAGCTCGGGGATCGGTCGCCCATCGGGGAGTCGGATCCCGGTGGCGGCGGTGAGCTCGTCGCCCAGGAGGCCCTCGTAGGCCCCGACGTGTGAGCGTCGCGGCCGCCCGCTGGCAACGGTCTCGGCGACGCCGACGATCCGGGCCAGGCCGGCGATCAGGCAGGCCGCCGGCATGAACAAGGCGAGGGTCCAGCCCAGCGCTCCCCCGATCGCGTCGCCCGCTCCGACGTGGCCACTCGGGATGAACCGATCGACGAACGGGGTGGCGAAGGCGACGTACGCGAGTGCCAGGCCGACGATCACCAGGAGAACGCCGATGGCCAGGCCGGTGGCCAGCGACCAGAGATTCCGCGGGCGCGCCGCACGGGCGTGGAAGACCTGCATGGCACCATCGTGGCCGGTCGGGGCGCCACCGAGAATGGGAGGTTCCTCCTATGCCCGGAAGCCATCTGCGCCATCGACCGACCCGGACCGCACCGCACCTCATCGGGGACGGTGTGAGCGCGCACCGCGGCATGAGGCGGGTCGGTCACCCACCCGACGGACGGCCTGTTCGACGGGCAGGACCGACGTACCATTGCCCACCCTCCGGCCGGTCGCGCATCCTCGCCATGCAACGGGCCCGATCGCCCGAAGCGGAGGTTGTTCCGTGTCGTCGTTCTCCCATCGGCCTCCGGGATCCGTTCGGCGGGGCCTCGGCGGCCAGCTGACCCGGCCGCTGCTCGCCGCCCTTGGGGCGGTGGCGCTGCTGCTCGCCGTGGTCGCCGGCCCGGTCGCGGCCGACGCCCAGCGGGGCCAACTCAGCAACCCGACCGTCAGCCCCCGGACCGCCACGACGTCGACGGTCGTGACCTTCAGCGTCTCCTTCCAGACCATCGACGGGTCGGCACCCGAGTACGTCCAGGTGCTCGTTGACGGCACGGCCACGGCGCTGGCGCCGACCTCGGACGCTACCCGATTCCGACAGGGCGTCACCTTCCTGGCCGCCTTCGCCCTTCCCGCCGGGACGCATCAGATCGAATTCGTGGCCAAGGCTCGGAGCACGGGCCAGGCGAGCGGGATCGTGACGGTCGGCGCCGGCACCGTGACCGTCACGCCACCGGCGACCGTCACGCCACCGGCGACCGTCGCTGGCGGCGGCACCGGCACCGCGACGCCACCGGCGACCGTCAAGCCACCGGCGACCGTCAAGCCACCGGCGACCGTCGCTGGCGCCGGCACCGTCACGCCACCTTCGACCGTCGCCGGCACCGCCCCTGGGACCGGGACGGGAACAGGAACCGGCACGGGTTCCGACGGAAGCGTCGCGATCGGCGGATCCGGCGCCGCGGCAGGCTCGACGGGCGATTCGCGCCACGGCGTCTCGACCGACACGCCCGAGGCTGTCGGGACCACGCCCGCCGGCAGCGGGTCCTCGAGCGGCGACGTCAGTGCCCAGGGCCTCGGCGCCCTCGGTGGATCGTCCAGTCGACTGACCGGCCTCGGTGCGGTGACCCCGGTGGTCGTCACGGCGACCGCGATGGCGGTCATCTGGGCGGCATTCTTCCTCATGGGCAAGCGCCGCCGCGACGAGGGCGAGTCCGAAGCGGCCCTGGCGACCGCCGCGGCGACCGCGCTGGCCCCGGTGCCCTCGATCAGCCTGGTGCCGCCGATCCCCGCCCCGTATGGCGGCGTCGATCCGTTCGAGGCCGCGATGCCTCGCTGGCGACGCCCGTCGCTGATGGCCGCCCGGAAGAGAGACCCGCTTCGGAATCCCGCGCTCGCGGCGCCGTCGCACCTCACCTTCGCCCGCGCCATGGATCCGGTCGAGGGGTGCGAGCGACGTCAGATCCGTTATCGGCTGGTCCGCCTGATGGACGTCCCCGACGAGCTCCGGTCAGTCGACCTCGGCCTCCTCGACGAGGGAGACGAGGTTCAGGTCGTCGAGAACCGCGGCGTCTACCGCCTGGTCCTCTGCCCGGATGGGCGTCAAGGCTGGGTCCACAAGATGGTCCTGGGCGACGTCGTCGAAGATGACGACGCCTACACCCCCCGCCGGCCCACCGCTCCCCGCCCCGCCGGGTCCTCGGGCGACGAGGCTACCGACGAGCTCGAGGGAGTCGATGAGGACGTCCTGTCCGCCTTCCTGAGCGTCCGCGACCGGACCGCCTGACCCCCCGCCCGCCGATCCTCCCGGCGGAGGACCAGGATGTGCTGGTGGGCGATGTTCGGGACGAAGACCCTGGGGTAGCCGTACGGGCGCAGCCGCGTTCCCGCCTGGTACCAGACCAGGTCACCCTTGGGCACGAGCCCGATCGACGCCGCCCGTGCCGCGAGGTCCGCGCCCGTGAACACGTATCGCCCGGCCTGGTAGGCATCGCGGACGATCACCGCCGCGTAGCGACCGGGCCGAAGGACGCGCCGGAGCTCGGCGAGGACCGCGGTCATCGCGTCGAGGAACGCCCCATAGTCCGCGCTGTTCGCGAGGTCGGCGGGATGCTCGCTGACCATCGCGTAGTCGGTCCGTCGGTTCGCGTGGTGCTCGGCGAGCGGACCGCCGGCCATCGTCAGCGCCAGCTGGACGTTGTACGGCGGGTCCGTGGCCACGAAGTCGATCGAGTCGTCGGGGATCGTCGGGAGGACCGCCAGGCAGTCGCCCAGGCGGAGCTCGCAGCCTGACGGGTCGAAGCCCCGGACCCCGACCGGGTCGGCCGGCCCGAGGTCGGCCAGCAGCGGGCCCCGGCCTTCCCGCTCGGCGCTCAGCTCGCTCACGACCGTCTCCCAGATCGCGACCCAGCGGGGATCGAGCTCGATGCCCACGGCGCGCCTCGGGCCGCGGGCGATCGCGGCGCCGAGGAGCGTGCCACCCACGCCCGCGAACGGGTCCAGCACGAGCTCGCCGGACTTCGTGAAGTACTCGATGAGCTTCGCCATCAGGCGGGGCGGCTTGTTCGCGCCGTGGGCCTTCCGGCGGGCATGACCGAGCTCGGAAGGATAGGCGCTCGTCCAGACCGACTTCGTGAAGTAGAGCCACTGCTCGCCCGACAGGTCGTTGAGCGCGTTGTTCGGGTGGGGGGCTGCCGAGCGGGAGCCGCTCATCGCGCCGCCATCCGGAGACCCCCCGGCTGCCCGAGCCGATCGACCCGCCTGGCGAGCCCCAGGAGCGCCAGCGCCACCGCACCCGCGAGGGCGGCGGTCGCGACCCACAGGGCGGGGCCCGGCACGCGGTCCAGCACCACCCCGCTGAGCGTCGGCCCGAGCGCCGATCCAAGCCCCCCGGCGGCGATCCCGAGGCCCTGGTACAGGCCCCGCCGATCGGCCGGCGACAGGTCGGAGACGAGCGCCGGCTCGATCGGGAAGAGGAGCATCTCCCCGAGCGTGAAGCAGGCGATCGCGACCGCCAGCCCGAGGAACGTGGGCAGCGGGCCCCCGAGGATGGCGACGAGCGCCGTCCCGGCTCCGTAGACCGAGATCGAGGCCGCCATCAGGCGGGGTTTCGAGCGCCCTTCGACGAGCGTGGAGATCCGGAGCTGGAAGAGCACGATCAGGACTCCGTTCAGGCTGAACAGCAGACCCCATTGGGCCGTCGGGACGTGGAGGTTCACCGCCGCGTGGATCGGCAAGGTGGAGACCCACTGGAAGGTGATCGCGTGGATCGCCACCAGCATCGGCAGCAGGACCAGGAAGGCGGCGCGTGAGCCAGGTGGTGGGTCCGTCGCCGGGACGATGTCGACGGCCAGCGACTCGGGCACCGGTTGCCCGCTCGGGACGGCCTCGCCGGCATGGCGATTCGCGGCGGCGACGGCGGGGTCGTCCGGCCGAGTCTCGGGCAGGAGGGGCCAGGCGATGACCGTGTACAGCCCGATGATCACGCCGGCCACGGTGAACAGGAGGGGGTAGCCCACCGACGCCAGGCCCGCCCCGATCGACGGACCCGCGATCCAGCCGATGGCGTTGGCGACGCCGAGCAGGCTGTAGGCTCGCGGCCGCCGCTCGACCGCGACCGTGTCGGCGATGGCGGCCCGGGCCGCCGGCACGAACGCCGGGTCGACGATGCCGAGGAGGACCGTCAGGGCGCCGATCTGGCCGAGCTCGCGCGCCTGGCCCATGAGGATGACCGTGAGCGAAGTCAGGCTGATCGACACCAGCATGACCGTGCGCCGCCCGAACCGGTCGGCCAGCCAGCCGCCGCCGATCCCGGAGACGATCGAGCAGAGCGAGTAGCCGGCCAGGATCAGCCCGGCCTGGGCCGCCGTCGCCCCGAGCGACTGGACGAGGTAGATCGTCAGGAACGGGAAGATGAGGCTGAACCCGAAGCTCGCGACCAGGTCGCCCGCCGCGAGCACGAGGACCACCGGACCGAACCCGGAGCGAACCTCGCGCAGGACCCGGATGGGTCCAAGGTCCTCGAATCGGCCGGTCATGGGACCGAGTATCGCCGCTGGCGGTCGGGTGCGGGTCCCGTTCCCGCCGTGCCCTCGGCACCGGCCCCGTGGCCCGGTGACAGCCACCCTACAATCGGGGGATGTCCGCCACGTTCGCCAGTCCGCGGTTCATCGGGCGGGAGCGGGAGATCGGTCGGCTCGCCGAGGCCCTCGAGGCGGCGGCGGCGGGGCGCCCGACCACGCTCCTGCTGTCCGCCGCGGGCGGACTGGGCGCCTCGCGGCTCCTCGACGAGACGGAGCGACGGATCGCGCGACTCCCGGATCCGCTGACGGTCGTCCGCTGCCGGGCCCACCCGGGTCGCTCGGGAGACCCATACGCGCCCGTCGCCCGGGCTCTCGACCGGCTGCTCGGGGCGACTCCCGACGCGGACCTCGGAACCGTGCTGGGCCCCGGCGCCGAGGAGATCGCGCGCCTCCTGCCGACCCTCCGGGACCGGATCGCCGGCCTCGACCTCCTGCCGGCTCGCCCCACGATCACGGATCCCGAGCGCCGCCAGACCCGGATCCTGGAAGCCGTGCTGGGGCTGCTGACCCGGCTCGGCGAGCGCCGGCCCCTCCTCCTCACGATCGAGGACCTTCACGCCGCCGACGAAGGCACGCGGGCGCTCGCCGCCTTCCTGGCCCGGGTCAGCCGTTCGGGCCGGTTCACGGTCGTGGCGACGTACGACCCGGACGAGCTCACCCGCGCGCACCCGCTGCACTGGACCCTGGGCCGGATGCTCGACGTCGCTCGGCCCCCGGTCCGCCTGTCGCTCGAGCCGCTCGGGCGCGACGAGCTCGCCCGCCTGATCGAGGCGATCGAGGGCGACCGACCGTCGGCCTCGGTCCTCCTCCTCGTGGCCGAGCGGTCGAGAGGCAACCCGCTCGTGGCCGAGGAGCTCCTCGCTTCCCGCCGCGATCGATCGTCGATCTCGCTGACCGGATCGCTCGACGAGCTGGTCATCGCCAGGCTGGCCGACCGGACCCCGGAATGCCGGCGTTTCCTGCGCCTGCTCGCACCGGCCGACGAGCCCCTGCGGCTGGCCCAGCTGGCCGCCGCCTCGGTCGCCTTCGAGCGCGATGCGGATCGTCCGGCGCCGCGCTCCTCGACCGCCCCCCGCCGCGCGGGCGGCATCCTCGAGGCGGACCTGGCGAGCGGGCTCGACGAGGCACTCGAGCACGGCTTCGTCCGGATCGTCGACGACGAGGGTCGGCCGATCGATGCGGACGGACCGGCGGCCGAGACCAGTCTCGCGATCCGCCACCCGCTGATCGCGCGGGCCGTCGCCGCGGACCTCCTGCCCTCCCACCGACGCCGAGTCCACGCCGCTCTCGCCGAAGGCCTGGTCGGCCGCCCCGGCGCCCAGGCGCGCCACTGGCTCGCCGCGCACGTCCCGGGTCGGGCCCGCGACGCCTCGATCGAGGCCGCGGCGCAGGCCGAGGCATCGGACGCTCCCGGGGCGGCGCTCGCCCACCTGGAGCTGGCGCTCGAGATCGACGACCGGACGCTCCCGCCGGGCGGAGCCGCCGATCCCGCCGCGCCGGCCCGGCTCCTCGCCCGGGCGGCCGAGGCTGCGTTCGGCGACGCCCGGACCGCCCGCGCGGTCGCTTACGCGGAGTCGGCCATCGCCCGGCTCGACGAGCGGCGCGACCGGCTCGAGCTGGCCGGCCTGTACGAGCGCCTCGGCCGGTTCCGGCGCGCGCTCGGGGATCGCGAGGGTGCGCTGGCCGCCCATCGGCGGGCGGTCGAGGTGGTCCCACCCGGGGCGATCCGGGAGCGGGCGCTCGTCCTCGCCTCGCTTGCCCAGGTCCGGATGCTCGAGGGCACGTTCGGAGAGGCGGAAGACCTCGCCCGCCAGGCGATCGAGGTCGCCCGGGCGGTCGGTCCGGCGGCGCGCGGCGAGGAGGGGCACGCGATGTGCACGCTCGGGATCACCCGCGCCTGGGGCGACGATCCGGAGAGCGGGATCGCCCTGCTCGAGGAGGCGCGTGCGATCGCCGAGTCCCTCGGCCGGGCCGACGATCTGTTCCGGGCGACCGCCAACCTGACCACGGCGCTCGACCTCATCGGGCGCCGGAACGAGGCGGTGGCGGTCGCCCTGGCCGGGATCGAGGCCGCGCGGCGTTCGGGACAGGAGGCCGCCGACGGGAACCTCCTCCGTGGCAACGGCGCCGATTCGCTCTTCCTGCTCGGCCGTTGGGACGAGTCGCTCGAGCTCTCGGAGACAGCGCTCGAGTGGAGTCCGAGTGGTATCCAGCTCCTCAACGCCCTGGTCACCCGGGCCCTCGTCGAGATCGAGCGGTACGCCGACGAGACCGCCGGCCGGCTCCTCGGGCGCCTGCTCCTCGAGATCGAGACCGTCCCCGACGAGCAGGAATCGGTCCCTGCCTATCGGGCCGCCGCGTCGTTCGCGCTGTGGCGGGGCGACCTGGTCGATGCGGCGCGGACCGTCGAGCTCGGCTGGAGTCGGGTCCGCCAGACCCAGGACTGGTTCCTGGTGGCCCGGATGGCCTCGACGGTCCTGGAGGTCGACGCCGCGATCGTCGGGGACGCCCGGCAGCGGCGGGCCGTGGCCACGATCGCGGCCGCCCGTGAGCGGGCGGTCCGGGTCCTGGCCGAGGCGGAGGCGGTCGTCCGGGCATCGGGCGTCGCCCAGTCGATCGGGTCGCGCCGGGAGGCGGACGCGATGCTTGGGACGGCCCGAGCGTACCTGGCCCGGATCGAGGGTCGCGACGAGCCGGCAACCTGGGACGCGCTGGCCCGGGGCTGGGAGGCCCTCGAGCGCCCGTACGAAGTCGCCCGATCCCGCTGGCGCCAGGCTGAAGCCGCTCTCGGAACGTCGCTCGAGGCCGGCGAGGGTCGGGCCGGTCGGGCCACGGCCAGGGGGCCGCTCCTCGAGGCCGTGCGGATCGCCACCGAGCTCGGAGCGCGACCCCTCATCCGCGAGCTGTCCGAACTGGCCCACCGGGCGCTCATCGCCCTGCCCGACGAGGCGATCGCGGCGGCCTCGGCGTCCGGATCACTGGCCCGCCGGGACGGGGGCGGCGCCGTCGTCGCCGAGCCGCTCGAGTCCCGGGTCGGTGTGGGCTCGGCGATCGACCGTGGCGCGTCGCGCCGCGGGGTCGCCGTTGGTCCGGGACCCAGCCCGCGGTCGGCGCCCGGGTCGGGACGTGCCGCTCCACCGACGAACGGCCCCGGCCCTGGCCCCGGCGGCCCGCCCGGCTCGGGGCTTGCCCGCGAGTTCGTCGGACCGGCTCCGGCCCCCGCGGGTGACACGTTCGGCCTCACCGCTCGCGAGAAGGAGGTCCTCGCCCAGCTCGCGGAGGGTCGGACGAACCGTGAGATCGGGGAGCGGCTCTTCATCAGCCAGAAGACCGTCGGGGTCCACGTCGGCAACATCCTGGCCAAGCTCGGGGTCTCCGGCCGCGTCGAGGCGGCCACCGTGGCCGTTCGCCTGGAGCTCACCGGCCGGCGCTGACACCGAACCGCAATGCGGCCGTCCCGCCGCCGTCGCCGACGGGGAAGGGCCGGGCGGCCACACTCGGCCCATCGCCGGCGCTCCGTATCCGCGACAGCGTCGATGATCCGTCCGCGCACCCGGAGGTCTCCGATGCTTCAGACGCCCGACCAGCACCCCAGCTGGCACGCCCGGCCGACCGACGCACCCAGCTGGCCCGTCACCTGCGCCGCCTGCGGTTGCCGCCTGCGGCTGGACGAGCGCGACGAATCGTGGAGCCACTTCCCGGGCCCGGTGGGTCGAGATGCCCGCGGATGCCGCGTCACCTGCGCGGACCAGGTCCACGATCGCCATGGTCGGGCGTCGCGGGGCATCTCGCGGGCCTGACCTCGGGGAGGCTCCGACCCTCCGACCCCAAGTCCGATCCCAGCCCAGCACCGACCACCGGCCCCGGCACGTCCTGGCCGGCCCGGCGCGTCCTAGTCCGCCGAACGGCCTCCGGCTTCGATCCGATAGCCGACCGTGCGCACGGCCACGATCGCTGGGCCTCCGGCCCGAGCGACCTTGGCCCGCAGCCGGGTCAGGTGGGGCTTCAGCCACAGCAGATCCGGATCGGCTTCGCCCGGCCAGCCTGCGCGCGCGAGCCGGATGTGCTCCACGACGTCGCCGCCCGCCCGGACGAGCGACTCGAGGAGACGGTACTCGGTCGCCGTCAGCGGGATCAGTGCCTCGCCGACCCGCGCCTCATGGCGGCCCGGATCGATCGTCAACGGTCCGGCGGCGAGCGGTCCGCTTGATCCGCCGCCGGCGACGCCTGCCGCATCGACCCGCCGCATCACCGCGGCGATCCGGGCCAGCAGCTCCTGTCGACCGAACGGCTTCGTGAGGTAGTCGTCCGCACCGAGCTCGAGGGCGCGGACCTTCGCCCCTTCACCGCTCTCACCCGACACGACCAGGATGGGAACGTTGCCGGCCGACCGGATCATCCCGGTGACGCTGAAGCCATCCGGGCCGGGCATCGCGAGATCGAGCAGGACCAGGTCCGGGGACTCCTCGCGGAAGCGGCGGACGGCCGTCAGGCCGTCGTAGGCGGTGATGACGTGGTGGCCGTCCTGGCCGACCAGTGCGGTGATCGCCCCGACCATCGCCGGGTCGTCGTCGACCACCAGGATCCGGAGCGGGCGAACGTGGGGCATCGGCGACCTCAGACGGAGACGGCGGCCGGCAGCGCGACCACGAATCGGGCGCCCCCGGTCTCGGTCGGCTCGCACCAGAGTCGGGCCCCCATGGCTTCGGCCAGCCGCCTGGCGGCGTAGAGGCCGATCCCCGACCCGCGGGCCGTGTGCGTATCGCGGCGGGCGTACGGCTCGAAGATCCGTTCGCGCCATTCGGGCGGGATCCCCGGTCCTTCGTCCGCCACGCCGGCGCGGACGACCCCCTCGACGAGCGCGACATCGAGCGTGATCGTCGTCCCGGGCGGGGCGTACTTGACCGCGTTCTCGACGAGGTGCTCGAAGATCTGGCGGAGACGCGGCGGATCGGCGAGGGCGTGGAGTCGGAGCCAGGGTCTCCGCTCGACCCGATGAAGGCGGAGAAGGGGACTGAGATCGGCGGCGACCTCCTCCATGACGGACCCGACATCGGTCGGGATCACCTCCGCAGGGCGATCTTCATGGGGCCGGACCGAGGCGAGGATCGAATCGACCAGCCGATCGAGCCGCTCGATCTGCCCGATCGCCGCCGCGTGCCAGGCCGCGCGCTGGTCCCGCCGATCCGGGTTGCGGCTCGGCCGGCCGTCGAGCGGCGGGTCGTCGGACAGCAGGTCCGCATAGGCGCGGACGACCGCCAGCGGCGTGCGCAGCTCGTGGGTGACCAGGGCGATCAGCTCGGTCCGGGCCTGGTCGAGCTGGCGGAGCGCGTCGACCTGGGCCTCGGCCTCGCGCTGCTCACGACCCTTCTGGACGACCCCGGCGAGCACGTCCGCGATCGCGCTGAGCTGGTCCACGTCGGCTCGGCTGAACACGCGCGGCTGCTCGGTCTGGAGGTTCAGGACACCGACCACCTGCTCGTGCCAGGAGAGGGGTACCGACAGCATCGAGGCGACGTACCGGCGCTGGTCGATCCCGCGGACCCACAGGAAGCGCGGATCCGAGCGAACGTCCGGCACGACGAGTGGCTCGCGCGTGGCGGCCACGCGGCCGGTCACGCCCTCGCCGAACGGCACACGGGCCCGTCCGATCTGGTAGCGGTCGAGCCCATTCGTCGCGGCCAGCGTGAGGTGCGCCTCGTCGCGATCCATGAGGTAGAGCGAGCTGACGTCGGCGTGCAGGCTGTCCCGCGTCTCGTCGACGATCGTCTCGAGCAGCTCGTCCCAGGTCCGGGCGGTCGTGGCGAGGCGGGCGACCCGATGGAGGAACCGGAGCCGGGCGAGCTGGTCCGCGTCGGCGGTCCGGAGTCCCGGCTCCGCGGCGTCGGTCGAATGATCGGAGACGGCCATGTCGGTAACGATACAAGCGTAGGTCGATTCGACCGGCCTGCGGGCGCCCCTGGCACGACAGCGAAAGACCCGGACGGGAGGACGTCCGGGTCTTTCGATCGGTGGCCGTGGGTCCGGCGGAGTGGAGGGATCCGCCGGGCCAGCGACCGGGTTCGTCGGCGGGGCCGGGGCACCGGCACCCGTTCGACGGGATCTGGTGGGGCGCTCCGCCCTAGGCCCAGCGGATGCCGGCCGCGGAGACGAACGCCAGGATGGCGAGCGGGGCGGCACCCAGTGCGAGCTGCCTTGCCGAACGAGCGATGCGGATGATCATCGAGCTGCGCTCCCATCCGGCCGGGTGATCGTTGGGTCCGTACGTGGCCGGCGACATTCGGTACCAGGACCCTATCGGCCGGAAACGGCCATCGCCTAGTCGGACGAAAGTACTAGGACCCTGTTCACCGAAGCCGGGCGGCCCGGCCATCGCCCTGGCCTCTTCGCGGCCTCCCGGCGCAAGAAACGCTAGAGTTGCGCCCGCGGCGACCTCGCCGCCCCCGGCCGAACCGCCCTGCCCCCGCGGTTCGCTCGCCCCAGCCGGGTGGACCCGTCAGCCGGAAAGGGCCATCCCATCGCCATGCGCCTGGTTCGTCTCGCCCCCGTCCTGTTCCTGGTCGGCCTCGTGGTCGCCGCCTGCTCCGGCTCGTCCGGGCCGGGCTGGACCTTCGTCCCCGAGCCGTCCGCCACGCCCCGACCGTCGGCCGCCGCGAGCGAGGCGCCATCGGCTGTCCCGTCGAGCGCTGCGTCGGCCCAGCCTTCCGGCGGCTCCGGCGGTCCGGTCGTCGAGATCAGCGCGGCTGGGATCGCCTTCGAGCAGGCCAAGGTCAGCGCACCGGCCGGCCAGGCCTTCCAGATCTCGTTCGACAACAAGGACGCGGGCGTCCCGCACAACGTGAAGATCACCGACTCGAACGGGAACGAGGTCTTCAAGGGCGACATCTTCAGCGGCGCCGACACGAGGACCTACAGCGTTCCCGCGTTGAGCGCCGGGACCTACAAGTTCGTCTGCTCGGTCCACGCGAACATGGTCGGCGAGCTCGACGTCCAGTAGGCTCGTCCCGGCAGGTCGAACCTCGGACCGCGGTTCGGCCGGGCTGAAGGAGACCGATGACCGACGCCCTGTGCTACCGCGACGCGTACGCCCGGACGGTCGAGGCGCGCGTCCTCGCGGTCGAGCCAGGGGCCGATCCGGCCGGGGTCGATCCGGTGGCGGGTGGGCCCATGGCCGGTGGGCCGCTCGTCGTCCTCGACCGGACGGTCTTCTACCCGGGCGGCGGCGGCCAGCCGTCGGACCGGGGGATCCTGCTTCGGGCGCGGGACGGCCGATCCTGGACGGTCCGCGTCGCCCGGAGATCCGGCGTGGACGTCGTCCATGAGCTCGAGCCGGATGGCCCGGAGCCCCCGGTTCCCGGCGATCTCCTCCGGGTCGACCTCGAATGGGCCCGCCGGCTCGCCCTGATGCGGACCCACACGGCTCTCCACGCCCTGTGCGGCGTCGTCTGGCGCGACTACGGGGCGCGCGTGACCGGCGGCAACATGGGACCCGGCTCGGGTCGGATGGACTTCGAGTTCGAGCGGATGTCGGGGGACCTGGTGGATCGGATCGAAGCGACGGTCAACGAGGAGCTGTCGGCAGACCGGGAGGTCCGGGTCAACGTCCTCCCGCGCGCGGAGGCGTTCGCGATCCCCGACCTCATCCGCACGAAGGTCAACCTGCTGCCGCCGGGGATCGAGGAGATCCGGACCATCGAGATCGTGGGGCTGGACCTCCAGGCCGATGGCGGTACCCACGTGGCGAACACCCGCGAGGTGGGCGGGATCCGGGTCACGGGCTACGAGTCCAAAGGCCGGATCAACAAGCGGATCCGGATCGAGCTGGTCGAGCCGGTCGGCTGATACGGAGGAGCCGTCCGGCGACCCGGGTATACTGCACCGGCTTCCCGGCCCGAGGCGCAGGCGACCCTGCCACCCACCCAGCAGCCGCCGCGCCGTTCCAACGAACCCCGGACGAAGGACCCCGCCCCGATCATGTTCGACCGCTTGCTCGGCCTCTTCTCCCGTGACATCGGGATCGATCTCGGGACCGCGAACACGCTCGTCCACGTCCGCGATCGCGGGATCGTCATCAGCGAGCCGAGCGTGGTCGCGATCGACGCCAAGACGAAGCGCGTCCTGGCCATCGGCGCCGAGGCGAAGCGGATGGTCGGCCGGACGCCGGCGAACATCATCGCGGTCCGACCGCTCCGCGACGGCGTCATCAGCGACTTCGACGTCACCGAGCAGATGATCAAGTACTTCGTGAACCGGGTCCACGATCGGGTCGGCCTGATCCCCCGGCCGCGAATGCTCCTCGGCGTCCCGTCGGGCGTGACGGAGGTCGAGAAGCGAGCCGTCCGCGACGCCGCGCTGAACGCCGGCGCCCGCTGGGCGCGCCTGATCGAGGAGCCGATGGCCGCCGCGATCGGAGCCGGCCTGCCGGTCAGCGAGCCGTCCGGCAGCCTCATCGTCGACATCGGGGGCGGGACGACCGAGGTCGCGGTCATCAGCCTGGGCGGGATCGTCGTCAGCCGGAGCATCCGGGTCGGCGGCGACGAGATGGACCAGGACATCGTCGGGTTCGCCCGGCGCGAGTACAACCTCTTCCTCGGCGAGCGGACCTCCGAGGACATCAAGATCGCGATCGCCTCGGCCTACCCGGGAGAGTGGGACGCGCAGCGGGTGACGCTCCGGGGCCGCGACCTCCTGACCGGCCTGCCGCGCAGCGTCGAGGTGGGCGCGGACCAGATCCGGGAGGCGATCGAGCCGTCCGTCCAGCTCATCGTGGACACGATCAAGGACACGATCGAGGAGACGCCGCCCGAGCTCGTCGCCGACATCATGGACCAGGGGATCGTGCTGGCCGGTGGCGGGGCGCTCCTCGCCGGCCTCGACCAGCGGATCGCCGAGGCGACCCAGATGCCGGTCCACGTCGCCGACGATCCGCTCACCTGCGTGGCCCGGGGGACCGGCTTGGTCCTCGAGGAGCTCGACACGATGAGCCGGGTCCTCGTCTCCGACACGTACGCCCGGGCCCCCCGAAGCTGAGGGCCCGCGGGGACCGACCCGAGAGACCGGACCTCAGGACCAGCCGATGACCGTCTTCCTCAACGACCGGACCGCTCGTCGCCGGACCGTCGCCTTCGGGATCCTCCTGGCGATCTCGCTCGTGCTGATGGCGTTCTCGTCGAGCCCGCCGGTCCAGGAGCTCCAGCATGGCATCGCGTTCGCGTTCCGGCCGCTCCAGGCGGCGGTCGACGGCACCGCCCGGGGGATAGGCGCCATGGTCGCCACGATCGGCGAGATCTCGACCCTTCGCCGGACGAACGAGGAGCTCGCTCGCGAGAACGCCGCCCTGCGCGCCGCGAATCAGCGGGCGAAGGAGATCGAGCGCGAGAACACGACGCTCACCGGGCTCCTCCAGGTCCGGAGCGACCTGGCCTACACGACCGTCGCCGGGACGGTGATCGGCCGCGAATCGTCGCCCTTCCGACGGGTAGTGACCCTCGACATCGGCAGCCAGGCGGGCGTCACCGTCGGCGACGTCGTGGTCGCGGACGGTGGAGCGCTGGTGGGTCGCGTGACCTCGGTGACGGGGAACTCGACCACGGTCCTGCTCATCAACGACACCTCGTCCACCGTCATCGGCCAGCTTGGCGGCAGCCAGGCGACCGGGGCGATCGTCGGTCAGCTCGGCGGCGTCCTGGCGATGCAGAACATCGACTCGACCGAACGGGTCCTGCCCAATGACGCGGTGACCACGGCCGGGGTCGACCTCGGCGGCGGGGTCCGCTCACCGTTCCCGAAGGGCCTCGTCGTGGGGACCGTCGTCGACGTCCAGCGCGACGCGAACGCCGTCGTCCAGACGGCCTTCGTCCAGCCGGCCGTGAACCTCGACAAGCTCGAATTCGCCCTCGTGATCACGAGCTACCAGGGCGGCCTGCCGCCCGTCGACGGGTCGCCTGCCCCGAGCCCAGCGGGCTCGTCCCGTCCCGGAGCCTCTCCCTCGCCCTAGCGCGCCGGGTACCGGGTCCTCGGCGCCCGGGCGGGGTGGCGCCTGCTACCCTGTCGGGCGATGAAGGGTGTGATCCTCGCCGGCGGCACGGCCACCCGGCTCTTCCCGCTGACGATCGTCACGAACAAGCACCTGCTGCCGATCTACGACCGGCCGATGATCTACTACCCGCTCGAGACGCTGGCGGGGATGGGGATCCGCGAGGTGATGGTCGTCGTCGGCGGCAAGAGCGTCGGCGACATCGTCGAGTTGCTCGCGGACGGCGCCCACTTCGGGCTCGACCTGACCTACCGCTACCAGCGCGGCGCGCTCGGGATCGCCCACGCCATCGGCCTGGCCCGTGACTTCGTGGGCGACGACCCGTTCTGCGTCGTCCTCGGCGACAACATCCTCCGGGGCCGGGCCATGGCCGACGTGGCGGCCGAGTTCGAGGCCGGTCCGTGGGGCGGCGGGACGCTCCTCTACCGGGTCCCGGACCCCGAGCGCTTCGGCGTCGCCGAGCTCGACAGCGCCGGCGACGTCGTCGGCTTCGAGGAGAAGCCGACCCACCCGAAGAGCGACCTCATCCCGATCGGGGTCTACTTCCTGCGCCCGGACGCCTTCGATGTCATCGACGGCCTGGCGCCGTCCGGTCGTGGCGAGTTCGAGATCACCGACGTCCTGAACCACTACATCCCCAACGGCGGCCTCTTCACCCGGGTCTACGACGGCCACTGGACCGATGCGGGCACCGTGCCGAGCCTCCTGCGCGCGGCCGCGATGGCGGCCGAGGACGAGGCCGGCGGCCGGCTGACGGCGCCCGCCCAGCGCCCAGACCGGTGAGCGAGCACCTCCTGGTCACGGGCGGGGCCGGGTTCATCGGCAGCGAGTTCGTCCGCTCGATCCTCGCCCGCCGGGACGGGACCCGGATCACCGTCCTCGACCTGCTGACGTACGCGGGCAACGAGGCGAACCTGGCTCCGGTCCTCGGGGACCCGGAGCAGGCCGCCCGATTGCGCTTCGTCCGCGGCGACATCGCCGATCCGGCGGCCGTGGGGCCACTCGTGACCGAAGCGGACGCGGTGGTCAACTTCGCCGCGGAGTCCCACGTCGACCGTTCGATCCTCGATCCGGAGGCGTTCCTGCGGACCGGGGTGATCGGCGTCCACGTCCTCCTCGAGGCTTGCCGGCGCGAGGCGGCCCGGGCCGATGGCCGACCGGCGCCGCGCTTTCTCCAGGTCTCGACCGACGAGGTCTACGGCTCGGTCGAGACGGGCCGGTCGGCCGAGACGGACGGCCTGGCGCCGCGCTCGCCCTACGCCGCGGCGAAGGCCGCCGGGGAGCTCCTCGTCCGGAGCTACGTGGTCACCTACGGCCTCGACGCGGTCGTCACCCGCGGCTCGAACACGTACGGGCCCTACCAGCACCCCGAGAAGCTCATCCCGCTCTTCATCACGAACGCGATCGACGATCGCGAGCTGCCGATGTACGGCGACGGCCTTCAGCGGCGCGACTGGATCCACGTCTCCGATCACGCCGGGGCGATCGAGCACGTCCTCCGCCGCGGCCGGAGGGGCGAGGTCTACAACCTGCCCGGAGCCGCCGAGCTCCCGAACCGCGAGCTCATCCGGCTCCTGCTCGAGGCACTCGGCAAGCCGTGGTCGCTCGTCCGGACCGTCGAGGACCGGCCGGGCCACGACCGGCGCTACGCGATGGACGGGGCGAAGGTGACCGCCCTTGGCTGGCGCAACCGGATCTCGTTCGCGACGGGCCTGGCCGAGACGGTCGCCTGGTTCGGTGCGAACGAGGGTTGGTGGCGGGCGATCCGGTCGGGCGACTGGGACGCCTACTACGAGCGACAGTACGGCGCCCGGCTGGCCGGCGGCCAGCCGGCGACGGGGACCGGCTCGGCGACACGGACCGACTCGGCGACGCCGACCGGCGCGGCTCCCGAGGCCGGCTAGGTGCGGGTCGCGGTCAGCGGTGCGAATGGTCGGCTCGGCCGGGCCCTCCTCGCGGCGCTCGCCGACGCGCCGTTCACCGGCCTGACGGGCCCGATCGCCTGGGCCCGCCCTGACTACGATCTCGACGATCCGACGGCGCCCGACCGGCTGATCCGGCGCGACCGCCCGGAGGCGGTCGTCCATGCCGCGGCCTGGACCGACGTGGACGGCTGCGCCCGGGATCCCGAGCTGGCCCGCCGCCGGAACGGCGAGGCGGTCGGTGCGCTCGCCCGACGTTGTGCCGCGGAGGGGATCGACCTCATCCTCGTCTCGACCAACGAGGTCTTCGACGGCCTCCGCACCGACGGGCGTGGCTACCGGCCCGACGATCCGACCGACCCTCCGAACGCTTACGGGGCGAGCAAGCTCGCCGGCGAGGTGGCCGCCGCGGCGGCGTTCGCCGGGGCGGCGTTCGCCGGGGCTTCGGCCGCGGGACCGGCCGCCGGTGCGCCTCGGCTCGCGATCGTCCGGACGGCCTGGCTCTACGGGGCTCCCGGGGAGGACTTCCCGGCCAAGATCCTCGCCGCGGCCGAGCGGGCGCGGGCCGGCGGCGAGCCGCTCCGGGTCGTAGGCGATGAGTACGGCTCGCCGACCGCTGCGGCTGACGTGGCCGAGGCGATCGTCGAGCTCCTCGGGTCGGGCGAGGCGGTCGGGACGCAGCACCTCGTGAACGCCGGCGTCGCCTCGCGGGCGGACTGGGCACGCGAGCTGTTCCGACAACTCCGACTGGCGGTCGAGCTCGTCGAGGTGCCTGCGACGACCTGGACGCGCGCCTCGACGCCGCCACCCTGGGGCGCCCTCGAGCCGACCCCGCTCCCGTCGGGCGAGCCGATGCGGCCGTGGCCGGAGGCCCTCGCCGACGACCTCGCCCGCTTTCCGCGCCTTGCCGGTGCGCGGTCTCGATGAGCGCCGGGGTCCGCGGCCGATGATCCCCGGCGTCCGGTCCGGGACGCTCGCCCGGCACGCCGACGAGCGCGGCTCGTTCCGCGAGCTGTGGCGTGCGTCGGCCGACATGGACGCCCTCGGACAGGACGAGCGCTTCGTCCAGGCCAACCTGTCGACCTCCGCCGCCGGCGTCCTGCGCGGCCTTCACTACCATCGACGCCAGCTCGATCGTTGGGTCGTCGTCGGCGGTCGGGCGTTCGTCGCGCTGGTCGACGTGCGACCCGCGGTCGCCGGCATCGGCCCGGCCATCGTCGAGACGATCGAGCTCGGGGTCGACGACTGGGTCGTCATCCCGCGGGGCGTCGCCCACGGCTTTCTCGCCCTCGAGGCGCTCGAGCTGCTCTACCTGGTGACGAACGAATACGACGGCTCCGACGAGCTCGGATTCGCGTGGGACGACGCCGCCGTCGGCGTGCCCTGGCCGCCGGTGCCCGGGACCCGGGACGGTCGGCCGATCCTGTCGCCGCGCGATCGCACGAACCCCTCGCTGGCCGAGCTGATCGGCCGCCTGCGCTGAGGTCGCCCGTGCTCCGGAACCGACCTGACCGCACCGCTCGGGACCACGCCGCACCGCGGTCCTGACCATCGGGCCATCGCCGCCGGGACCATGTCGGCATTGAGTCGTCGGCCGGCCGGGCGGAGGCTGACGAGGTGCGTAAGACCCTCCTCGCCGTCCTTGCCTGTCTGTCGATCCTGGGCACGTTCGCCGTGCCGGTCGCCAGCGCGGTAGTCGCCCCGCTGCCGGTCACCCGCCTCGCGGGAGCGGACCGCTTCGCGACCGCCGCCGCGATCAGCGCCGCGACCTTCGCGACCCCCGGCGTCCCGCTCGTCTACATCGCCAACGGCTACAACTTCCCCGACGCGCTCGCGGGGGCCGCGGCCGCGGGGGG
>JBGPFS010000016.1:0-22201 GCA_041483455.1 Candidatus Limnocylindria bacterium | reverse complement strand
GCTCCTCGGCGGGCTGGTCGGGCTGCTGGCGACAGCGCTCCTGGTCGCCGCGCTCCTGGTCAGATCGGCCCGTCGTCCGGGGCTCCAGGGCGCCTCGCTGGCCGGCGCTGGGATCGGGTTCGGCGCCACGTGGCTCGCCCTCCTCGCCCGGGCGGAGGCGGCCTGCGAGCCCGGGTCGTGTTCCGGTTCCGACTCGCTTCCGTGGCTCGTCGCCGGGGCGGTCATCCTCGTCGCCGGCGGCCTCGCGACCGCCCCGATCGCGTTCCGCGAGGCCCGCCTCGGTCCCGCCTGATCCGGGCGGCCGCGTATCATCCGGCCATGCCCGCCCTCCGGAGCCGACTCGATCCGGCGAGCCCCGACAGCCAGGCCAACCGGGCCGCGATGGAGGGCCTCGTCGCGGAGCTCCGGGCGAAGCAGGCCGCGGTCGCCGGACGGGGCGCGGGCGGCGACGAGGTCGCGATCGCGAAGCACCGCGAGCGGGGGAAGCTCCCGGTCCGGGAGCGGATCGACCGCCTGCTCGATCCCGGTTCCGCCTTCCTTGAGCTGAGCCCCCTCGCGGCCGACGGCGTCTACGGCCCGGACGGCGCGGACGCCCCGAGCGCCGGGATCGTGACCGGGGTCGGGCGGATCGAGGGGACCACCTGCGTCGTGGTCGCCAACGACGCCACGGTCAAGGGCGGCACCTACTACCCGCTCACGGTCAAGAAGCACCTCCGCGCCCAGGAGATCGCGCTCGAGAACCGGCTGCCGTGCGTCTACCTGGTCGACAGCGGCGGGGCGTACCTGCCGCTCCAGGCCGAGGTCTTCCCCGACCGCGACCACTTCGGGCGGATCTTCTTCAACCAGGCGCGCCTCTCCGCCGCGGGGATCCCGCAGGTCGCCCTGGTCATGGGGAGCTGCACCGCCGGGGGCGCCTACGTCCCGGCGATGAGCGACGAGACGGTGATCGTGAAGGGGACCGGCACGATCTTCCTGGGCGGCCCGCCGCTGGTGAAGGCCGCCACGGGCGAGGACGTCACGGCCGAGGAGCTCGGCGGGGCGAGCGTCCACGCCCGGATCAGCGGGGTCGCCGATCACGAGGCGCTCGACGACGAGCACGCGCTCGCGCTCGGTCGCTCGATCGTCGCGAACCTGGCCGGCGCGACCCCGCCGCTGCCGTGGACCCGCCGTGCCCCGGAGTCGCCGGCCATCCCCGGGGCCGGAAGCCCGGACGGCTCGGTCGCCCACCTGTACGACGCGATCCCGACCGATCTCCGTCGCCCGCTCGAGATCCGCGAGGTGATCGCCCGGCTCGTCGACGGCAGCCGCTTCCACGAGTTCAAGCCGCTCTACGGCGAGACCCTCGTGACCGGCTTCGCCCACCTGGAGGGCTATCCGATCGGGATCGTGGCGAACGACGGCGTCCTGTTCAGCCAGTCGGCCCTCAAGGGCGCCCACTTCATCGAGCTGTGCGCCCAGCGCAAGATCCCGCTCGTCTTCCTCCAGAACATCACCGGCTTCATGGTCGGCAAGGAGTACGAGGCGGGCGGCATCGCGAAGGACGGCGCGAAGATGGTCACCGCGGTCGCCTGCGCGGAGGTCCCCAAGTTCACGATCGTGGTCGGGGGCAGCTTCGGCGCCGGCAACTACGCGATGGCCGGTCGGGCCTACTCGCCGCGCTTCCTGTGGAGCTGGCCGAACAGCCGGATCAGCGTGATGGGCGGGCTCCAGGCGGCCCGCGTCCTCTCGACGGTCCGGGCGGCCTCGCTGACCGGCGGCGACTGGGCGTCGGAGGCCGAGCGCGACGCGTTCGAGCGGCCGATCCTCGAGCGCTACGAGCTCGAGGGCGACCCGTACTACGCCACCGCCCGGCTGTGGGACGACGGGGTGATCGATCCGCTCGACACCCGACGCATGCTCGCCCTGGGACTCGAGGCCAGCCTCCACGCGCCGATCCCCGAAACCCGTTTCGGCGTCTTCCGGATGTGAGGATGACGGCCCGGTGCACCGGGACACCGGATTCCGGGTCCTGGTTCCGCCGGGCGGTCGCGCGCGGTATCATCCGGGCCTGTTCCGTGAGCCCTCGGCTCCATCCCAGAGCCAGCCACATCCGGAGGCGTCCCGTGAAGCGAGTCCTCGCTCTCCTGCCTGGCCTGTTCATCGTCGCGGCACTCGTCGCACCGGGCGGCGTCCTCGCCGCCGCGCCGCCGGAGCACTACGCCAATCATCCGCTTCACGTTCGACCGAACGCCACGACCTCGCCGACCGGCCTGCAGCCGAGCCAGATCATCGCCGCATACAGTTTCTCGACGAGCTCGAGCGCGGGCGCGGGCACGACGATCGCGATCGTCGACGCGTACGACGACCCGACGGCCGAGAGCGATCTGAACGTCTTCAGCAGCCAGTTCGGGCTGCCGGCCTGCACGACCGCCAACGGCTGCTTCAAGAAGGTCAACCAGACCGGGGGCACGAAGGGCCTCCCACGGACGGACGGTGGCTGGGCCCTCGAGATCGCACTCGACGTCGAGTGGGCGCATGCGATCGCGCCCGGCGCGAAGATCCTGCTCGTCGAGGCGAGATCCAGCAGCCTCTCAAACTTGTTCGCGGCCGAGGATTACGCGAAGACCCACGCCCAGTACGTCTCGAATAGCTGGGGCGCCTCGGAGTTCGGCAGCGAGCACTCGTATGACGGCCACTTCAGCCAGACCGGTGTGAGCTTCTTCGCGTCATCCGGGGACGGTGGCTCGCAGTCGTGGCCATCGACATCACCGAACGTGATCTCGGTCGGCGGCACGACGCTGACGTTCAACAGCGACGGCAGCCTGGCGTCAGAGACCGGTTGGAGCGGCTCTGGCGGTGGCTGCAGCGCCTATGAGAGCGCGAACCCCGCCCAGAACACGGGTTCCGTCAACTGCAGCGGCAAGCGCGGAACGCCGGACGTCTCCCTCGATGCGGACCCGAACTCGGGCGTGTCGGTCTACGACTCAACGCCTTACGCTGGCTCGGCGGGCTGGTGGCAGGTTGGTGGAACGAGCGCATCCTCGCCGATGTGGGCGGCTCGCTCAGCCGACGCAGGCGTCCAGGTGAACAGCGCGTACGTTTACGGCAGCTCGATCAGCTACCGCGACATCACATCCGGTAGCAACAACGTTGGCGGCTGTCAGTCGGGCTACGACCTCGTGACCGGCCTCGGTAGCTGGACCGGGGCGACCCCGTAGGCTCCGGCTCCTCCACGACGCCTCAGCCGTCCGAAGGCGAAGCGCGCCGGGCGGCTGAGGCGAACCTCTCGCCGGACGGTCGCGTCATCCAGGTCAACGTCTCGCCCGGGGGCGTCCCGAAGCTGCCGGTCGAGCGGGCCTGGGTCGGGCCATGGGGGCTCGACGGCGATGCCCACACGGACGACACCGTCCACGGCGGTCCGCATCGGGCGGTCGCGCTCTTCGCGATCGAGGCGATCCGACGGGTCGCGGCCGAGGGGCACCCGATCTTCCCGGGCTCGGCCGGCGAGAACCTCACGACCGAGGGAATCGAGTGGGCCGAGCTGCCGATCGGCACCCGGGTCGCGGTCGGCGACGGCGGCCTGCGGCTCGAGATCAGCAAGCCGGACATGCCCTGCGACACGATCCGCGGCTCGTTCGTCGATGGCCGCTCCGGACGGATCTCGATCATGACCCACCCGACCGACTCGCGGATGTACGCCCGGGTCCTGGTCGAGGGCCCGGTCAGCCCGGGCGACGCGATCGGCCTGCTGCCGCCGGCCGCCGATTCGCAGGCCGAGCTCCACGAGCGACTGGACCGGGTCGAGGCCGCCTGGCGTGGCTTCGACGTCGCGCACTGGCGAGCCGTCGCCGCGGCCGGCTTCGACGTCCGGGTGGTCGACGACGGGGAGCTGGCGATTGTGGCCTCCCCCGCGCTGCCCGGGCGCCTGTTCAACCGCGCGCTCGGCTTCCGCGAGCTGCCGAACCTCCTGCCCCGGATGCTCGACTGGTTCCGGACCAACGGGACGGTCGGCTGGGTCCTCGCCGAGACGCCGCCCTGGCCGGGCGCCGTCGCCGAAGAACCCGGCTCGCTCTTCGTCGCCGGGCCGACCGAGGTCGCTGCGGCGACCATTCGGAACGGCGCCGCCATCCTCCCGTCCGGCGTCACGACTCGCGAGATCGACGCGACCGATGGGGCCGACGTGGCGACGTTCGCGGCGATCCTCCTCGAAGCCTCGCACATCCCCGCCGCCGAGGCGCAGGCCTGGCGTGGGGCGATCCCCGGGCTCGTCGGCACGGCCGGTCAGCACCACTTCCTGGTCGAGGCGGACGGTGCCCCGGTCGGGGTGGCGAACCTCTTCGTGCGCCGGAAGGTCGGGATCCTCGGGCTGATGGCCGTCCTGCCAGCCGCTCGCGGTCGGGGGATCCAGCGGGCGCTTATCGCCCTCCGGGCCGCCCGGGCCGCGGAGCTCGGCGCGACGATCGTCGCCGCCGGGGCGGGCGAGGGCTCGATCTCCGCCGCGAACCTGGCCGCCTGCGGCCTCGAGCCGGTCTGGCACGAGGCCTTCCACCGGTTCGACCCCGCGACGCCGCAGGGGGTCCCGGCCTAGACGAACGGGCGCCGGTCGGTCGGCTCAGGTCCCTCGAACGACGAACCGACAGCCGAGCAGCGCCCGCTCGGGTCGCGTCTCGATCTCGGGCGCGACGGGTCCGTCGACGCGCAGGTGGATCGTCGCGATCGGCCAGGCCGGTCCGGCCACCAGCCCGGACGCGGACCGGAGCCGGATCGTCTGCGGGCCGACCGAGGCGTCCCGCGCGCCGCGCCCCGAGAGCGAGGGTCGAAAGGGCCCGATCCCCGCGCCCCGCAGCAAGCGCAGCCCGGTCGCGCCGGGATCCGGCGTAGCCAGCTCCAGGATCTCCAGCCGCACGGAGCCACCGATCGGGTGGCGCTCGCCGGCCCTGGCGGCCCGCTCGACAGGCGTCCATTCCGGGCCGCTCGGGTCGTGCTCGATCAGGAACGGCGACTCCACCGGTCCGAGCGTCGCCGGCGCGGCGAGTCGCCAGCGGACGACGGCACCGTCCGCCCGACGGCGTTCGCCCGGGATCGACGCCGCGATCGCCACGCCGCGGGCCCGGAGCGCCCCGGCATCGGCGTCGAGGGCGCCACTGGCCACCGCCCAGGTCGCGAGGCCGCCTCCGCCATCGAGGGCCCGGACCGTCGGCGCTCCGATCCAGGACCGCTCGGCCAGGGCACGATCGAAGATCCCGATCAGCTCCAGGTACGTGTCACCGAGCCAGACAAGCCGGTTGAGCGTGCCGAGTCCCTTGTGCCGACCGCCGCCACCCGGCCGCAGGCCGAGCTCGCGCTCGAGGGCGGCGACCGCCGCATCGGGGTCGGGAACGGCGATCACGAGGTGGTCGATCCCGGTCAGCATGCCGGCAGCGTAGCCGGGCCGGCGCGCCCGGGTACCATGCCCGGGTGAGCGAGAGCCTGCGGGTCGAACGGACCGGTCCGGACGGAGTGATCGCGCGGATCACCCTCGACCGGCCCGAGCGCCACAACGCGTTCGATGCCGGGCTGATCGGCGATCTTCGGGCCGCGTTCGCCGACCTCGGGCGGGACACGCCGGGAGCCCTTCGGGCGGTCGTCCTGGCCGGTGCCGGTCCGTCGTTCTGTGCCGGCGCCGACGTCGCCTGGATGCGCGCGGCGCTCACGCTCGACACCGAGGCCAACGAGCAGGACGCCATGGCGATGGCCGAGATGTTCGACGCGATCGACACCTGCCCGGCGCCCGTCATCGCCCGGGTCCACGGCGCCGCCCTCGGCGGTGGGATGGGCCTGTGCGCCGTCGCCGACCTGGTCGTCGCGGAGAGCGGTACGCGGTTCGGCTTCACGGAGACGCGGCTCGGGATCCTGCCGGCCGTGATCGCGCCGTTCGTGGTCGCCAAGATCGGCGAGACGTACGCCCGGGCGCTCTTCCCGGGCGGTCGTCGGTTCGACGCCGTCCGAGCCCAGCGGATCGGCCTCGTCCACGAGGTGGTCGAGGGGGAGGCGGCCCTCGACGCCGCGGTCGAGGCTGCCGTGGGAGACCTCCTGGCCGCCGGCCCGGCGGCCGCTCGGGCGGCGAAGTCGATCGTCCGCGAGGTCCGCGGGCTGCCCTACGGATCGTCGAAGTGGCACACCGCCCGGGTCATCGCCCGGCAACGGCGGACGGCAGAGGCCCAGGAGGGCTTCAGCGCCTTCAGCGAGCACCGGCCACCGGCCTGGACCCTGAAGGTCGACCCGGAGTAGAGGGCGTTCGAGGCTCGGCAGGCCGAGCAGGCCGAGCGGGCCGAGCGGCCCGAGCGGCAGGGCTTGCGCCGGCTGATCGCCAACGCGACACTTACGCCATGACCGATCGCCCGGAACTCAGCCCACGCCAGGCAGCCGCCCGGATCGGCGCCTCCACCCGGTCCGTCCAGCGCTGGATCCTCGACGGTCGCCTCCCGGCCCGACGCATCGGTGGTCGATGGCGGGTCTCCATTGACGCGATTGGCGTGTTTGACGCGCCAACAGTGGTTGAGGCCGAGCCCACGCTGCCCCATCCACCTGGTTAACCGGGGGGCCGACGATCCCTTCCGCCTTCGAGCGAGGACGGCAGGCCGAAGCCGATCCGGGCCCTCTTCGTCGCGAACCGCGGTGAGATCGCGGCGCGGATCGGCCGGACCTGCGGTCGCCTCGGCATCGGGTCGATCGTCCCCGGCGAGGGCGGACAACCGGGACTCGACCTGCTCGACGCCGGGGCGCTCGTCCATGCGGCCCGGGACGCTGGCGCCGACGCCCTCCATCCGGGGTTCGGCTTCCTGAGCGAGAACGCCGCGTTCGCTGAGCTCGTGGTCGCGGCCGGGATCCGCTGGGTCGGACCGCCCGCTGCTGCTATCCGGGCGATGGGTGACAAGGCGGCCGCCCGCCGGCTCGCCGCGAGCCTCGGGATCCCGATCGTGCCGGGCTACGACGGTGACGATCAGTCGGATCCGGCGCTGGCTGCGGCGGCGACCCGCCTCGGCGTTCCGCTCATCGTCAAGCCGGCCGGCGGCGGTGGCGGCAAGGGGATGCGCGTCGTCCGCGACCTCGGAGCCCTGTCGGACGCCCTCGCCTCGGCCCGCCGCGAGGCGCGGACGGCGTTCGGCGACGATCGGCTGATCCTCGAGCGGCTGCTCGAGGGTCCGCGCCACGTCGAGGTCCAGGTCCTGTTCGATGCCGCCGGGGCCGGCGTCCACCTGGGCGAACGGGACTGTTCGGCCCAGCGCCGCCACCAGAAGGTGCTCGAGGAGTCCCCCTCGCCCGCCGTCGACGAGCGGCTCCGGCGGCGACTCGGCGAGGCCGCGCTGGCGCTCGCGGCGGCGGTCGGCTACGTCAACGCCGGGACGTGCGAGTTCCTCCTCGACGACCGGGGGGAGGTCTTCTTCCTCGAGATGAACACGCGGCTCCAGGTCGAGCACCCGGTCACGGAGGCGATCACCGGGCGCGACCTGGTCGCCGACCAGCTGCGGATCGCAGCCGGTGAGCCGCTCGGGTTCGAACAGGCCGACGCGGATGGCGCTCGCGCCCGTGGCGGCCACGCCATCGAGGTCCGGCTCTACGCCGAGGACGCGGAGGCCGGCTTCCTGCCGGCGACGGGCCGCGTCGAGCGGCTCGTGTGGCCCATCGGGGAGGGGATCCGGGTCGACGCGGGGATCGAGCCCGGCACGCTGATCGGCGAGCGGTTCGACCCGCTGCTCGCGAAGATCGTCGCCCACGGCCGTGATCGCGCCGCCGCCTTGACGAGCCTCCGGGCTGCGCTCGACGAGACTGTCGTTCTCGGCCTCACGACGAACCTGAGCTTCCTGCGCTGGCTGGTCCGCCAGCCCGCGGTCGTCGATGGCGAGGTCCGGATCGACACCCTCGAGCGAGCCTGGCCGCCCGACGGTCGGACCGCGGCGACGACCCTCCCGCCGGACGCCTGGATGACCGCGGCGGCGCTCCTGGCGCCCGGAGTCCGCGACAGCGGGTGGCGGCTCAACGCCCGGGCGCACCTCCGGCTGGCGTCCGAGGACGGGACGGAGCAACCGGTCGCCGTGCCCGACCGGGCTCCCGGGCCCGTGAACGGGGGCGGGCTCGGGGCTGACGGGGGCGTGCTCGGCGCAGGTGGGACCGCCCACGTCGACGTGGGGGGTCGGAGCGTCGCGTTCCGGATCGCACCGCCGCCCGACGTCGACCGGGCCGCTCGGGCGGCGGTCGCCCATGCGGCTGGCGTCCCCGACGAGGTCGTCGCGCCGATGCCCGGGGCGGTGATCGCCGTCCACGTCGGGATCGGCGACGCGGTCGAGGCCGGCGACGCGCTGGTCACCCTCGAGGCGATGAAGATGGAGCACGTCGTCACGGCGGGCGAAGCCGGCCTCGTCGCGCGCGTGCTCGTCCGGGTGGGCGGCCAGGTCGCCCGCGGCCAGCGCCTGGTGGAGCTCGTCTCGGCGGCCGGGATGGCGGCGCTGGCGGCGCCCCCGGCGGCTGCCCCGGCGGCTGCGGCGGCGACCGACGACGCGTCGGCGGCCGGGCAGGCAGACGGTCGAATGGCGCGGTACGCTCGCGCGACACCGAAGGAGGAACCGTGACCCCGCCGCTCCCGTCGACCCGGGCCGAGCTGATGACCCTCCATGCGGCCGCTCGACGGCGGCGCGCCGACGCCGCGCACGGCAGCCCCGACTACCGCGCCGCGTGCGAGGAGATCGCCCGGATCGAGGTCCGGATCTCCGAGATCGAGCGGGCGCACCTGCCCGGACCGAAGGGCTGAGCAGGGCCATGCCGGAGGATCGGCCCGGCGATCGCGTCCGGATCTACGAGGTCGGGCCCCGTGACGGGCTTCAGAACGAGGCCCGTCCGATCCCCACGGCGGCGAAGGTCCGGTTCGTCGAGCTCCTCGTCGCGGCCGGCCTGCGCGAGATCGAGGCGACGAGCTTCGTCAACCCGACGGCGATCCCCCAGCTGGCCGATGCGGACGAGCTCCTCCCCGCCCTCCCCGAGATCACCGGGGTCCGCTACCCGGTCCTCGTCCCGAATCTCCGTGGGCTGGCTCGGGCAGAGGCGGCCGGCGCGGAGGCACTGGCCGTCTTCACCGGCGCGAGCGACGCCTTCACGGAGCGCAACATCGGGATGTCGGTGAGCGAGTCGCTCGATGCGTTCGCGCCCGTCCTCGAGCGGGCCGGCGAGCTTGGCTGGTGGCGGCGTGCCTACGTCTCCACCGCCTTCGGCTGCCCGTTCACCGGGCGGATCGATCCGGCCCATGCGGTGGAGGTCGCGCTCGACCTGCTCGAGCTCGGGGCGGACGAGGTCTGCTTCGGCGACACGATCGGGGTCGCCGTCCCGGACCGCGTGACCGAGCTCGTGGGGCGCGCGGTGGCGGCGGGCATCCATCTCGACCGCCTCGCCCTTCATCTCCACGACACCCGGGGGACCGCGCTCGCCAACGTGGCCGCCGGCCTGGCCGCCGGCGTTCGCTGCTTCGACGCGTCGACCGGCGGGACCGGTGGCTGCCCGTACGCACCCGGTGCGGCCGGCAACCTGGCGACCGAGGACCTGGTCTATCTGCTCGACGCCTCGGGCTGGACGCACGGGGTCCTGCTCGAGGGGGTCCTCACGGCCGGTCGGTTCATCGCCGAGGCGCTCGGTCGACCCGTCGCCAGCAAGGTCGGCCAGGCGGGCGGCTGGGACCCGACGACCGTCCGGCCCTGCTAGCATCCCCGCCATGGACGGATCCGTCCTCGTGCTCAACCAGAGTTACGAGCCGCTCAACGTCTGCGACCTGCCGCGGGCGTTCCGACTCGTCTTCGGCGCGAAGGCGGAAGTCATCGAGTACGACCACCAGACGATCCGGACGCCGCGGCTGAGCTTCCGCGCCCCGAGCGTCATCCGGCTCCAGCACCAGGTCCGCCGACCCCGGCCGCGGGTCAAGCTGAGCCGGCGCGAGATCTTCAGCCGCGACGGCCACCGCTGCCAGTACTGCGGGCGCCAGGGCGACTTGACGATCGACCACGTCGTCCCCCGGCACCGCGGCGGAAGCCACACCTGGGAGAACCTGGTGGCCGCCTGCAAGCCGTGCAACCACCGGAAGGGCGGCAAGACCCTCGAAGAGGTCCGACTCCGGCTCGTTCGCCCCCCGTTCGAGCCGCGCAGCGACGTCTACTCGCTGTTCACGCCGTACCTCGCCGACCGACGGAACGAGGCATGGCGCGACTACCTCTTCCTGGGCCACAACTGAGCGATCCCGGACCCGGCGCCGCTGATCGGCCCGACGCCGGGGATCGGATGAACGCGGGACCGGCCGAGGCGGCGATCCGGGCGGCGGTGCCGGACGATGTCCAGAGGCTCATCGAGGCGCTTCGCGACGGCGGCCACGCCGCGTATGTCGTCGGCGGCTCCCTCCGCGATGTCCTCCTGGGTCGGATCCCGGCCGACTGGGACCTCACGACCGACGCGCGCCCGGAGCGGATCCTCGAGCTCGTCCCGGACGCGGTCTACGAGAACCGGTTCGGAACGGTCGCGGTCCGGCGGGGTCCCGAGGCCCACGATGTCCACGAGATCACCACCTTCCGCAGCGACCACGAGTACGCCGACTTCCGGCGGCCCCACCGGGTCGAGTTCGGGGACGCGATCGAAGTCGACCTGGTCCGACGCGACTTCACCGTCAACGCGATCGCCTGGGGCGGACGCCCGGGCGAGCCGTTGGCCCTCGTCGATCCCCACGCCGGGCGGGAGGACGTGGCGCGGCGCATCCTCCGGGCGGTCGGCGACCCGGCGACCCGATTCAACGAGGACGCCCTGCGGATGATCCGGGCGGTCCGGCTCGCGGCGACCCTCGAGTTCACCATCGAGCCGACGACCCTCGCGGCGATCCGGGACGGGGCCGGGCTGGTCCGTCACCTGTCGGGCGAGCGGATCGCGGCGGAGCTCGAGAAGCTGCTGGCCGCGTCGCGGCCGTCGGTCGGACTTCGACTCCTCGAATCGACCGGCTTGCTCCGCGGGATCTCGCCCGACCTCGCCGACCAGCGGGGGATCGCCCAGGCGAAGATCCCGGGCGACGACCTGTGGGACCACACCTGCCGAACCGTCGACGCGGCGCCCGCCGATCGACCGGTGATCCGGCTGGCCGCGCTCCTTCACGACATCGGCAAACCCGCGACCGCCGCGGATGGGCACTTCCACGGCCACGAGGCGGTCGGCGCACGGCTCACCGAGGAGCTCCTCCACCGGCTGCGGGTCCCGCGCGCGACGACCGAGCGGGTCGTCCACCTCATCCGGAACCACATGTTCACGTACGAGTCGACCTGGGGTGACGCGGCGATCCGGCGGTTCATCGCCAAGGTCCTGCCGCCCGCGATCGACGAGCTCTTCGCGCTGCGGGAGGCCGACAACCTGGGAAGCGGCGTCACGCTCGACGCGAACGAGCTCACCGAGCTCCGCCGCCGGGTGGCCGGGCAGCTCCGGGCGAAGGTCGCTCTCGATCGATCCGGCCTGGCGGTCGACGGCCGCGACCTGATCGACGAGCTGGGGCTCGAGCCGGGCCCCGCGCTCGGGGCGATCCTCGACCGACTGACCGAAGAGGTGATCGCCGACCCTGTGCTCAACGATCGGCCGACGCTCCTGCTCCTCGCCCAGGCGACCCTGACCGAAGGCGACTGACCGGCCCGGGCAGCGCGCACGCGAGCGGTCCCGCTCGCGGACAATGGGGACCGGACGGCAGGTGCCCGCGGAGCCGCGCGACGGCGGCCGTGGCACTGGACCCGCGACGGAGGATCGATGATCGAGCTGATGCTCCAGGCCGAGCAGGCGCTCGCGTTGGGGCTGACCGACCAGGCGGAGCAGCTCTACGGCGGGGTGGTCGAGGCCGATCCCGCGAACGCGATCGCCGTCGTCGGGCTCGCCCGGGTCGCTCTCGAGCGGGGCGACCAGAGAGGGGCCCTGGAGCTCACCCGGCGGGCCCTGGCGATCGATCCGGAGAACGTGACCGCCCTCCGGATGGAGGCGCGGCTGCGCGAGGTCCTCGCGTTCCGCGGCGAGGCGATCGAGCCGGGCCCGGCATTCGAGCCGCCGGTCCTGTCTCCTGTCCCCAGCGCGCCGAGCGCGCCGCCGGACGCCGAGCCGAGCGCGCCGCCGGACGCCGAGCCGGCGGCCGCGGCCACCGCCCATCGACGCGGGTTCGTCGACCGGCTCCTGGGGCGCGGGACGTGAGAGTCCTCGTCACCGGCGGGGCCGGCTATGTCGGCTCGGTGAGCGTCGAGCGACTGGTCGCCGCCGGGCACGCCGTCACGGTGCTCGACGACCGCTCGACCGGGCACCTCGGCTCCATCGTCGACGGGGCGACCTTCCACGAGGGCTCCTGCGGAGACGGCGCCGTCGTGGCGGCCCTCCTGGAGCGGGCGCGGATCGAGGCGATCCTCCACTGCGCGGCCCGCTCCGTGGTCGGCGAGTCGATGCGCGACCCCGCCCGTTACTATCGCGACAACGTGGCCGGGGGGATCGCCCTCCTCGAGGCCGCCCGGAGCGCGGGCGTCCGGCGGGTCGTGTTCAGCTCCACGGCGGCCGTCTACGGCGCCCCGGCCGTGACCCCGATCACGGAGGCGACCCCGCTCGCCCCGATCAACCCGTACGGCGAGACGAAACGCACGTTCGAGGGTGCTCTCGGCTGGTACGGGGCCGCCTACGGTCTCCGCAGCGTGAGCCTCCGCTACTTCAACGTGGCTGGGGCGAGCGAGCGGAACGGCGAGGACCACGACCCCGAGACCCACCTCATCCCGAGCGTCCTGGCGGCTGCCGGGGGTGGCTTCACGGTGACCCTGTTCGGCGACGATCACCCGACCCCCGACGGCACTCCGATCCGCGACTACATCCACGTCGAGGACCTGGCGGTCGCCCACCTCCTGGCCCTCGAGGCGACGGCACTCGACGACCGGCGGACGCTGGCTCCGGACGGCTCCGGGGCGGCGCTCCGGCTCAACCTCGGGAGTGGCACCGGGTTCTCCGTTCTGCAGGTCGTGGCGACCGCCGAGCGGATCGTGGGCCGGCCGATCGCCCGGACCATGGGCCCGCGCCGGGTCGGCGACCCGCCCGTCCTGGTGGCCGCGGCGGACCTGGCCGGGACGGTGCTCGGCTGGCGAGCCGAGCGGAGCGACCTCGAGACGATGATCGGCTCGGCCTGGGCCTGGCGGCAACGCCACCCCGACGGTTACGGCGGCCGCTGATGGGCGACGGGCGCTTCGGCGACGGCCGGAGGTTCGGCGACCGGGTCGCCCTCGTGACCGGCGCCGGCAGCGCGAGCGGGATCGGCTTCGCCACGGCCCGGATCCTGGGCCTCGAGGGCGCCCGGGTCGCGATCGCCTCGACCACCGGGCGGATCCACGAGCGCGTCCGGGAGCTCGGCGCGGCTGGCGTGACCGCGACGGGCCACGTCGGCGACCTGATGGTAGACGGCGTCGCGGATCGCCTGGTCGCGGAAGTCCTGGCGGCGAACGACGGGCGCCTCGACGTCCTCGTCAACAACGCCGGGATGGTCGCGCTCGGTGCCCCCGAGGACTCCGGCACGTTCCGCGAGCTGTCCGATGTGGAGTTCGACCGGGGGATCGCGCGGAACCTGCGGACGGCCTTCGTGGTGACCCGGGCGGCCCTGCCGGCCCTGGTCGCGAGCGGTCGCGGCCGGATCGTCTTCGTCTCGTCCGTGACCGGTCCGCTGGTGAGCAACCCCGGCTCGGCCGTCTACGGCGCCGCGAAGGCCGCGCTCACCGGCCTGATGCGCGGGCTCGCGATCGAGGTGGGCCGCGAGGGCGTGACCGTGAACGCGGTCCTGCCGGGCTGGATCGGCAGTGCGTCACAGCTCCCGGAGGAGGCGATCGGGGGCCGGAACACGCCGCTCGGCCGCTCCGGCACCCCGGCCGAGGTCGGCCAGGCGATCGCCTTCCTCGCCTCCGACGGCGCGAGCTACGTCACCGGCCAGACGCTCGTCGTCGACGGTGGGAACGTCATCCAGGAGTTCAAGGGGCCGGCTGAGGCGTGGTACTGATGGCCGAGCCGACGGCGGAGTCCATGCCGGCGGCGGAGTCCACGCCGCGGGTCGCCCTGGTCACCGGTGCGGCCAGCGGGATCGGGCGGGCGACGGCCCAGTGCCTGCGGGCCGACGGCGACCTCGTCGCCCTGGTCGATCGCGACGAGGTCGGACTCGAGCGCGTCGTCCGTGAGCTCGGCGGTTCCGAGGTCGCCCTCGCGATCGTGGCCGACCTCGCCCGGGTGGCCGACTGCGAGCGCGCCGTCGCCGAGACGGTCGCCCGGTTCGGGCGGCTCGACGTCCTGGTCAACTGCGCCGGGGTCTGGGTCGAGGGCCCGACGGCCGCGATGACCGAGGCCGACTGGGACCGGGTCGTCGACGTCAACCTCAAGGGGACCTTCTTCACCTGCCGGTTCGCGATCCCGCACCTGGCCGCGACCCGCGGCTGCATCGTCAATCTCAGCTCCGACGCCGGGCTGTGGGGCAACAAGGAGGTCGCGATCTACTGCGCCTCGAAGGGCGGCGTGACCGTCCTGACGAAGGCGCTGGCCGTCGAGCTGGCGGCCCTGGGCGTCCGGGCGAACGCCGTCTGTCCCGGCGACGTCGATTCGCCGATGATCGAGTACCAGGCCGCGACGTACGGGAAGGGCGACCCCGACCGCTACAAGCGGGCACTCCTCGCCGGGTACCCGCAGGGCGAGCAGGCCCGCTTCACCCGGCCAGACGAGGTGGCCGAGCTGATCCGCTACCTGGCCAGCCCAGCCGCCGAGCCGATCACCGGCGCGGCGATCTCGATCGACTTCGGGCTGACCGCCGGCTACTGAGCCCGGGCGGACCACCGGCGGCCGCGCTCAGATCAGCGGATCGACCTCGACCGACGCTCCGACCAGCTCGCCCGAGCCGGCCCACCGGTCGCTGACCGGCCAGACGAGCCATAGCCCGATCCCCATCGTCACCAGCAGCGACAGGATCGCGATCTGGTAGGCCCCGTTGCCGAGGGTGTCGACGAGCAGGAAGACGATCGCCCCGTACAGGAGCTGGCCGACGACCTGCGAACCCTTCCCGACCAGGCCGTACAGGCCGAAGAACTCGCCCAGCCGCTCCGGCGGCGAGAGCCGGATCATGAACACGCGGTCCGCGACCTGGACGCCGCCCAGCCCGCTGCCCAGGATCGACCCGGCGATCACGAAGGTCGCCATGCCGGGCGTCGTCCCGCTCATCCCGAGCGAGACCGTGCCGAGGACGAGCCCGACGATCCACGAGGCGAGGACGGCGATGAGCGTCCGTTTCGGGCCGAACCGGTCGACCAGCCAGCCCCAGCCGAACGAGGCGAGGATCGCCACGACCGTCAGGACGACCGAGGTCATCAGCCACTGGCCCTGGGTCAGTCCGACGGCCTTCACCGCGACCACGCTCATCACGACGATCAGGGTGTTCACCGCGTCCGAGTAGAAGAACCGGCCGAGGAGGAAGCGCGGCAGGCCGGGCACCGTCCGGGCGTGGGCGATCGTGGCCCGCACCTGGCCGAGCGAGCCGGCGATGTCGGCCGCCGTGACCCGGCCCTGCCCGTCCGTCGGCTTGGGCTCGCGGACGATCAGGAAGATCGGCGCGGCGAAGAGCGCGAACAGGATCGCCGAGATGAGGAAGATCGGGTCCGCCGTCGACGTGATCCCCAGGAGGATGAGCGTCAGCGCGGCGAAGATCGTGCCCATGTAGCCGACCGCGACGCCGATCCCGGACAGCTTCCCGCGGGTCACCGGGAAGCTCACCTCCGCGAGGGTCGCGTCGTAGTAGATCAGGGCGGCCTGATAGCCGAAGTTGGCCATCGTGAACAGGATCGCGCCGACCAGCGGCGGCGACAGCCCGATGACCGCCGACGGGACGATGGTCAGGATCGTGAAGAAGAGCAGGAACGGGAGCCGCCGACCGCCCCGGTCCGACAGGGCGCCGAGGATCGGCGAGACGAGCGCGTTGAGGCCGACGCTGACCGCGATCGCCACGCCCTGGACGAGCTGGCCGGGCCCCTGGCCGAAGCGGCTGTCGTCGGTCAGCCAGAGGCCGATCGCGGTCGACACGATGGCGTAGCTGAAGATGGTGTTCGCGAAGTCGTACAGCGACCAGGCGACCGGGACGCGGGCTCGTCCGCTGGGGGTCAGCGCGGCGAGGCGGGCGGCGGGACTCATCGGGCGGCGGGCGTCACCGGGCGATGATAGGGGCGCAGCGTAGACTGCGGACCATGGATCTCGCACGGTTCGACCGCGCCGCCGAGGCCGGGGCCGCCTGGCGCCCGCAGGACTTCGGGGCCAGGAAGCTGCGCGATGTGGCGGATCCGATCATCGAGCCACTCTGGGAGGGCGAGCGCGTGCTCGCGGTCGTCGGTCCGGGCGACCTGTCGACGTCGGAGGCGCCCGGCACGCTCGCGGTCCGGCTCTTCGCCGACGGCGAGCTCCTCGAGGACCTGCCCGAGATCCGCGCGGAGCTGGCGGCCGCCGTTCGGGCTTCGAACGTCGTGCTCGACGGTTACCTCACTCGCCAGGCCACCCGGCCGAGCGAGGGACTGATGGTCGCCGGGCCGAAGCCGCCGGACGCGAGCGACATGGCCGCCCAGCTCTTCCTCGGCTCGGCCGTGAGCCGAGTCCGTCGCGAGGCGCGGCTGGATCCGCCCGCCCGCCCGGACGGCCCGCTCGCGTTCGTCGCCGTCGACCTCCTCCTCGTCGACGACCGGCCGCTCCTCGAGATCCCGCTCCTCGAGCGCAAGCGGATCCTCCAGGGCGTCCTGGAAGAGGGCCCGCTCGTCCGCTGCGGCGTCTACGTCAGGTTGCCGGTCGACGCCTGGCTGTTGAGCTGGCGCGCCATCGGGTTCCGATCGGTGGCCTACAAGGCCGCCAACAGCCGGTACCTCCCCGGCCAGAAGAACCCGGGCTGGGCGATCGCCCGGATCCCGCAGCGCTGAACGGATCCGATCGATCGTGACCGACCCGACCCGGACCGTCCCCACCCCGACCGACTCGGTCCTCACGCCGGCGATCCGCGACCAGATCGAACGGCTGGGTCGGGCGGACCTGATGGTCGGGATCCCGAGCTTTCGCAACGCGGCCACGATCGGGCACGTGGTCCGGGCGGCCCAGGCCGGACTCGTCCAGTACTTCCCGGACCTCCGGCCGATCCTCGTCAACGCGGACGCCGGCTCGCCCGACGGGACGCAGCGGGTCGTGGCGGAGACCGAGCCGCCCGACTACGTCGAGCGGATCCTCCTCGTCCGGCCGACGAACCGGCTCGAACGAGTGAGCCTCACCTACCCGGAGGTCCGCGGCGCGGACGGCAAGTCCGTCGGTGGCAAGGGCGCCGCCATCCGGACGATCCTCGAGATGGCCGCGGCCCTCGAGGTCAAGGCGCTCGTCGTCGTCGACTCCGACCTGCGGAGCATCGTCCCCGAGTGGATCGAGCTCCTGGCCGGCCCGATCCTCAAGGGCGGCTACGACTTCGTCACCCCGCTCTACGGCCGCCACAAGTACGACGGCACGATCACGAACACGGTCACCTACCCGCTCACCCGGGCGCTCTACGGGCACCGGATCCGGCAGCCGATCGGGGGCGACTTCGGGCTCTCCGGCGACCTCGTCCGGCACCTCCTGGAGCTCGACACCTGGGACGACGAGGTGAGCCGTTTCGGGATCGACATCTGGCTGACGACCGAGGCGCTGGCGGCCGGGTTCGCGGTCTGCCAGGCGCGCCTGGGGGCGAAAGTCCACGACCCGAAGGACCCGGGCGCCGACCTCGGCCCGATGTTCCGCCAGGTCGTGAGCACGATCGTCCGGCTCGCCGCGGCGAACCCCGAGCGCTGGCGGTCGATCCGCGGCTCCCACGACGTCCCGGCCTACGGCTTCGAACGGCTGGCCGATCCGCCCCCGCTCGAGGTCAACCCGATCCGGCTCCTCTCGGAGTTCGGAGCGGGGGCGCTGACGATGGCCCCGACCTGGGCCGAGATGCTCGCCCCGGCGACGGCCGAGACGGTCGCCGAGCTGGCCGCCGAAGCCGGCTCGCGGGCCGAGGCCGCCGAGCGTCGCCTGGGGCTCGGTTCCGGCGAGGCGGGCGGCGGTCCCGCTCCGGGTGGCGGAGCGACTCGGACCGGCCCGGGCACCGCCGAGATGGCCGACGCGCTGGTCGGCTTCAGCTTCCCCGACGACTGCTGGGCGCGGGTCGTCTACGACCTCGTCGTGGCGGGCCGGGGCATCGCGCCGCAGACCCTCCGTCGGTACGTGGCGGCCCTGGTCCCGATCTACTTCGGGCGGGTCGGCAGTCTCGTGATCGAGAACCGCCACGCGTCCGCCGAGGAGGCGGAGGAGCGCGTCGAGCGCCAGGCCCGCGAGTTCGAGCTCATCAAGCCGTACCTCGTCGAGCGCTGGGACGCCCGGCCGTGACGGCCCGCAGCCCGCTGCCCGGCCGGATCCTCATCCCGGTCGCCAACCCCGGGACCGCCGAGGAGCTCATCCGGATCGGGGCCGCCATCCTCGAGCCGCACGGTGGCGAGCTGACCGCGCTCGGGATCGTGGAGGTCCCGGAGGGGATGGCGCTCTCCGATGGCGCGACGCGGGCCCGCCACGCCCGGCGCCTCCTGCAGCGAGTCCTCGACTACGCCCCCGAGGGATCGACGATCCACCCGATCGTCCGGATCGGCCGCCACGCCGCCGAGGGGATCGTGGAGGCGGCGGCCGAGCAGGAGTCCGACCTCATCATCTTCGGCTGGGGCGGCAAGCACGCGATCCGGATCGGGCCCGAGCCGCCGAACGGGGGGTCGGCGGCCGCCGGCGCGGGCTCGCCCGGCGGTGCGGGCTCGCCCGAGGGCGGGACCGGCGACGGCCGCCGGCGCGCCCGCGGTCGCGTGCGCCCGGAGACGGCCTCGATCTTCAGCCCGACGATCGACCACGTCGTCCGCGAGGCGCCCTGCGACATCGCGGTCGTCAAGCAGCGCGGGTCGACCGACATCGCCCGGATCCTCGTCCCGGTCCGGGGCGGTCCGCACGCGGAGCTCGCCCTCACCTTCGCCGATGCGATCGCCCGCCGGACCGGTGCCAAGGTCGTCGCGCTCCACCTGGTGCCGCCCGGGATCACCCTCGCCGTCCGCGCCCAGGCCGAACGGGCCCTCGTCGCATTCGTCCGGCAGCACATCGACGGACGGGCGGAGCCGCTCCTCCGGGAGGCCGCCAACGTCCGGAACGCGATCCTGCGCGAGGCCGAGTCGGCCGACCTGGTCGTGATGGGCGCCGCCGCCTCGCCGGGCGGCTCGGAGGCCCACCTGTTCGGGGCGCTCCCCGAGGCGATCGCGACCCGCGCGAAGCCGACCGTGGTCGTGGTCAAGACGCGCGAGACGATCGGCCGCAAGACCTTCGAGCAGCTCGCCGAACGAGCCGAGACGCTCGCGGCCGCGGACCGGGCCGCAGAGGAAGCCCGCGCCGTCCCGGTCCGGGTCGAGCGCTGGTTCGGCGAATCGAACTTCCACCACGCCGAGTTCCGCGACCTCCGGCGCCTCGTCCAGCTCAAGGAGAAGGGCGGCCACACGATCAGCCTGGTCCTGCCCACGCTCAACGAGGAGGAGACGATCGGCCCGATCGTCCGGCGGGCGATCCGGGAGATGATGGGCCGGGTCCCGCTGCTCGACGAGATCCTGGTCATCGACTCGGCCTCGACCGACCGGACCCGCGAGATCGCCGAGGCCGAGGGCGCCCGGGTCGTCGAGCATCGCGACGTCCTGTCCCGCTACGGCAGCTTCCAGGGCAAGGGCGAGGCGCTCTGGAAGTCGCTCTACGAGACCAGCGGCGACATCGTCGTGTGGGCGGACACGGACGTCCGGAACTGGCACCCACGGATGGTCTATGGGACCCTCGGCCCACTCCTCACCGAGCCGCGGATCCAGTACGTCAAGGGCTACTACCAGCGCCCGATCGTCGAGGGCGGCGTGCTCAAGGAGGGCGGCGGCGGGCGGGTCACCGAGCTGGTCGCCCGACCGCTCCTCAACCTCTTCTTCCCCGAGCTGTCCGGCTTCATCCAGCCGCTGGCCGGCGAGTATGCCGGGCGCCGGTCGCTCCTCGAGACGCTCCCCTTCTTCACCGGCTACGCGGTCGAGATCGGGCACCTCATCGACGCAGCGGAGCGGGTCGGGGTCGAGGGGCTGGGCCAGGTGGACCTGGAGCGGCGGGTCCACCGGAACCAGGAGCTCGAGGGCCTGAGCCGGATGAGCTTCGTCATCCTCCAGGCGGTCATGAAGCGGCTCGAGGAGCGGCGCAAGGCGCGCCTCTTCGCCGAGCTCGGCTCGACCATGAAGCTGCCGCGCTCGGGTCGCGGCCGGCTCGGGCTCGAGGTCATCGAGCTGGCCGATCACGAGCGACCGCCGATGATCCGGCTCCCGGAGTACCTCGAGCGACGGCGGGGAGGGGCGAGCGAAGTCGTCGTCCGATGACCGCCGTCGTCTTCGCGCCCGATTCGTTCAAGGGCTCGCTCACCTCGGTCCAGGTCGCGCGGGCCCTGGCGGCGGGCTGGTCGCGGGCCCGCCCGATGGACGAGCTCCTGCTCGCGCCGCTGGCCGACGGCGGCGAGGGGACGCTCGTCGCGATCGCCGCGTCGGGCGGCTGGGTCGAGCACGAGGCCGTCGTCGCGGACCCGCTCGGGCGGCCCGTCGTGGCGCGCTGGCTCCGGTCCGCCGACGGGTCCCGGGCGGCGGTCGAGCTGGCCGAGGCGTCGGGGCTCTCGCGGCTCGGGACCGACGAGCGCGATCCGCATCGGGCGACGACCCGCGGGACGGGCGAGCTCCTCCGGCTCGTCCTCGACGCCGGCATCCGGCGGATCGTCCTCGGTGTCGGCGGGAGCGCCACGACCGACGGCGGGGCCGGGCTCCTCGAGGCCCTCGGCGTCCGGTTCGCGGGTCTCGCGGGTCTGGCGGGTCTGGCCGACGGGACGCATGAGGAACCCGGGTCCGGCTCTCCCGCGGCGGTCGACCTGGCCGGCCTGGACCCCCGCCTGGCCGAGGTCGAGCTCCGGATCGCCTGTGACGTCACCAACCCGCTTCTCGGCCCGGCCGGCGCGGCGGCCATCTACGGCCCGCAGAAGGGCGCCTCCGCCCAGGACGTGGAGGCGCTCGAGGGGTCCCTCGAGCGCTACGCCGACGGGCTCGAAGCTGCGACCGGCCGGCAGGAGCGCGGGACGCCCGGCTCGGGCGCCGCGGGTGGCACGACGTTCGGCCTGCTCTGCCTGCGCCACCGGTTCCACTCGCTCGAGCTCGTGCCCGGGGTCGAGCTCGTCGCCGAGGAGACAGACCTGGCCGGCAAGCTCGCTCGCGCCGCCCTCGTCGTGACCGGCGAGGGACGGATCGACGGCCAGACCGCCTTCGGCAAGACCGCGCTCGGCGTCGCCCGCCGGGCGGCCGCAGCCGGCATCCCCTGCATCGCCGTCGGGGGCGCGATCGAGCCCGAGGGGATCGCCGCGCTCGCCCCATTCGGGGTGATCGTCGTGCCGGTCACCGAGCGCCCGATGACCGTGGAGGAAGCGATGGCCGCCGGACCGGAGCCACTCGAGCGGACCGGTGAGCGGATCGCGGCGCTCGTCTCGGTCGGTGGACGGCTCCGATGACCGTCGCCCATCCGCGCCCTCGCCGCCGGAAGCCCGCCGATCCCGCCGCCGCCTGGGCGAAGCGGCTCGAGCGGACCCGGCCCGGGCTCGTCCCGTTCGTGCTCGACGCCCTGGCCTCCGTCCACGGCCGGCCGACCTGGGAACGCCGGCTCGACCCGACCAGCGAGCTCGTCCTCACCATCCTCAGCCAGAACAGCGCCGACGTGAACGCCGAGCGAGCCTTCGAATCCCTCCGCCTGGCGTTCCCGTCGAGCGGCTCGACGGTCGGGCACACGCAGACGGCCGGCTGGGGCGGCGTGGGTCTCGCCGTGGCCGCGCCGCCGGACTGGCTGGCCGTCGAGACGACCGCGACGCCGCTCCTCGAGGAGGCCATCCGCCCGGGGGGGCTCGCTCGCCAGAAGGCCCCCCGGATCCAGGCCGCCCTCCGGACGATCCGCGCGGAGCGCGGCGACCACGTGCTCGAGTTCCTGGGCCAGATGCCACCGCTCGACGCGCGCGCCTGGCTCACCCGGATCGACGGGATCGGCAAGAAGACCGCCTCGGTCCTGCTCCTCTTCTGCTTCGGCGCGC
>JBGPFS010000015.1:0-22556 GCA_041483455.1 Candidatus Limnocylindria bacterium | reverse complement strand
CGGGCTCGATGCGGTGCCGGTGGACCAGCGGCCGCCGGCGTCGATCGTCCACCTGGCCTGGAACGCGATGGTCGGGCTCGGGACGGCCCTCGTCCTGCTCGGGCCGTGGGCCCTGGTGCTGCGCTGGCGACGGCGGGACTACGCGACCGCCCGGTGGTTCCTCCGGGTCGCCGCGCTGTCCGGGATCGCCGCGCTGGTCGCGCTCGAGGCGGGCTGGATCGTCACCGAGGTCGGCCGCCAGCCATGGGTCGTCTACCTGGTCCTACGGACCGCCGACGCTGTCACCCGCACCCCGGGCGTCCAGACCACGTTCGCTGCGGTCGTCGGCCTGTACGGCACGCTCGGGATCGCGACGCTGCTCGCCCTGCGCGGGATGGCGCGGCGCTGGGCCGCCCAGGATCTCGCGGCCGGCGGGCGCTCCGACGGAGGCGGCGACGAAGTGGTCCCGTACGGTCCGCATCGACCTTCGGGCGGGGTGGCCGGATGAGCGCGCTCCAGGCGACCGCGATCGTCCTGTGGCTGGGTTTGACCGCCTACGCGGTCTTCGGCGGGGCGGATTTCGGGGCCGGCCTGTGGGACCTCGCGGCCGGCGGCTCGGAACGTGGCCTCCGGCCGCGGGCGCTGATCGCCGACGCCATCGGGCCGGTCTGGGAGGCGAACCACACCTGGCTCATCTTCGACCTGGTGATCCTCTGGACGGCGTTCCCGCCGGCCTTCGCCGCGATCATGTCGACGCTCCTCGTGCCGCTCAGCCTGGCGGCCCTCGGGATCGTCCTGCGCGGCGCGGCGTTCGCGTTCCGCCCGGTCGCGACGGGGCTCGCCGGTCGACGCGCGGCCGGCGCGGTCTTCGCAGCCTCGTCAGTCGTGACGCCGTTCTTCCTCGGCGCGGCCGGCGGAGCCATCGCCAGCGGCCGGGTCCTGGCGGGCGAGGCCGTGGGCGACTCGTGGGCCAGCTGGCTGAACCCCACCTCGGTCCTGATCGGCGCCCTGGCCATCGCGACCTGTGCCTACCTCTCGGCCGTCTTCCTCGTCGCGGATGCGCGGCGCCGCGACGATCGGGACCTGGTCGCCTACTTCCTGCGCCGGGCCACGGTGGCCGCGATCGCGGCCGGCGCCCTGGCGGTGGCCGGGATCGTCGTGCTCCGGATCGACGCCCCGCTCCTCGCCGACGAGCTGACCCGGCGGGGCTGGCCGCTCATCCTGGCATCCGGGATCCTGGGCAGCGCGGCGCTCGTCCTCCTGCGCCGGAACGCTCCGCGCGGCACCCGTCTGCTGGCGGTCGGGGCGGTCGTCACGGTGGTCTGGGGCTGGGGCGTCGCCCAGTATCCGGACATCCTGCCGGGCTCCCTGTCGCTCGCGGACGCCGCCGCTCCGAGCGGCTCGCTGGAGGCGCTGCTGATCGTCTTCGTGGTCGCCGCGCTGGTCATCGCGCCGTCACTCGGCCTGCTCTACCTGCTTGACCAGCGCAGCCGACTCATCGGCCACGGGCTCGGCTCGGACGTGGACCAGTCACGCGCCGGGCAGACCGACGCCAGGGAAGGGAACGGATGAGGCGATGACCGGAGGCGAATGCCCGCCTCCACAGGGGTGATCGAGGCCCTCAGCTGAGCCCCAGGACCGGCTCGCCACGAGCGCCGCGATCCCGCCGGGCTCGCGGTCGACCGCGAGGACGTGCCAGCCGCTCCGCAGGAGCGCCCGCGCGTCGCGTCCGGCGCCGCAGCCGAGATCGACCGCGGACCGGACCCCGCCGGCCGCGCCGTCCTCGAGCTCGAAGCGCCGGATCGCCTCGAGGACCGTCGACCACGCCGGGCGGTCGACCGTGACCGCGTAGTAGGCCGGCCAGTCGGGCGCGGTCATCGGTGCGGCCCGGACGGCCGTAGGCCCAGGCCGGACGTGAGGCTCAGCGGTCCGCGAGCGGAACGTAGGCTCGCTCGGGCGAACCGACGTAGACCTGCCGCGGCCGGCCGATCCGCGATGCCGGGTCGCGCATCATCTCGCGCCAGTGGGCGATCCAGCCCGGGACCCGACCGATCGCGAACAGGACCGTGAACATCGTCATCGGGAAGCCCAGTGCGTGGTAGATCAGCCCGCTGTAGAAGTCGACGTTCGGATAGAGCTTGTGGGAGATGAAGTACTCGTCGTTCAGAGCGACCCGCTCCAGGTGGAGGGCGATGTCGAGCAGCTCGTCGTGAACGCCCAGGCGAGCCATGATCTGGTCGGAGGCCGCCTTGATGATCCGCGCCCGCGGGTCGTAGTTGCGGTAGACCCGGTGGCCGAAGCCCATCAACCGGAACGGGTCGTCGTGATCCTTGGCCCGAGCCACGTACTTCCCAACGTCGCCACCGTCGGCCGAGATCGCCTTGAGCATCTCGAGGACTTCCTGGTTGGCGCCCCCGTGGAGCGGGCCCCACAGGGCCGAGATCCCGGCCGAGACCGAGGCGAACAGGTTGGCGTGGCTCGAGCCGACCAGGCGGACCGTCGAGGTCGAGCAGTTCTGCTCGTGGTCCGCGTGGAGGAGAAGGAGCGTCCGAAGCGCCTGGGCGACCACCGGATCGACGGTGTAGGGCTCGGTCGGCACCGCGAACATCATGCGCAGGAAGTTGCTCTCGAAGTCGAGCGCGTTGTCCGGATACACGAACGGCTGGCCGATCGACTTCTTGTACGCCCAGGCGGCGATCGTCGGGAGCTTGGCCAGCAGCCGGATCGTGCTGATCTCGACGTCCCCGGGATCGAACGGATCCTCGGAGTCCTGGTAGAAGGTGGACAGGGTGCTCGTCGCGGCGGCCAGGGTGCCCATCGGATGGGCGTCCTTCGGGAAGCCGTCGAAGAAGCGCCGGAACTCCTCGTTGAGCATCGTGTGGCGAGTCACGGCCGTCGTCCACGCCTCGAGCTGCGGCGCGGTCGGCAACTCGCCGTAGATGAGCAGGAAGGCGGTCTCGAGGAAGGTCGATCGCTCGGCCAGCTCCTCGATCGGGTAGCCGCGGTAGCGCAGGATCCCCGCCTCACCGTCGATGTAGGTGATCGAGCTCCGGGTCGCGGCGGTGTTGGCGAAGCCGTAGTCGAGCGTCGTCACGCCAGCGTCCTTGAGCAGCGTGGCGACGTCGATGGCGGACTGTCCAACCGTCGCCTCGACGAGCGGCAGCTCGAGGACGGTCTGGCCGACCTTCAGCGTGGCGGTCTGGTTCATCGGATCCTCACTCCCTGCGGCCGCGCCGCATGGCCGGCGTCGACTCGGGCAGTCTCTGCCCAATGGCCGCCCCGCGTCGTGGGCCGAGTGGGTAGGCTGTCGGGGGCCGGATGCCCCGAGTTCGCCCCTGAGACCGCCGATCTGGCCGCCAGGTCCCGTCCGACATGGGCCGGGCGAGCCCGGAAGAGGCGACGTTCGGCCCTCGGAGCGGCGGGGGTCCGCCGATTGATAGTGGCATGCGCGTTCGGGGCGACCCGGGGTCGAACCGCCCGCCTCCCTCAAGGGTGTGACCGTGATCGACATCGAGAGCCCGGCGGTGGCCGGCCGCAAGGTGAGGGCCCAGAAGCTCGGCGTGCTCCTCGCGCTGTTCGATCTGCCCATCCTGAACGCCGGATTCCGGGCGGTCATCGATGCCGAGCTGGATATGCAGGTCGTCGGCGAGATCGACGAGCCGGGTGCGCTCAGGGCCTACGTCGAGAAGTCCGCCGCCGATATCGCCATCACCGAGTACCTGCCGTTCAGCGGTCGGGGTCCGAGCACGATCGAGCCGATCGAGGTGATCCGGGCGGCCCGGCCCGAGATGAAGATCCTCGCCCTGGCCTGCGGCGGGACGTGCGGGGGCAGCGGCGAGCAGTTCTCGCTTGCGCTCAAGGCGGGTGCCCACGGCTACCTGACCCGCGAGGCCCAGGCGTCGGACGTCGTGAGCGCCATCCGCTCCGTCGCCCACGGCCAGACCTACGTCAGCCCGGCGATGGTCACCAGCATGGTCAACACGTACCTCCTGCGGACGTCGCCCGGCTCGATGGGCGATCCCTACGATCTCCTGAGCGAACGCGAGCGGGAGGTCCTCCTCCTCGCCGCCCTCGGCCACACCAACCGGGAGATCGCCAAGACCTTCCACCTGAGCGAACAGACCGTTCATAACTACCGGGCGGCGGTGATGGAGAAGCTGGGCTTCCACGACCGGGTGGAGCTTCTCAAGTTCGCCATCCGGCGCGGCCTCATCAACGTGGCCGACCTCTGAGGCCGGGCACCGCCGGGCGGCGGAGCTCGACGGGGTTCGGCAGGTAGGTCGGGTTCGAGCAGACGACGGGCGGCACGGCCGGGCCGGCGCCGAGGCGACCGCTCGGGTCGCGGCCGAGGCGTATGGACTGTGAGTGACGCCCGGCCAGCCAGGCACCCTCCCTCGGTCAGGAGGGGAGGGTGACCCGGGCGCGAAGCCCCGGTCGGTTGTCCTCCAGCAGCAGGCGCCCGCGGTGGGCATCCACGATCCAGCGGGCGATCGAGAGCCCCAGTCCGGTCCCGTCCCCGGATCGGGCGACGTCGCCCCGGACGAACCGCTCCAGGACGCGATCTCGCTCGGCTGGCGGGATCCCGGGCCCATCGTCGGCGACGATCATCTCGATCGACCCGGCGCGGCGAGCCGTGACCCGAACGTGGACCCCCGGGCCGCCGTGGACCAGGGCGTTGTCGACGAAGATGCCGAGCAGCTCGGCGATCCGGTCCGGGTCGACCCGGGCAGAGCCCGCCGTGGCCTCGTCGAGCTCGACCGATGCGCCACCGGCGGCAGCGAGCGCGGTGTAGCCGGCCACCGCGCCGCGCACGAGGGCGTCCAGGTCCGTCTCGACGGGGGCGATCTCCGCTGCACCTGCATCGGCCCGGGCGAGAGTCAGCAGGCCGCTCACCAGCCGGTTCATCCGGCCGACCTCGTCGCGCATCGCGCCGACGGTCTCGGACTGCTCCGCGACCGGCCGCTCGGGGTGGCGTGCCAGCACCTGGAGCCCGGCATCGACGACCGCGAGTGGGGTGCGCAGCTCGTGGGAGGCGTCGGCCGTGAACTCGCGCTGACGGTCGAAGGCGCGACGGATCGGGCGCATCGACCGCTCGGCGAGGACCCAGCCGGCCACGATCGCCAGGACGAGCCCGATCGATCCCGACAGGACGAGGAGCAGCGTGACCTGACGCTCGACGTCGCGGACCGAGGCGAGGTCCTGTCCGACCTGGACGACGGTTCCGCGCAAGGTGAGGAAGGACACGACCAGGGCCTCGTCGCCGGATCGCAACCGGACCACGGCCTGCGCCCCGTCCGGGGTGGCGGCCGTGGCGATCGGCTGCAGGGCGTCGGCTCCGATCGCGGCTGGATCGACCACCAGCTGGCCGGCGGCGTTCCAGGCCGCCGCGAAGGTCCCGGCGAACGCCCCGCCCGACGGCAGGGCCACGTCGGCCGGGTCGGCCTGCAGGCGCTCCACGATCTCGCGGGCGACGGTCCGCAGCGTCTGCGCCCGCTGATCCAGGAGGAAGCGGTCCATCCCCACCATGATCCCCACCCCGAGCGCCAGGACGATCCCGACGATCACGAGGACGTTGGCCACGACCAGGCGGAGGCGAACTCGATCGAACACGCTCGTCCTCAGGCCCTGAGCACGTAGCCGACGCCCCGGACCGTGTGGATGAGGGGCGCATCGAACCCCTGGTCCACCTTTCGGCGCAGGTAGTGGACATACAGGTCGACGACATTCGACGACGGCTCGGCGTCGTACCCCCAGACATGCTCGAGGATGCGATCCCGCGTGAGCACCTGCCCGACGTGGCGGGCAAGCATCTCGAGCAGCGAGAACTCCTGGGCCGAGAGCTCGATCGGCCGGCCCGCCCGAGTGGCCGCGTGAGCGTCGGGGTCGACGACGAGGTCCGCGACCCGCAGCCGGCCGGCCGAGACGCCGCTGCGCCGGAGGTGGACTCGGAGGCGAGCCAGCAGCTCCTCGAACGCGAACGGCTTCAGGACGTAGTCGTCAGCGCCCGCCTCGAGGCCGGCCACGCGGTCAGGCACCGCATCCCGGGCGGTCAGCATGACGATGGGCATCCGAAGGCCCCGGGCCCGGATGGCCCGGCACACGGCGAGGCCATCGAGCCCCGGCAGCCCGACGTCAAGGATGACCGCGTCGGGAGGTTCCGCGAGCGCGGCATCGCGGCCGGCGGGGCCGTCGAAGGCCAGCGTGACTCGGAAGCCCTCCTCGGTGAGGACCTTCTGCAACAGGCGGGCGAGAGTCGGCTGGTCCTCCACGACGAGGATCGCCGGCGGGCGCGACGATTTCCGTCCCGGGCTGCGGGGCGCGGTCACTGGCTGCGGGGGGCGGTCACGGGCGGACCGGCGTGGCGTTCACGGCTCCAATGATGCTCCAAGACTGCGGAGGGAGACTCTGGGCATGAATACCACCACGCGGCGTCCCCGCCAGGCGGGAGCGGCAGATCCTTCGGCCCGCCGGGAGGATCCACGCCGCTTCGCCTCGCGCGCCAAGCGCTGGTCCCTGGGCATCGCCGTCGCCGGGTTCGGCGTGACCTGGGGGCTGGTCTCCCAGCACGTCGTCGGCGCCACGAACGCCGCCGCGCCGGCCGGCACCAGCTCGGCATCGGGCACGTCGGGTCGGGCTTCCGTGCCGTCGACCGACTTCTTCGGCCAGGCCGGCGCACAGCCCCAGCCGATCCTGGGTAGCGGCGGGACAGGGCAGGGTCGCGGCGCGATCGTCAGTGGCCGTACTTCCTGAGCGGGCGTCCGCGGTCCTCCCGGCCCCTGTCGCCTCCGTGATCGCGACCAAACCCACCGCCGCGGCCCGCCTCGTCACCCCGGCGGGGTTCGTCCGGCGGCAGTTCCACGCGATGGGCACGGCCGTGACGGTCGTCCTGCCCGCGCCCGAGGCCGCCGCAGCGCGGATCGTCGAGGCGCTCTTCTCGTCCTGGGAGTCCGCGCTCTCGCGCTTCCGGCCCGAGAGCGAGGTCTCGCGCCTGAACGCGTCCGCCGGCCGGGCCGTTCGCGTCTCGCCGCTCCTGCAAGGGGTCGTGGAGGCCGCCCTCGGGGCCGCGCGCGCCACGGACGGGATCTTCGATCCGGCGCTCGAGCCGCACCTGCGTGCCCTCGGCTACGACCGGAGCTTCGACGAGATGGCGCCCGACGGTCCCGCCCCGGCGGTGTCGGGACCGGGGGGCGCCTGGCGCGCGATCGAAATCGATCGGGCCGCCGGCACGGTCCGGCTGCCGCCCGGATCGGCGCTCGACCTCGGGGGGATCGCGAAAGGGATGGCCGTCGACGCCGCGATCGCCGAGCTCCTCGCCCGCGGTGTCACGACGGCCGTCGTCGAGGCGGGTGGCGACCTGGCCGTGACCGGGCTGCCGCCGGCCGCGTCTGCCTGGCCCGTGGCGCTCGAAGTCCTCCACGGCCAGCGAGAGGTGGCCATCGTGGCCGGTGCCCTGGCGACGTCGGGCATCTCGCGGCGGGCCTGGCGGCGTGGCGGCGTGGAGCAGCACCATCTCGTCGACCCCCGCACCGGTGCGCCCGCGCGCAACGACCTGTGGGCGGTCACGGCGGCTGCCGCCTCGTGCGCCCAGGCCGAGGTCGCAGCCAAGGTCGCGTTCGTCCTGGGACGGGGCGCGGCCCCCCGGTTCCTCCTCAGGGTCGGGATCTCCGCCCTCCTGGTCGGCCGAGACGGCGGCGAGACGATCGTGGGCGCGTGGGCGGACGGGCCCGCCGCCGCGGCCATCGCGCTCGAACCGCTTCCCGCTCCAAGGGGTCTCGCGTGACCGTCGGCTCCCTCACCTGGGACGTCGCCCGCACGGGCGGGCTCGTCGCGTACGCGCTCCTGACCGCATCGGTCGCGATGGGCCTCGCCTTGAGCCTGGGCTGGCGCTCACCGCGCTGGACCCGCTTCGTCACGAACGAGGTCCACCGCTTCGTCACCCTGCTCTCACTCGTCTTCGTCGTCGTGCACGGCGTCGCGATCGCCGTCGACCCGTTCATCAAGGTGAGCGTCCCCGACGTGCTCGTCCCGTTCCTCACGTCCTATCGTCCGGTCTGGGTCGCGCTCGGGATCATCGCCGGGTACCTGGCTCTCGCGGTCTACCTCTCCGAGCGCATCAGGAGCCGGATCGGCTACGCGTGGTGGCGCCGGTTCCACACGCTGGCGTTCGTGGCCTTCGTCATGGCGCTCGTCCACGGGATCACCACGGGCAGCGACACGCGCACGATCTGGGCGCTCGCGTTCTATGGGGGCAGCCTCCTCCTGGTCGGGTCCCTGCTCATCCTGCGGCTGCTCCCGGAGCCGCTCGGCCGCCGCCGCCCAGTGGCGGCCGGCCTCGCGATCGTCGCGGTGGTCGCCGTCGTCGCCGTCACGTTCATCGGGCCGCTCCAGCCCGGGTGGAGCGGCCGCGCCGGCGGGACGGTCCCGACGGGCGCCGGCGCTGGCGCCGGTCCGGCCGCCGCGGCACCGGCGGGGCTCGGCGTGACGACCTCGAGCCCGCTCCCGTTCGACGGGACGCTCAGCCGGCGCGGTCGGGCGCTCCAGGTCCAGGGCCAGACCACCGACGGGACCGGGGCCTTCCTGGTCCAGCTCCTGGGTGGCGACGACGGGAGCGCGTCGGGGCAGGTGGTGCTCGACACAGGCTCGGGCCAGGTCTGCCAGGGCGTCGTCGGGGCGATCGGCAACACCACCATCGATGCGACCTGCTCGACGGCCGACGGGAGCACCTGGTCGCTCCGGGTCGCGCTCACCGCGGCGAACCAGGCGAACATCAGTGGGACGCTCGAGGTGACGCCAGGCTCCGGCGGTCAGCCGGGTCCAGCCGGTGGATCGGGGTCGGGAGACAGGTCCGACAACGCCGGTTGACCTGGTCCTTGCTCCTCGTCACCGGGCGACGGGTCAGGCCATCGCCCGGGCGAGCTCGGCTCCCCAGGCCTGGGCGCGCTCGATCTCGCCCTCGCCGAGCGGCCCGAACTTGCCCTTGACCACGAACTTCCGGGGCTTGGCGACCGGCTCGTAGCCAGCCTTCGCCAGCTCGCTGCCGATCGTCCCGGTCGCGCCACCCGGCGACCACCTGATCCGGGTCTCGAAGACCGCCGAGCGACCGTGTCCGGCCGGCAGTCCAGCCAGCCAGGAGCGCATCGAGGGATGGGCGACATCCGGCGGGGTCGGCGCCTTGCCCGCATCCACCTCGATCTGCTTGATCATGGCGTCGGTCGGCAGGCTGAACCCGAGGACCGGGGCGCCCGCCACGATGAGGTCGGCCTCCGCGACCGTGGCGGCCGAAGCCTCGTCGGTCGACAGGGCGCGGGCGCTCGGCCCGATCCCCTCGGCGATCGCGCGGGCGATCGTGGCGGTGTTCCCCCAATGGGACTCGTAGACGACGATGGCCTTCATCGGATGCGTCACCTCGGTTCGTTGCGGTGGCAGCCCCCGGGCCCGGCCGGGGGGATGCACGCGCCGGCGGCTGTCGGAGGTCCGGTGTCAGGGGTCGGCTTCGCGACCGGCGCGCGACTCCGACCCGACCGCGCGAGGATGGCCGAGCGCCTCGCCGGGGATCAGTGCCGCCCGGCCCGGTCCGCCGGGAGCCGAACCGCGCGAACCGACCGGGACGGACGGCGAGACCGGTAGATCCGCCGCGGCCTCGCGCGCGAACGGTCAGTGGACCGATCCGAAGGAGAGACTCGCCATGACCATCCCCCGGCGGCGATCCCGCCCCCGCCGCCATCGCCTCCCCCTGGGCGCCGATCCCGCAGCTGCCGCCCAGTACTCCGCGTCGCCGAGGATGGGACTCCCGGGTCCTGTCGGGGCGGCCCCAGAGCGGCCAGGCTGAGCGCCTGAACCCCCCACACGGCGCAGCCAGCAGCGCGATGACGACCCGACTCGGACCCGGACGATCCGGGTGGCCCCGCCGTGGCGACCTCCGGCGACCCGGCGCCGCCGCCGCGCTCGCCATCCTGACGGTCGCCTACGTCGCGGTCTACCTGGCGTGGCTGGTGTTCCGGTGGGGCGGCCCCGAGCTCGAGACGACGATCAACGACGCCTCGTTCATCCCGCTCGGTCTCCTCGCGATCACGTTCGCACTGCGGGCCGCGCGCCAGGCACGTACGACGGGCGGCCGACACGCCTGGCTTCTGTTCGGCCTGGCTTTCGCCGCCTACTGCGCGGGAGACATCCTGTGGTTCGACCAGGAGATCGTCCTCGGGATCGTCGTCCCGTACCCTTCGGTCGCCGATATCGGCTACCTCGCCTTCTACCCCTTCCTCCTGCTCGGGCTCATCAGCCTGCCCCGGGAGCGCGCCGAGAACCGGCTGAAGACGTTCCTCGATCTCGCGACCGTCTTCATCGGCTCCGGCACGGTCGTCTGGTGGCTCGTCCTCGCGCCGGTGGCCGCGGCCAACTCCTCCGGCGGGATCGCGACCGTCGTCGCCCTCGCGTACCCGGTCGGCGACCTGCTGGTCATCTTCGCGCTCGCGGCGGCCCTCATGGTCCGCCTCACGGACACCTCCCGGCGAGCCCTCGCGCTGCTCGGCGCCGGCCTCATCCTCAACGTCATCGCCGACTTCTCGTATGCCCGACTCTCGCTCGAGGCGACGTACCAGTCCGGGGCATGGCTGGACGTGCTCTACGGGCTCGGCTGGGTCGCGATGATCCTCGCGGCGTTCCTCCAGGTGAGCGGTGTGGCCGAGGTCCGCCGGACCGGCGTGGCGCCGGTCCCGACTCGTGCCCTCCCCTTCCTGCCGTACGTGGCCGTCGCCGCCGTCTACGGTCTGCTCGCCGTCGCGACACAGGGATACTCGGACTCAGCGCGGGTGCTCGTCATCGGTGCCATCGCGGTCACCACCCTGGTCGTGGCACGCCAGGTCCTGACGGCCCGGGAGAACGCTCGACTCCTCGCCGAGCGCGCGTCGTCACGGAGCGAGGCACGCTTCCAGGCGATCATCCAGAACGCGAACGATGTGATCGCGGTGGTCGACCGGGAGGGCACGATCGGCTACGTGACACCATCCGTCGCCCATCTCTCCGGCCGGCCCGCCGAGAGCTTCCTCGGGCGGGGGCTCGGCATGCTCCTCGAACCGGCGGACGTCCCGCTCGCCCTCGAGCTGCTCCGCACGGCGGCGGCCCGCCCCGGCACGAGCGACACGATCCAGTGCCGCGTCCGGTCGTTGACCGGCGATCCGCGCCATGTCGAGACGTCCGTGATGAACCTCCTCGACGACCCGGTCGTCGTGGGCCTGGTCGTCACGATCCACGACGTCACCGAGCGGCGCCGGTTCGAGGAGCAGCTTCGCGACCAGGCGTTCCACGACCCGCTGACCGGCCTCGCGAACCGCGCCCTGCTCGCGGACCGGATCGCCCACGGGCTCCGTCGTGGCCGGCGGCGCACGGCCCAGGCGGCGCTGCTCTACCTCGATCTCGACGATTTCAAGCAGGTGAACGGATCGCTCGGTCACGCCGCCGGCGACCGGGTCCTCGTCGAGGTCGCCCGTCGGCTCGGTGGCGCGATCAGGGCCGAGGACACTGCCGCCCGCCTCGGCGGCGACGAGTTCGCGGTCCTCGTCGACGAGACCCTGGCCGTCGGTGATGCGATCGAGGTCACCGAACGGATCCTGGCCGAGCTTGGCCGCCCGATCGAGATCGACGGCACGGCAGTGGTCATCGGGGCGAGCGTCGGGATCGTCCGGGCCGAGACGCGCGGCTCGGAACCGGTCGACCTCTTGCGCAACGCGGTCTTCGCGATGTACCAGGCGAAGGGGGACGCGCGCGGGAGCTACCGCATCTTCCAGCCGGCGATGTTCGCGGCGACGGTCGAGCGTATCCAGCTCGAGGCCGACCTGCGGACCGCCCTCGACGCGGGCGAGTTCGGCCTGGTCTTCCAGCCGCTCGTCGACCTGTCAGATGAGCGCATGGTCGGCGTGGAGGCGCTCCTGCGCTGGGACCATCCGACGAAGGGCCTGATCATGCCCGCGCTGTTCATCCCGCTCGCCGAGCAAACCGGGGAGATCGAGCGGATCGGTCGCTGGGTCATCGAGCGGACCTGCCTGACGGTCGGCGGCTGGAACGAAGCGTCGGCGAACGGTCCCCTCCGGGCGAACGTGAATGTCTCCGCCCGGCAGCTCGACCCGCGGCTCGTCGACGACGTCGCGGGGATCCTCCAGCGGACCGGGTTTCCACCCGAGCTGCTCGTCCTGGAGATCACCGAAAGCGTATTCGCCGCGGAGCGCCCGGGCGTTCGGGAGGTCCTGTCGAGCCTGCGGTCGCTCGGCGTGCGCATCTCGATCGACGACTTCGGGACCGGCTACTCGTCGCTCAGCTTCCTGCGCGACCTGCCTGTCGATGAGCTGAAGATCGACCGCGCGTTCATCCAGGCGCTCACCGAGCACGGCGACACGAGCCTGGTGGCAGCCATCATCAAGCTCGCCCACGACTTCGACCTGGCGACCGTGGCCGAAGGGATCGAGATCGCCTCGCAGATCACCGCGCTCCGAGAGCTCGGCTGCGACCTCGGCCAGGGCTACCTCCTGGGCCGTCCGACATCCCCGTCGGCGATCGAGGAACGCCTCGCCGCTGAGCCCGGTGGGGCACCTCACGCCTACCCCCGGAGCGCCTGACCGCCCGCCCGGTCCCGGCGAGTCCGGAGCGGCACGGCTGGAACGGTTGCCGGACCGGCCCCCCGACGACGATGCCGTTGTGCTCCCGGGAGTCGGCTGTTCGGCACGTCCCCGCGGGCACCATGGGCGTCCATAGTCGAGCCGGAGCAGGGGCGCAACTGCACCGAGAGTGACGATCCGGATGATCGGGCTTGATGACGGCGTTCGTGCCGGGCTGCTGAGCCGCGGCATGTCGCGCCGTACCTTCATCAGGTTCTCGGCCGCCATGGCGGCCGCGCTCGCGCTTCCGGCAAGCTACGCGCCCCGGATCGCCTCCGCCGTCGCCGCGGCACCCCGGCTGCCGGTCATCTGGCTGCGTGGCCAGGACTGCGCCGGCAACACCGAAGCGTTCCTCCGCGCCGTCCACCCGACGGCCGCCCAGCTCCTCCTCGACCTCCTGTCGGTCGAGTACCACGAGTCGATCATGGCTTCGTCCGGCGCCTCGGCCGAGCAGTCCCGGACCAAGGCGATGGAGACGTACCCGCACGGGTACCTCGCCGTCGTCGAGGGCGCGATCCCGACGGCGGACGATGGGGTCTACTGCATGGTCGGCGGGCGTCCCTTCCGGGACGTCGTCCGCGAGGTCTGCGGCGGGGCCCTGGCGACGATCGCGGTCGGCTCCTGTGCGTTCGACGGCGGAGCGCCCGCGGCAGCCGGGGGTCGGACTGGGGCGGTGGGGGTCGCCGATGTCGTCCCGAACGCCAAGCTCGTCAACCTGCCGGGCTGCCCACTCAACGTCGAGAACCTGACGGCGACGATCGTCCACTACCTGACGTTCAAGCAGTTCCCGCTGACCGATGGGAAGGGCCGGCCGCTGTTCGCCTACGGTGGGCTCCTTCATAACCAGTGCGAGCGACGCGCCCACTTCGAGTTCGGCGAGTTCGCCCTCAGCTGGGGCGACGAGGGCTCGCAGAAGGGCTGGTGCCTCTACAAGATGGGCTGCAAGGGACCCGAGACGTTCGCCAACTGCCCGACCGCCCTGTACGCCGACGGGACGAGCTGGGCGGTCAAAGCCGGCCACGGCTGCCTCGGCTGCACCATGCCGCGCTTCTGGGATGCGATGGGCGCCCCGTACCAGCGGCTGCCGGCGCCGCTGCCGTTCGCTCCGCAGATCAACGCCGACCACATCGGCCAGGCCCTCGTCGGAGGCGTTGCCGCGCTGACCGTGGCGCACGGTGCGGCGGGCATCGTCCGAGCGCGCTGGGTCGGCGCGACGGAGCGACGAGCGGCCGCTCGGCGCGAACGGCCCGCCCCGGCCGAGGCCGCCGTCGGGGCCGGGCCGGCGCCCGAGGCCGAGGTCGAGGCCGAGGACGCGCCCGAGCTCGCGGCCCCGCCCGCGGTCCCGCCCGCGGTCGCGACCGAGATCCAGCCGAGCGAACAGCCGGCGCCCGCGGAGGCGGATCCCACCTCGGACGCGAGCGAGGTGGACTGAGATGACCCGGACCGTCATCGACCCGATCACCCGGATCGGCGGCCATCTGCGGATCGAGGTCGCCATCTCGAGCGGGGTCGTGTTCGACGCCTGGTCTTCCGGGACGATGTTCCGCGGTATGGAGCAGATCCTCCGGGGTCGCGATCCGCGCGACGCCTGGCTATTCGCCCAGCGGATCTGCGGCTCGTGCACCGGCGTCCACGCCCTCGCCTCGGCGCGGGCCGTCGAGAACGCGCTCGGGCTGACGATCCCGAAGAACGCCCGACTGACCCGCAACCTCCTGGCCGGCTCGCAGGCCGTGGGCGACCATGTCACCGGGTTCTATCATCGGCACTCGCTCGACTGGGTCGACGTCATCGCCGCGGCGAAGGCCGACCCAGGGGCGACCTCGGCCCTGGGTCGATCGCGCAGCGACTGGCCGCTCTCCGGCACCGACTACTTCAAGGGCGTCAAGGATCGGCTGACGGCTCTCGTCGGGTCGGGTCAGCTGGGACTGTTCGCCAACGGCGACTGGGGACATCCGGCGTATCGGCTGGCGCCGGAGGCTGACCTCCTGATCGTCGCTCACTACCTCGAGGCGCTCGATTGGCAGCGCAAGATCTGGCGGATCCAGGCCCTGCTGGGTGGGAAGAGTCCGCACCCCCAGACCTACCTGGTGGGCGGGATGGTCCTGACCCCACCGTGGGGCGGCCCGAACCGGGCGGTGCCCGGACAGCATCCCCAGCAAGTCGAGCGGACCGCGCCCGCCGCGCTCAGCGCCCCCGGCCTGGCCGAGCTCGCCGGCCTCGTCGCCGAGGCGAAGACGTTCGTCGACCAGGTCTACGTCCCCGACGTCCTCGCACTCGCCGGTGAGTATCGCGACTGGGCTGCGCTCGGCACCGGGATCGGCAACTACCTCTCGTACGGCGAGTTCCCCGAGGACGAGTCGAGCGAGCCCGCGCTGCTTCTGCCGCGCGGCAGGCTGATGGACCGCAGCCTGGTCAAGGTCCAGGCGGTCGACCAGGCCAGTGTCGGCGAGTCGGTGGCGAGCTCCCATTACACGTACTCCGGCGGCGACGGGCTGCTCAAGCACCCCTGGGACGGCGAGACCGAGCCGAAGTACGGCGGGCCGAGACCACCGGTCACGAGCTTCGAGGATGCGGCCAAGTACAGCTGGCTCAAGGCGCCGCGCTACGAGGACGAGCCGATGGAGGTCGGGCCGCTCGCCCGGGTGCTGGTCGGCTACGTCGAGGGCCGCGGCGACGTCCGGGCCAAAGTCGACGGCGTCGCCACGGTGCTCGGCATCGGACCGGATGCCCTCTTCAGCACGCTCGGCCGGATGATCGCCCGGGCGATCGAGACGCAGATCGTCGTCGCCCGGCTCGACGCCTGGCAGCAGCACCTGGTCGACAACCTGGCCACCGGCGATCTCGCGGTCGCCGACCTCACCGGCTGGGATCCCGCGACGTGGCCGAGCGCGGCCACGGGCTGGGCGTCCGTGGAGACGCCGCGAGGCGCCCTCGGCCACTGGGTGAGGATCAAGGACCGTCGGATCGATCACTACCAGGTCGTCGATGCGAGCACCTGGAACGGTTCGCCTCGCGACGGCACGGGCCGTCGTGGGCCGTTGGAGGAGGCGCTGATCGGGACGCCGGTCGCGGACCCGGCCCGCCCGCTCGAGGTCCTCCGGACGGTCCACTCGTTCGACCCCTGCGCGGCCTGCGCGGTCCACTGAGGGAGCCGTCCGATGACCGTCGTTTCCGAGCCGCTCCCCGGAGCCCTGTCGGCCGAGCCGGCCCTTGAGCCGACCCCGCCGGCCCTCGAGCCGCTCCCCGGAGCCCTGTCGGCCGAGCCGGCCCTCGAGCCGACCCCGCCGGCCCTCGAGCCGGCCACGGTGCCCCGCCAGGAGCCGCGGGTGCGGCTCTACGTCTGGCAGATCCCGGTCCGGATCAGCCACTGGGTGACGGCTGGCTGCATCGTGATCCTGAGCCTGACCGGTGGCTACATCGCCGACCCCTTCCTCATCGCGCCTGGCGGTTCGGTCATGACCACCGTCCGGGTCATCCACATGGTCACCGCGATCACGCTCGTCGTCTCCGGCCTGCTGCGGACGTTCTGGTTGCTGGCCGGCAACCGCTTCTCGCGCTGGTCGGCCTTCTTCCCGACCTCGCGCCTCCAGTTCACGGAGATGTTCCGCCAGGCCGCGTTCTATGCGTTCATCCGGAAGGAGATCCCGAAGGTCCTGGGCCACAACCAGCTCGCGGCCGCGGCGTACCTCGTGCTCTGGTTCCTGCTCCTGGTCGAGACCGTGACCGGGTTCGCCCTCGACGGGCTCCTGGGCACGGAGCCGGGGGCGACTGCCTTCTGGTGGGTCCGGGAGCTGCTCGGCCCGCAGACCGTCCGGCTCATCCACCACCTTTCGATGTGGGCGATCCTGGCCATCTCGCTGTTCCACGTGTACAGCTCGGTGCTGGTCGACCAGCTGGAGCGGAACGGGCTGCTCGCCAGCATCTTCAGCGGCTACAAGTTCGTTACCCGCGAGGAGATCGTCGAGGCCCGCGACGGCGGCGTCGAGCTGGCGGAGCAGACGGCATGAAGGTCACCCTGGACCGGGGGATCCGCTTCCTCATCCTCGCCAACCTCGTCCTGGTGGCGCTCTTGCTGACCGCCGTGGTGCTCGATTCGGTCAACACGGAGAAGGCCGGGCATCCGACCCAGGCGGGGAGCTCGGCCTCGGCTTCACCGGACCTCATGCCGATGGGCCTGGCCCACATCCCGACCAGCAACGCCTGCGTGCTCTGTCATGGGACCGGCGGCACCGCCGCGCTGAAGACCATCCCCGCCATGGGCCACCCGCTCGAGGGATGGCGGCAGTGCATCATCTGCCACACTGACGAGAAGCTCGGCCGGACGGCGCCGGGCCACACCGGGATCGCCCAGACCGAGTGCCTGAACTGCCACAAGGTGGCCCAGCCCGGGCCGGCGATCACGGCGCCCCACTCGCGTCTTCAGGACCAGCACTGCCTCGATTGCCACGGCAGCTTCGCCCACCTGCCGTCGAGCATGGCCAGCCGGCACGAAGACCAGTGCACGCTCTGCCACAAGCCGACCGAGCTGCCGCCCCCGCAGTTCGAGCATCAGATGGACACCCGCCTGAGCTGCCGCGAATGCCACCGCTCGCCGGAAGTCGGCAACCTGCCGATCGATCACGCGCTCCGGGCCGACACCACCTGCCTGCTGTGCCACGACATCAAGCGAGCCCTCCCCACGGCCAGCCCGTCGGCCAGCCCCGCGCTGAGCTACTCGCTGCTTCCCTGAGATCGCGCCTCGCCGGCTGGCCAGCCGGCGTTCCCTAGCGGGCCACGACCTCGGCGACCTCCGGGGCGTAGCCTTCGGCCTCTTCCTCGTAGCCGCCGTGGTAGTCGGCGGCGTCGGGTCGCCTGATCTGCGAGTGGCCGACGATGCTGCCCCGGCGCAGGCCGCGGAAATCGGCCAGCGACGTCCAGCCGCGGTCGGCGTTCCGCTCCAGGAAGTCGGTCATCCCCGCGGTCAGGTCCTTGATCACGTTCGGTCCGATCGCGTGGTCGAGCATCGCGGCCGTGGCGACCTGGACCGTCCCGCAGCCCAGCAGGAAGTAGTTGAGGGCCTGGTCGAAGCCGGAGATGCCTCCCAGCCCCGAGAACTCGCGATCCGGGAAGGCCTGGGTCATCTGGGCCATCTTGGCCAGCGACTGGGTCAGGATCGCCGGTCCGCCGAGCCCGCCCGACGAGACGAGGCCGTCCACGTTGACCTCGAAGTCGAGCGTCTGCGGGTCGATCAGGGGCAGCGCCGGGAACGTGTTCGACGAGGAGATCGCATCCGCCCCACCGAGGAACGTCGCGCGGGCCTCTTCCACGATGTCCGCCGTCGCGGGGGTCAGCTTCACCCAGACCGGGACCTTGGCCACCGCCTTGACGGCCTGGGTGGAGATCGAGCAGAGCACCGCATCCTTGCCGACGTTCGAGCCCATGTCGACCCGGTCCATGTGCGGACAGGAGAAGTTCAGCTCGATCGCATCGACCCCCTCGGCCTGCACGGCCTTGACCAGGGTCTGCCAGTTCTCGAGCTCCTTGTCGGTGCCCGAGCCGGCCATGATCGAGGCCACGAGCACCTTCGTCGGATAGGCCTTCTTGATCGCGGACAGCTTGCCGATCCACCAGTCGAGCGGCTTGTCGGAGATCAGCTCCCAGTTCCAGGACGCCATGAGCGTCGAGTCCGGGCGTTTGGCCATCGAGAGTCGGGTCCCGCCGTTGTCGGCCCGCAGGAACTTCGTCTTCGGGCCCACGACGTTGACCACCGGGTGCAATCCGATCGTCTTCGTGACGACGCCACCCCAGCCGGAGTCATATGCCCGCCGGATGTTGCTCTCCGACTCGGTCGGCGGCGCCGACGCGAGCAGGAACGGGTTCTCGAACCGGATGCCCGTGAAGATAGTCGAGAGGTCGGCCACCGGGGCGCTCCTTCGTGCGGGTCGAAAACGGCATCGTCGGCGCGCGCGTGACGCCGGCACTAGGGCCGGTCGGCACTATCGACCCGGGCGCATCGGCCGAGGTGGGCGGACCCGCCCGACCGGGCGGAGTCGCCGATCCGGGCCGGGGCGCTCCGACCGCGCCAGGGCGTCCCGGATCGGTGGGCGGCCTCGAGCCGGCAGGGCGCCTCGGCCGAGCTACGGTGTCCCGAAGCGGGCCGGATCCAGCTCGGACGGGATCGCAGGCTCGCGCCCCAGGATCTCGTCGACGACGAGCCGCGCGGACGCCGGGCCGGTCGAGATCCCCCATGGCCCGTGGCCGGCGCAGATGTACAGGCCCCGCCGCCCGGGCACGCGTCCGACGAGCGGTCGCCCATCCGCGCTCTGCGGCCGGGCGCAGGAGCGGGTGCCGCGGATCGGCGCGTCGGCCACGCCCGGCACGAACGCGGTCGCGCGGGTCAGGATCCGCTCCAGCCACGCAGCGGGGTCCGGCTGGCGCGCCAGGAAGGTCGAGCCCACCGCGGCGATCCCCGGCAAGGGCACGAGGCTGAAGTCGACCGACTCCTCGTCCGGGTCGGACTCGCGCGGCGTCTCGGCCGCCGCCTCGGTTTCGGGCGCCGCCGGGACGCCGGTCTCGAGCGCGGTCGTGTCGATCTCGGCCCCGATCTCCGCCTCTTCGAGGACGTGGCTCGGACCCGCCGCCATCTCGGTCTCCACGACGACGCCCCAGCGGTGGCGGATCGGGCGCCATCGCCCGGCCGGGTCGACCAGCTCGGGCGACCACGGGCCCGCTGCGACGAGGACCGTGTCGCAGGCGACCGGCTGCCCGTCGACGACGACCCCGACCACGTCGTCCCCGCGGAGGTCAAGGGCCGCCGCGCGTCCGAGGCGAACGTGCGCCCCACCTCGTTCGGCGAGGGTCGCATAGGCGTAGGTCGAGGCGTCTGGGTGGACGGGGAAGCCGATGCCGACCCGGCAGGCCCACAGTCCGGGGGCGAGCGCCGGCTCGAGGCGCTCGAGGGCCGAGCCGGTCACCACCTCGCGCTCGAGCTCGGGGAACGCCTCGGCGAGCGAGCGATCCACCTGACGGACCGCGGCCTCGTCGGCCGAGAGGTAGAGGAGCCCGGCAGGCGTTTGCCCGAGGCGGAAGCCGACGTCGGCGGCCGAGAGCAAGCGATAGAGGCCGACCGTCTCGCGGTAGAGGGCGGCGAGGACCGGGTCGAACGGGTGCTGGACGACGCCCGAGTTCGCGCCCGAGGCGCCCGACGCCAGACCTTCGCGCTCGACCAGCGTCACCCGGGCGCCCGCCTCCGCGAGGAGCGCCGCCGCCGCCGTCCCGACGATCCCGCCGCCGACCACGACGACATCCGCGCTCGTGCCGCTCACGCCCCGGGTTCCCCTGGCCATCGTCGGATGATGGCGCATCGCGGCTCGGTCCCGCAGGTCCCGAAACGCGACGAGGCCCCTCCGCGGGGGAGGGGCCTCGTCGGTAGGTCCGAGCCGGCCGGAGCCGGCGGTCGGGTGATCAGGCGGCAGCTTCGCCGATGGATTGCCGAGCGGTCTCCTCGCCGGCGAAGTACTTCATCAGCACCGCATAGACGACGAAGGCGACCAGCAGGCCCATGACCCAGCTGTAGTCGTACAGTGGCTTGAGGATCGGGATGAACCCGTCCGCCGGGAAGGGGCCCTGGGTCCCGGCCGCGGTGTAGGCGCCACCGAGCGCCAGCACCATCCCGACGAGGAGCGCCACGACGGCGCGCCAGTTCCAGCCGCGGACGTAGCGGTAGATGCCGGCCGGCTTGTAGAGGTCGGCCAGGTGCAGGCGGGTCTTGCGGATGAACCAGTAGTCGGCGATCAAGACGCCGGCGATCGCACCGGTCGCACCGCCGTAGAAGCCGAGCCACGTGAAGATGTACACGTGCGGGTCCGAATACAGGTTCCACGGCTGGATGAGGATCCCGATCACGCCCGTGATCAGGCCGCCGGTCCGGAAGCTGATCCGCCGCGGCCAGGCGTTCGAGAAGTCATAGGACGGGCTGACGATGTTGGCCGCAACGTTCACCGAGAGGGTCGCGACCCCCAGGGCGAACAGCGCGAAGATCACGACGATCGGGCTCTCGAACTTGCCGACCAGCGCGACCGGGTCCCAGATCGCCTTGCCGTAGACGGTCTCGCTCGCGGATGTCGTCAGCACGGCGATCAGCGGGAAGATCGTCATCGTCGTGGGCAGGCCGAGGATCTGGCCGAGCGCCTGCGAACGCTGGCTCCTCCCGAAGCGGGTGAAGTCAGGCATGTTCAGGGACAGCGTGGACCAGAACGCGATCATGGCCATGAGGGATGGGGGGAAGACCTTGAACCAGAAGTCCGTGCCCCAGCCGAGCGTGCCGTTGTCCTGGACGAGCCGCCCCAGGCCGCCGGCCTGGATGGCCATCCAGACGAGCAGGAAGATCGCCACGACCATGACGAATGGCGCGGCCCAGTTCTCGAACCTCCGGACCGCATCCATCCCGCGCAGGATGATCACGAGGTTGAGGCACCAGAAGATCGCGAAGCTCAGCCACAGCGTCCAGGGCTGAGCGGCCGCGGCGCCGAAGCCGATCGAGACTGTCGATGCCGTCGTCCACCACGAACCCTTGCCCAGGACGGCGCCCATCAGGATGAAGATCGCCTCTCCGCCGATCCAGGTCTGGATCCCGAACCAGCCGCAGGCCACGCCGGCCCGCAGGAGCGCCGGCAGGTTGGCCCCGAAGGCTCCGAACGACGAGCGGGCGAAGACCGGGAACGGGATCCCGTACTTGGTGCCGGGGTGGCTGTTCAGGAGCATCGGGATGAGCACGACGACGTTGGCCACCATGATCGTGAAGATCGCCTGGTACCAGGCCATCCCAAGCGCCACCAGGCCGGCTGCCAACGTCCAGGTCGCGACGTTGTGGGCCATCCCGATCCAGAGCGCCACGTAGTTGTAGGTGGACCAGATCCGCTTGCTGATCGGGACCGGCGCCAGGTCCTTGTTGTGAAGCGGGGAGACATCCAGCGCCGCGTCCGCCTCAGGCGTCAACTCGTGGCGCCCGTCCGGTAAAACGATCTCCCCCTCTATCGCAGCCGCCGTCATAGCCTTCCTCCGAAGCGATTCCACAGGTGCATCAAACGGATCGGTGGGCGACCGGTCCGGTCGTCTGGGCTACACGTCTCCTCAGGGCGCCTCCTAGCTCGGACGCATTTGTCGCCTAGGACGCATTGGTCGCATGGTGCCACGTCCGCGACCGATGATTTGGCCGATTAGAGCATCCGAGGTCGGGGCCACGGAGGGCCGCAGGTCCCGATTCCCCCCGCCGTTCGGTCCCGGCAGGGTGGTAGGCTTTCCCCGGACCGTGGCCTTGGGTCCGGCCTACCCGCTCATTCGGGGCCTTCCGGCCCGTGCCCCGCGCTCGACGTCCGGCCAGCCTTGATCGGTCGATCGCATCGTCGCGCCGGCGACCGCCCGCGCGCTCCACACAGGCGAGGAGGTAGTCCTATGCCCCGCATCGTGCGGGCCGCCCTGTTGCAGGCCACGTGGACCGGCGACAAGGAGTCGATGATCCAGAAGCACGAGGGCTATGCCCACGCGGCGGCCAAGGCGGGCGCCAAGGCGATGCTCTTCCAGGAGCTCTTCTACGGGCCCTACTTCTGCCAGGTCCAGGAGCCCGAGTACTTCAGCTACACCGAGCTCATCCCCGACGGTCCGACGACGAAGCGGATGCAGGACCTGGCGAAGCAGACAGGGATGGTCGTGGTCGCGCCGATGTACGAGGAGGACGAGAAGGCCGCCGGGATCTACTACAACACGGCGGCCGTGATCGACGCCGACGGAACGTTCCTGGGCAAGTACCGCAAGACGCACATCCCGCAGGTAGCCGGGTTCTACGAGAAGTTCTACTTCCGCCCGCGAAACCTGCGTTTCCCTGTGTTCCGCACGGCGGTGGGCACGATCGGGGTGTACATCTGCTACGACCGGCACTTCCCCGAGGGAGCG
>JBGPFS010000014.1:0-23592 GCA_041483455.1 Candidatus Limnocylindria bacterium | reverse complement strand
GGCGACGGCCACCTTGACGAGTGCGGATGCGTCGACGTACGACAGCCTCGTCACCGGTCGTCCTCGTCGCGCATCTCCCGGAGGATCTCAGAGAGCGGACGTCCCGGGATCTCGGGCGGCGGAGGCAGGTCCCGGTGGTCCCGGGTCGCCGGCGTGGCCCGGCCTTCCGCGATCAGCCGGTCGAGGATGGGCATCCGGGCGGTGCGGCGCGGTTCGAGGCGGGCGACCGGGACGCCGTGCTCGGTGACCTCGAGGGACTCGCCGTCCTTCACTCGCCGGAGGTAGACGGACAGGTTCTGGCGCAGCTCGCGAACACCGACTCGCGCCGGCGGCCGATCCGGACCGCCGGAACGGGACAGCGCGGCCGCCCGGCTCCTACACTGCGAACGATGGATCTCCACGTCGTCGCACCGCTCGCGTCCCCGGCGGAACGGGAGGCGGTCGACGCGGTCGTCTCCCCGATCGTCGGGCCGCCGGAGAGCGGCTGGCACGGCGGACCGCGGACCGCGGCCGACGGCCACATCGCCCGGGGCGGCCACGAGGCGCGCGGCCACCGGGACCTCCTGCTGCCGGCCCTCCATGCGCTCCAGGACCGGATCGGGCTCATCAGCCAGCCCGCGCTCGGCTACGTCTGCCGGCGGCTGACGATCCCGCCCGCCGAGGCCTACGGCGTCGCCACGTTCTACACGCTCCTGGCGACGACCCCACGGCCGGCGGCGGTCGCCCATGTCTGCGACGACATCGCCTGCCGGCTGGCGGGCGCGGAGGAGCTGTGCGCCGATCTCGAGCGCGGGCTGGGACCGGCCGGCGAGCCGACCCTGGACGGTCGGGCGACCTGGCTCCGGAGCCCCTGCCTGGGCCAGTGCGAGCGAGCGCCGGCGGCGCTCTTCACGATCGCCGGCGCCGCGCCGGAACGCTTCGCGGTCGGCCCGGTCGACGCCGCCGTGGTCGCCGGTCGGCTCGATTCGGCCGCCTCGAACGGGCGCTCCGCACCGCCCGAGGATCCCACGACCCCCTCGCGCCAGCGCCTCGACCGGCTCCGTCGCTCGGTCCCGCAGGCCGGTGACGACGGCCTCCGGCTGCTCGCCCGGATCGGCCGGGTCGACCCGACCAGCCTCGACGACTACCGCGCCCACGGGGGCTACCGGGCCCTGGCCCGCGCCCTCGAGATGGGACCGGCAGCCGTCATCGATGAGGTCGCGGCCGCGAAGCTCGTCGGCCGCGGCGGCGCCGCGTTCCCGACGGGCCGGAAATGGGCCGCCGTCGCCGCCCAGGCGACCCGGCCGCACTACCTGGTCTGCAACGCCGACGAGTCCGAGCCGGGCACGTTCAAGGACCGGCTGCTCCTCGAAGAGGATCCGTTCGGGCTCGTCGAGGCGATGACGATCGCCGGATTCGCGACCGGCGCCGAGCGCGGCTTCCTGTACGTTCGCGGCGAGTATCCCCTCGCGGAGGCACGCCTCTGCGGCGCCATCGCGGCGGCCCGGGCAGCCGGCCTCCTCGGCGCCTCCGTCGCCGGCTCGGGCTTCGCCTTCGAGATCGAGCTCCGGCGCGGGGCCGGCGCCTACATCTGCGGCGAGGAGACCGCGCTCTTCGAATCGATCGAGGGCCGCCGCGGCGAGCCCCGAAACAAGCCGCCGTTCCCGGTCGAGGTCGGCCTGTTCGGCAAGCCGACGACCATCAACAACGTCGAGACGCTGGTCAACGTGCCGGCGATCGTCCTCGAGGGCGGCGCGGCATTCGCCGCGATCGGGACCGAGGGCTCGGCCGGCCCGAAGCTCTTCTGCCTGTCCGGCCACGTGGCCCGACCGGGCGTCTACGAGGTCCCGTTCGGGGCGACCCTGGGCGACCTCGTCGAGCTCGCCGGCGGCGTGCCCGGCGGCCGGGCGATCCGGACGATCCTGGTCGGCGGGGCGGCCGGCACCTTCGTCGGCCCGGAGGCGCTCGACACCCCGCTCACGTTCGAGGGGACCCGGGCGATCGGCGCGAGCCTCGGCTCTGGCGTCGTGCTGGTTTTCGACGAGACCGCCGACCTGGTCGGGACGCTTCGCCGGATCGCGGCGTTCTTCCGCGACGAGTCGTGCGGGCAGTGCGTCCCCTGCCGGGTCGGCACCGTTCGCCAGGAGGAGATCCTCGCCCGGCTGGCCGTCGGCCGGCCGAACGGGTCGGTCGACGACGAGCTCGCGCTCCTGCGGGACCTCGGGCGGGCGATGCGCGACGCCTCGATCTGCGGTCTGGGCCAGACCGCGAGCGGCGCGATCGAGAGCGCCCTGCGGCTGCCCGGGCTGGTGGCGCTGTGACCGTCGACCCGATCCTGTTCGACCCGCCGGCCCGTCCGAGCCGCGTCCCGGAGGCTCCGCCCGCGCCGCCGGTCGAGGCCGTCGAGCTGACGATCGACGGCCGGATCGTGAGCGCCCCGGCCGGCTCGACGATCCTCGACGCCTGCCGGGCCGAGGGGATCGAGACGCCGACCCTGTGCTACGCCGAGAACCTCGCGCCCGTCAACGTCTGCCGGGTCTGCGTGGTCGAGGTCGCCGGCGCGCGCGCGCTCGCCCCGGCCTGCTCCCGGAAGGTCGAGGCCGGGATGGAGATCCAGACCGATTCCGAGCGGGTGCGCCATTCGCGCCGACTCGTCCTGGAGCTGCTCGGCTCGTCGGTCGAGGTGGGGCTCGCCGGCCCCGCGACCCCGGACGGCTCGATCGCCGCCTACGCCGAGCGCTACGCGGCCGACCCGGCCCGCTTCGGGCCCGCCGCCCGGCCGGCGATCGCGGAGGAGCGCGACGCGCGCGAGGCCGGCCACCACCACGCCCCGGCGGGAGAGCCGGCGGCCGCCACGGTCGGCCAGCCGGTCAAGATCGACAACGAGCTCTACGTTCGCGACTACAGCCGCTGCATCCTCTGCTACAAGTGCGTGGAGGCCTGCGGCGTCGACGCCCAGAACACGTTCGCGATCGCGGTCGCCGGGCGCGGCTTCGACGCCCGGATCTCGACCGAGTGGAACGTGGGTCTGCCCGATTCGGCCTGCGTCTACTGCGGCAACTGCATCGGGGTCTGCCCGACGGGCGCCCTGATGTTCCGCTCCGAACACGAGATGCGGGCAGCGGGGACCTGGGACGAGAGCGCCCAGACCGTCACCGACACGATCTGTCCGTACTGCGGGGTTGGCTGCACGCTCAGTCTCCACGTCCAGGACAACGAGATCGTCAAGGTCAGCTCGCCGCTCGACTCGTCGGTCACCGACGGGCACCTGTGCGTCAAGGGTCGGTTCGGCTTCGCCTTCGTCCAGAGCCGCGAGCGCTGACGCGCCGACGGGCCGGCCCCGTGACATCCGGCCCTTGCCCGGCGACAACGCGACCGTCGACGCTTCGGGGGGCGTCCCGAAGTAGGGAGAGGTCAGAGATGGACGCTCGCCGGTTGGATGTCGGGGGACTGGTCTTCGGGCTGGTCCTGCTGCTCGTCGGTGGCTACTACCTGCTCCGCAATACGTTCGGGATCCAGATGGCTGAGATCGACTGGGACATGGTCTGGCCGGCCCTGGTCATCGTCCTGGGCGGTTCGCTCCTGTACCGGGCCTGGACGAACCATCCGGGTGAGCCGCGGGCGCACTGACCCCCCGCCCATGGGACCTGACGCTCAGGTCCGCTCCAGCTCGATCCGTTCCGCGCCGGCGTAGACGTTGAAGCCGTCGCCGCGCAGGAAGCCCACCAGCGTCTGACCGAACCGCTCGGCCGCCTCGACCGCCAGGTCCGACGGCGCCGAGACGGCGCAGACGATCGGGATGCCGGCGACGGCCGCCTTCTGGACGATCTCCAGGCTGACCCGTCCGCTGACCAGCAGGACGTGCCCGTGGAGGGGCGTCCGGCCGGCCAGCACGGCCCAGCCGACGAGCTTGTCGAGCGCGTTGTGGCGGCCGATGTCCTCGCGGGTCGCGACGAGCCGACCGTCCGGCTCGAACAACCCGGCGGCATGGAGCCCACCGGTCTTCTCGAAGACCGCCTGGGCGGCCCGCAGCGTCGGCGGCAGCCCGAGCAGGGCCGCGCGCGGCAGCGTCGGACCCGGGGGGATCGGATCGCAGCGGATGGCGATCTCGTCGAGGCTCGCCTTGCCGCAGATCCCGCAGCTGGCGGTCGCGACGAAGTGACGCTCGGCGACGAGCGAAGCGTCGAACGGCCGGCGAAGCCGGACGATCGCCGTGTCGTCGGGCCGGGCGAGCGACCCCGGATCGCCGAGCTCGACCGCCAGCACGTCGCCGTCGCCGATCAGGCCCTCGGTGCGCAGGAAGCCGACGGCGAGCTCCGCCTCCGAGCCAGGCGTCCGCATCGTCACGGCCACGGGCACCGGCTCCTGGCCGGGTCCCGCCGCCCGGATCTCGAGCGGCTCCTCCCCCACGAGCGTGTCGTCGCGGACCTCGACCCGATCGCCCCGAACGGCGACGATCCGGGCCGTCGTCACATGGCGGATCGGCGGGTCGGGACGGTCGTCCGGGGTCCCGGCGTCCATCAGCCCACGGAGGCGCGGTCGAGGAAGAGCGCCCCGGCGAGCGGCCGGAGGCAGTGGGTCATGCTCATCGCCTGCTCGTATCCGCCGGAGTTGAGGATCGCCACGATGTCGCCCTCGGCGACGGGCGGCAGTGGGTAGTCCTCCGCGAACAGGTCGCCCGCCTCGTTGATGTGGCCGGCGACGGTCACGAGCTCCGTCCGCTCCGCGTCCGCGGCCCGGCAGACGACGAGCTCCTGAGCGTAGCGGTAGGCGAAGTACGAGACGATCACGTTCCAGCCGAGGTCCAGCCCGACGAACGTGACGTCCCGTCGTCGCTCGATCGTCACGACCTCGCCCAGGAGGATCGCGCTGTCCTTGACCAGGTAGTCGCCCGGCTCGAGCCCGGCGGTCACACCGAGCGGGCCGAGGCGGCGGGCGAGGACGGCGGCGTAGGCGTCGAGGTCGATCGGCGGCTCGTCTTCGCGGGCCGGCGCGCCGAGCCCGCCGCCGACGTTGAGCTCGCGGATCGGGCAGCCGACGGCGATGAGGCGCTCCGCGAGGCGGACGGCCACCGCGAGCGCCGCCTCGAAGGCCACCAGCCCGTCGCCGAGCCAGCCCGAGCCGGCATGGAAGTGGAGGGTGTCGATCGTGAGCCGATGACGGGCCGCGACCTCGAGCGCCTCGTCGAGTCGGTCCTCGTAGATCCCGAACTTCGTCGGCCGGTCGCCGCTGTATTCGAGCCCTTCGTGATAGCCGGCCCCGACCCCGGGGTTGAGCCGGATCCCGACCGTGCTGCCGGGCGCCCGCCGCCCGACCCGCTCGAGCTGGCTGATCGCATCGAGATTGAGGTGGACGCCCGTCGGCAGGATGACGTCCAGGTCGCGCTCCGAGACGTTCGTGCCGGTGAAGCTGATCTCCTCGGCGCCCCAGCCGCTCGCGAGGGCGTGGAGGACCTCGCCCGGCGAGCAGGCATCGATCCCGACGCTGCCGGGAGCGCCCGGGCGGTCGAGCGAGCGCAGCCGCTCGAGGATCTCCGGCTCGCGGTTCGACTTGAGGGCGAACCTAAGGCGGTGGTCGACGCCGGCCCGTTCCATCGCCCGGTGGATCCGCCGGGCATTCTCGGCGACCCGCTCCACGTCATAGACGAAGAGCGGCGTGCCGCCGGCCCGGGCCAGGGCCTCGGCGTCGCGGCCGGCCACGAAGAGCCGGCCATCGCGAATCTCGAGCCCCGGCCGCACCCACCATGTGGGTGCCGGGCTCGGGACCGCCGGCCCGGCTGCCCCCCGGGCTCCGGCGGCCGGCGCGAGCCGCGCCGTCATCGCGGGGTCAGGGCGTCGAGGAGGCGCTGCGAGGCGGCCGCGACCTCGGCCACGGCGGCGTCGAACGCCGCTGAATTGGCCCGGGACGGCGCGCGATAGCCGCTGATCTTGCGCACGAACTGGAGCGCTGCGGCGTCGACCTCGGCCGGCATCGGCGGCTCGGCGTGGCGATGGAGGGTCTTGATGCTTCGGCACATGGTCGAAAGGGTAGCCGAACGGCGCCGGGAATCGCGAAGGCCCGGGCAGGACCCGGGCCTTCGGTCGACGTCAGGGCAGCCGCGATGGCGCCCTGCCTCGCTCAGCGGCGGCTGGCGAAGCAGTCGTTGCAGTAGACCGGCTTGCCGCTCGTGGGGCGGAAGGGCACCTGGGCGTCCTTGCCGCAGCTCGAGCAGGTCGCGGTGAACATCTCGCGCGGCCCGCGCGAGGCGCCGCCGCCGTAGCTGGAGCTGCCGCCGCCGTAGCTGGAGCCGCCGCCGTAGCTGGAGCCGCCGCCGTAGCTGGAGCCGCCGCCGGTATCGCCGCGGGCGGCCTTGCGGCTCGCTCGGCAGCTGCCGCAGCGGCGCGGCTCGGTGAAGCCGCGCTGGGAGTAGAACTCCTGCTCACTGGCGGTGAAGGTGAATTCCTGGCCGCAGTCGGCGCAGGCGAGGATCTTGTCCGAGTACAAAGAAAACCACTCCGTCTCTTGCCCGGTGTCCGCGACCGTTTTCTCGCGGAACCCGTGAGAGGAGTGGATCGTGAGCGCCGAACGTTTCTTCTAAGTCTCCCAGCGGAGACGAGGCGAGCGTAGGGCCTTCCGCGCGTTCGCGCAACCCCCAAGATTCGAGACCCCCAGGTCTCGAGGCGGGCTCGGCGAGGTCAGCGGCCGGTCGCCGAGCGAACGGCCTCAAGCGCCGCCCGGGCCTGGGCCAGGTGGACCCGATCGTGGCCGGCGATCAGCCGGAACGTCAGGTCGTAGCTCTCGGGACCGCGCTCCCGGTGGATGCCGACCCGGGCTCGCTCCGCTGCGGAGCTCCGGCGCCACAGGCCCAGGTTGGCCTCCCGGAGGCCCTCGAACGCGGCCAGGATCTCCTCGATCGGCGCCTCCGTGACGTGGAGCCGGTCCGCCCAGGCGTCCTGGTCGTAGCCAGGCAGGTCCGGTCGGTCGTGCGCGACGATCCAGCGATACCGGCTCGACGAGGCCACCTCCGCGTCCCAGATGTGGCCGATGCACTCGAGGACCGACCACTCGGTCGGGGCGGGGCGCGCGCGGAGGTCCGCCCCGGCTTCGGCCACCAGCGCCCGCAGCCGGGCCGGCGTCTGGGCCTGGGCGACCGCCGGGTCGTCGCCGCCGAGCGCGCCGAGGAGATGGTCCTGGTACGCCTTCGCCTGGCTGACCGGATCGGGTGAGGACGGCACGGGACGCTCCGCTGCGGGTCGAGACGGCATCACGATAGCCCACCCGGGGCGTATCCTCGGCGCGATGCCCGACAGCTTCCGCACGATCATCGAGCCGTTCCGGATCCACTCGGTCGAGCCGATCCGGCTCACGACCCGCGACGAGCGGCACGCGGCCCTGGCGGCAGCCGGCTGGAACCTCTTCGGCATCCACGCCGACGACGTCCTCATCGACCTCCTGACCGACTCGGGGACGGGCGCGATGAGCCGCGACCAGTGGGCCGCGATCCAGCACGGCGACGAGTCGTACGCCGGCTCCCCTTCCTGGTACATCTTCCTCGAGAGCGTCCAGGCGCTCTTCCCGTTCCGGCACGTCATCCCCACCCACCAGGGTCGGGCGGCCGAGAAGATCCTGTTCAGCGTCATCGGCGGTCCGGGTCGGGCGATCCCGAACAACACCCATTTCGACACGACCCGGGCGAACGTCGAGGCGACCGGCGCCGAGGCGGTCGACCTGGTGATCCCCGAAGGCCGCCAGCCGGCGCTCATCCACCCGTTCAAGGGGAACATGGACACGGCCGCGCTCGACGCGTTCATCGCGGCCCGCGGCGCCGCGAACATCCCGGCCGTGTTCGTGACGATCACCAACAACTCGGGTGGCGGCCAGCCGGTCTCGCTCGAGAACCTGCGGGCGGTGCGGGCGGTCTGCGATCGGCACGGCGTGCCGCTCTTCCTGGACGCCTGCCGGTTCGCCGAGAACGCCTGGTTCGTCAAGCAGCGCGAGCCGGGCCAGGCGGACCGCTCGATCCCGGAGATCGTCCTCGACTTCGCGGCCCTCGCCGACGGGATGACGATGAGCGCGAAGAAGGATGGGCTGGCGAACATCGGCGGCTGGCTCGCCCTGAACGACGACCGGCTGGCCGAGCGCTGTCGGAACCTGCTCATCCTGACCGAGGGCTTCCCGACCTACGGCGGCCTCGCCGGACGGGATCTCGAGGCGATCGCCCAGGGTCTCCGCGAAGTCGTCGATGAGGATTACCTGCGCTACCGGATCCGCTCCACGGCCTACCTCGGCGACGCGCTCGACGCGGCCGGGGTCCCGGTGGTCAAGCCGATCGGCGGGCACGCGGTGTACATCGATGCCCGGGCGCTCCTGCAGCACATCCCGCCGCTGGCCTACCCGGGGCAGGCGCTGGCCGCCGCGCTCTACGAGGCCGGCGGGATCCGCGGCTGCGAGATCGGGACGGTGATGTTCGGGCGGCACCCGGACGGGACCGAGACGGCGGCCGCGATGGACCTGGTCCGCCTGGCGATCCCCCGCCGGACCTATACCCAGTCGCACGTCGACTACGTGATCGAGGTCGTCCGGTCGGTCGCCGGGCGGGCCTCCGAGCTGCGTGGCTTCCGGATCGTCGAGGAGCCGGCGGCTCTCCGCCACTTCACCGCCCGGTTCGAGCCGCTGGCGTAGCGGCGGCGGGACGGCGCTCGTGGGCGTCGCCCGCCGGGGGCGACGGGGCCGGCTCGGTCAGTCGCTCGGGACGACGCTCGGCGGTCCGCTCGGGACGGCGGTCGGGGCGGCGGTCGGGGCGGCGGAGGGCGCGCTCGGCTCCGGGGTCAGGTCGAGGTTCGTCTCGGTGATGCACGCGCCGATCCGCGCCACCGTGACCGTGACGACGAAGGGTGCCGTGGCCGGGACGACGATCGGCGCCCCGCAGGTCTGCGAGTGGACCGGTGAGCCGCTCGGCCCGGTGCTCGATTCGTGCCAGGCGAAGAGGCTGTAGGGGCCGGGTGCGAGGGCGATCGCGCCGACGTCCACCGCTCCCGACGACGCGAGGACGATCGAGCCGACGAGCTTCCCGGTCGGGTCCGCGACCTGGGCATGGGCGACGCGCGGGCCGCTCGCCGCGGGGCCCTCGACCACGTATCGGATCTCGACCTGGATGGCGCCGGATGGAACCGCCGAGGCGCTGCCCGACGAGCCACCGCAGGCCGACACGAGGACGGTCCCGAACGCGGCGAGCAGGATGGCGGCGGAGGGTCGATGGAGCTGCACGGTCCGGACGCTACCATCCCGACGATGACACCGCCCCGCTCGCCGGCACCGTCCCGCTCGCCGGCACCGCCCAGCCCGCCGGCTCCGCCCGATGCCGAACGGATCTGGCCGGTCGACGGCCCGCTCGACCTCGTCCGGACGCTCGGGCCGCTGGCCACCGGCGTCGGCGATCCGACGATCCAGCTCGGGGCCCGGCGCGTCCGCCGGGCGAGCCGGACCCCGGACGGTCCCGCGACGACCGAGATCGTGCTCGAGACGGCGCCCGGCGGCGGGCCAGGTGCCGGCCCGGGTTCCGTACCGGGTTCGGGACCGGCTCCCGGGTCGATCGTCGCACGGGCCAGGGCCTGGGGGCCGGGCGCTGGCTGGGCTGTCGCCCACGTGCCGGCGCTCCTCGGCCTCGCCGACGACCCACCCGCGTTCCGGCCCGACCACCCGCTCCTCGACGAGCTCGTCCGCCGCTTCGCCGGGCTGCGGTTCGGGCGGACGGACGCGGTGGTCGAGGCGCTCATCCCTGCCGTCCTCGGCCAGAAGGTCACCGGGACCGAGGCCCGGTCGGCCTATCGGGCCCTCGTCCGAACCTATGGCGAGGAGGCGCCCGGCCCGTTCGGCCTGCGACTCCAGCCCGACCCCGCCCGCCTGGCGCGGCTCCCGTACCACGCCTTCCATCCGCTCGGCGTGGAGCGACGCCGGGCGGAGACGATCCGGCGGATCGGGATCCTGGCGGCCCGCCTCGAGACGGCGACGAGGCTCGATCCGCTGGCCGCCCTGGCCCTCCTGCAGGCCGTGCCGGGGGTCGGGCCGTGGACGGCGGCCGAGGCCGTCCGGGCGGCGCTCGGCGACCCGGACGCGGTCAGCATCGGCGACTTCCACCTGCCGAACCTGGTCTGCTGGGCCCTGGCCCATGAACCGCGAGGCACGGACGCCCGGATGCTGGAGCTCCTGGAACCGTGGCGAGGGCAGCGCGGCCGGGTCGTCAGGCTCCTCGAGGTGAGCGGGATCCGGGCGCCCGCCTACGGACCTCGGTCGGCACCGAGATCGATCGTCGACCTCTGATGGAACGTCCGAACGACCGGGGCGCCTGGCGGAGCGCCCGACGCCCCTCGACCGACCCCACCCGCTACGGCCCGAAGACGGGCGCCAGGTACGGCCTTCGCTCGCGTCGGCGCCCGGTCCCGCCGCCCGACGGGGCGGTCGGCGTCGTCCCGACCTGATCGTCCGTCTCGCGGAACCAGGCCGCCAGGTCGCGGTTCACGATCAGAGTCGGCGCGTCTCGAACCTCGAGGATGCCGCCGACGACGTAGGCGATCGTGGCATCGGTGAGCGGGACCATGACGTCCCGGTCGGTGAAGGACCGGAGGGTCGTGGCGCCGGCCGGCCCGTGGAACCGCCCGAGGATCGCGTAGGGCCCGATCTGCGCCTGGAGGCGCCCCTCGTCCGTGGGGATCCGGAGGAACCGCGCCCCGCGGGGCCCGGCCCCGAGGACCGCGCAGAGCTGCGCGCGCTCGATCCGGAAGTCCGGCACCTCGACCCGCCGGCCGTCGAGGAGGTCCTCTAGGACGACCGCCTCGAGCTCAACGGTCGAGTGAGCGTTCAGGTGGTCGGTCAGACGCTCGCCGTGGAGCGCCAGCCGGCCGGTGATGAGGCAGTCGCCCGCGTAACCGGTGAAGTCGATGACCATGGCGCCATCCTCGGGGATAGGCGCACCCACCGGCCACGGCCCGAACGTCCGGACCGTCCCCGGACCGTGTTCCGATCGACCCGGCGCGCGTAGGCACCGGCCGGCACCACTCCCGCTGACGGTCCGGGGCGGACGGGTACACTCGGGACGAGTCCAGGCCGTTGCCCGCCATCGACGACGGGCCGCCGGACCCCGGACCTGTGAGCCATGACCGCTCCTCTCACCGCCGACCGGATCCACCCGGCCGCCCCCGCCGCCGCAGCCGAGTCCGACGCAGTCGAGTCCGACGCAGTCGAGTCCGACGCAGCCGAGTCCGACGCAGAGATCCGTCGCGAGCGCCGGTCGGCGCTCCTCGGGCCGCTCCTCCGCGAGCGGATCCTCGTCCTCGACGGCGCGATGGGCTCGCTCATCCAGCGCCACGAGCTGACCGAGGCGGAATTCCGGGGGGCGCGCTTCGCCGATCATCCGCGCGACCTCCGGGGCGACAACGACCTGCTCAGCCTCACCCGGCCGGAGGTCATCTCGGCGATCCACACGGCGTACCTCGACGCCGGCGCCGACATCATCGAGACGAACACGTTCAGCGCGACCGCCATCGCCCAGGCCGACTACGGCCTGAGCGAGCTCGCCCGGGAGATGAACCGCGCCTCCGCCCGGCTCGCGCGGGCCGCGGCCGATGCCGCCGAACGGGCGGAGCCCGGCCGGCCGCGCTACGTCGCCGGCGCCCTGGGCCCGACGAACCGGACCGCTTCGATCTCGCCGGACGTCAACGACCCGGGCGCCCGCAACGTCCGCTACGACGAGCTGGTCGCGGCCTACCGGGAGGCCGCCCTCGGGCTCATCGAGGGCGGCGCGGACCTCCTCGTGGTCGAGACGATCTTCGACACGCTCAACGCGAAGGCGGCCCTCTTCGCGATCGACGCCCTGTTCGAGGAGCTCGGGACGCGGCGGCCGATCATGATCAGCGGCACGATCGTCGACGCGTCCGGGCGGACCCTGAGCGGCCAGACGGTCGAGGCGTTCTGGACGAGCGTCCGGCACGCCCGTCCGCTGAGCGTCGGGCTCAACTGCGCGCTGGGGGCAGCGGCGATGCGCGAGCACGTCCGCGAGCTCGCCCGGGTGGCCGACGTCCCGCTGTCCGCCTACCCGAACGCCGGGCTCCCGAACGCCTTCGGCGACTACGACGAGACGCCCGAGGTCACTTCGAGGGTCCTTCGCGAGTTCGCCGGCGAGGGCCTGGTGAACATCGTGGGGGGCTGCTGCGGGACCACTCCGGCCCACGTCCGGGCGATCGCGGAGGCCGTCCGCGGCCTCGCCCCGCGGCAGATCCCGACGATCCCGCCGCGGACGCGCCTGGCCGGCCTCGAACCGATCGAGATCCCCGGCCCGGGCGGCGTCTTCGTCAATGTGGGCGAGCGGACCAACGTGACCGGTTCGCGCAAGTTCGCCCGGCTGATCCTCGAGGGTCGGTTCGGTGAGGCTGTCGAGGTCGCCCGCGAGCAGGTGGCGAACGGCGCCCAGCTCATCGACGTGAACATGGACGAGGGCCTGCTCGACTCGGCCGCCGCGATGACCCGCTTCCTCGACCTGATCGCCGGCGAGCCGGATATCGCCACGGTCCCGGTGATGATCGACAGCTCGAGCTTCGCCGTCATCGAGGCCGGCCTGAAGTCGGTCCAGGGCCGGCCGGTCGTCAACTCGATCAGCCTCAAGGAGGGCGAGGCCGCGTTCCTCCACCAGGCCCGCCTCGTCCGGCGCTATGGCGCCGCGGTCGTCGTGATGGCCTTCGACGAGGCCGGCCAGGCGGACACGGTCGAGCGCAAGGTCGCCATCTGCCGGCGCGCCCGGCAGCTCCTCGTCGAGTCGGCCGGGTTCGAGCCGGAGGACATCATCCTCGATCCGAACGTCTTCGCCGTCGGGACCGGGATCGAGGAGCACGCCGGGTACGCCCTGGCCTACATCGAGGCGGTCCGCCGGATCAAGGCCGAGCTGCCCGGCAGCCTCGTCAGCGGCGGCGTGAGCAACGTCAGCTTCGCGTTCCGCGGCCAGGACCGGATCCGCGAGGCGATCCACGCGGTCTTCCTCGAGCGGGCGATCGGGGCCGGGATGGACATGGGGATCGTGAACGCCGGCCAGCTCGCGATCCTCGACGAGATCGAGGCCGACCTCCGGGAGCGGGTCGAGGACGTCGTGTTCGACCGCCGTCCCGACGCGACCGAGCGCCTGCTCGTGCAGGCCGAGACGATGCGCGCCCGTGAGGCGGGCGAGGGCGACGGCTCGCGAGCCGGCCGACCGGCGGCCGCCGACCCGGCCTGGCGCGCCCTCCCCGTGGCCGAGCGGCTGAAGCACGCCCTGGTCGAGGGGATCGACGCCTTCATCGTCGAGGACACCGAGGAGGCCCGCCTCGCGGTGGCACGGCCGATCGAGGTGATCGAGGGGCCGCTGATGGCCGGCATGGACGTCGTCGGGGAGCGCTTCGGGGCCGGCCGGATGTTCCTGCCGCAGGTCGTCAAGAGCGCCCGGGTGATGAAGAAGGCGGTCGCCCACCTCATCCCCTACATCGAGGCCGAGCGGGTCGCCCGGGTCGCCGCGGGCGAGGTGGACACCGGCCGCCGGAACGCCGGGCGGATCGTCATGGCCACCGTCAAGGGCGACGTCCACGACATCGGCAAGAACATCGTGGGCGTCGTCCTCGGCTGCAACGACTACGAGGTCGTCGACCTGGGGGTGATGGTCCCCGCCGCGCGGATCATCGAGAAGGCCCGCGAGCTCGGAGCGGATCTCATCGGCCTGAGCGGGCTGATCACCCCGTCGCTCGAGGAGATGCGCCACGTCGCGGCGGAGCTCGAACGCGAGGGCCTGTCGATCCCGCTCCTCATCGGGGGGGCGACCACGTCCCGGGCCCACACCGCCGTCCGGATCGAGCCCGCCTACTCGGGGCCGGTCGTCCACGTCGTCGACGCTTCGCGCGCGGTGGGTATCGCCGGTCGGCTGATGGAGCCTGCGAGCCGCGCGGCGCTGATGGTCGAGACGCGAGCGGACTACGAGGCGATCCGACGCGAGCGGGCGGGCCGGCAGGCGCGGGAGGACCGGGTCGGCTTGGCGGACGCCCGGGCGAACCGGCTTCGGCCGGACCTCGCGATCCGCGCCCCGCGACCGGGCTTCCTCGGCCTGCGGACGATCGACGACGCGACGATCGCCGAGCTCGCCGAGCGGATCGACTGGACGCCCTTCTTCGCCACCTGGGAGCTGCGCGGCCGCTACCCCTCGATCCTCGACGATCCGGTTGTCGGCGCGGCCGCCCGGACCCTGCACGACGACGCGCTCGCGATGCTCAGCCGGATCGCCGAGGAGCGGCTCCTGGAGGTGCGCGGAGTCGTCGGCTTCTGGCCGGCGGCCGCCACCGCGGACGACGACATCGAGCTCTTCGCCGACGACGACCGGACGGTCCGGCTGGCCACGATCCACACCCTCCGCCAGCAGCAGGCGAAGCCGCCGGGCCGGCCGAACCTGGCCCTCTCGGACTTCGTCGCCCCGGCCGAGTCGGGCGTCCCGGACTACTTCGGAGGGTTCGCCGTCACCGCCGGGCTCGGCCAGGACGTCGCCGTCGCCCGGTTCGAGGCCGCCCACGACGACTACAACGCGATCCTCCTGCGGGCCCTCGCCGACCGGCTGGCCGAAGCGTTCGCGGAGCGGCTCCACGAGCGGGTCCGGCGCGAGCTGTGGGGCTACGCCCCGGACGAGACGCCCACGAACGACGACCTCATCGCCGAGCGCTACCAGGGGATCCGCCCGGCGCCCGGCTACCCGGCCTGCCCGGACCACACCGAGAAGACGACGCTGCTCGGCCTGCTCGAGGCGGAGGCCCGGACGGGCATCCGGCTCACCGAGTCGATGGCGATGCTCCCGACCGCCTCGGTGAGCGGCTTCTACTTCTGGCGGCCCGAGGCGACCTACTTCGGGCTCGGTCGGATCGGACGCGACCAGCTCGCCGACTACGCCGCCCGCAAGGGCGAGCCGCTCGACGTGATGGCCCGCTGGCTGGGGTCGAACCTCGACGACGAGACCCAGCTGGAAGGGGGCCTGCCGCGTGGCTGACGGATCCTCAGCGGTCCGATCCCGGCGACCGCTCAAGGTCGGGATCCAGCTCCCCGAAGTCGAGCGGGAGGTCCGCTGGCCCGAGTATCTCGCGCTGGCGCGGGCGGTCGAGGATCTGGGCTACGACTCGATCTGGCTGGGCGACCACCTCCTCTACCGCCAGGCGGGCGACGTCGCGGCACGGGGACCCTGGGAGTGCTGGTCGATGCTCGCCGCGATCGCGGCCTCGACGACCCGGGTGGAGCTGGGCCCGCTCGTGGCTGCCACGAGCTTCCACGCGCCGACGATGCTGGCCAAGAAGGCCGCCACGGTCGACGAGATCAGCGGCGGTCGGCTCATCCTCGGGCTCGGAGCCGGCTGGAACGAGACCGAGTACCGCGCGTTCGGTTTCCCGTTCGACCACCGGATCAGCCGCTTCGAGGAGGCGTTCACGATCATCCGGACGCTCCTCCGCCAGGGCGCCATCGACTTCAGCGGCACCTACTACACCGCCCGCGACTGCGAGCTCCTGCCGCGCGGTCCGCGAGCGGCCGGCCCGCCGCTCCTGCTCGGCTCGTCGGGCGAGCGGATGCTGGCGATCGGAGCTCCGCACATCGACGCCTGGAACGCCTGGTTCGTGGACACGGGCAACCGGCCCGAGGGCGTGGCCCCGCTCCGGACCCGGGTCGACGCGGCGGCGCTGGCAGCGGGCCGCGACCCGGCCGAGATCGAGCGGACGGTGGCCGTCCTGGTCCGGCTGGCCGCCGGCACCGGGCGGGACGGCGGCGACGCAGCCCAAGGCGACGCCCCGGCCCTGGTCGGCCCGCCGGAGGTCATCGCCGAGGCGCTCCGCGGCTTCGCCCGCGAAGGGATCCGCCACGTCCAGCTCGTCCTCGACCCGATCACCCGCGCCTCGCTCGAGGAGCTCGCACCGGTCCTCGCCCTGCTCGACGGCGGCTGAGCGGAGGGCGTCCTTCGCCCGCTCGACCACCGACGCGCGCGGCGGCCACCAGCCACGGAGGTCCGTCCCATGCCCGAAAAGCCAACGATGCCGTCGTTCGGGAAGGCGCCCGCCGCGCTCGTCGAGCGGTTCGCGACCGTCATGGCCGGCTTCCCGGCCTTGACCACCCGCAAGATGTTCGGCTACCCGGCGGCCTTCGTGAACGGCAACCTCGCGACGGGGCTCCACGAGGCGCGCTGGATGGTGCGTCTGGCGGAGGCGGACGCAGCCGAGCTGCTGACGGTCCCCGGCGCAGGCCCGTTCGAGCCGATGCCCGGCCGACCGATGCGCGGCTACGTCGTCCTGCCATCGAGCGTGCTCGAGGACGACGCGGCGCTCCGGGTCTGGGTCGAGCGGGCGATCGCCCACACGGTCTCACTCCCGGCGAAGGGCTAGCTGGCCACACCTGGCGCTCCGGGCTGGGCGTGCGATCCGGGGCCGGGCGTGCGATCGGGCGGCGAACCCTCGACCACCTCCCGCCCTGTGGCCGCCCCCGCTACGGAGTCAGCACCGTCACGTCCGAGGCCTCGCCGAGCCGCGACAGGACACCGCCCGGGGCTGGCGATGCGTTCGGGTCCGGGGCCGCGCCGGTCCGCCGGGTGAGCAGGACCTCGACGCTGCCGCCGATCGCCACGTCGCTGCCCGAGGCGGATGCCTGGCGATGGTAGGTCGTGGAGCCGTTGACCGGGATGTCGATGGTGGTGCCCGAGGCGAGCTTGAGCGTGATGTGATCCGCGGCGACCGCCGTGACCGTGCCCTTGATGGCGGTCCCGCCACCGAGGCCGCCCACTCCGCCGGCGCCGGCGCCCGGGAAGCCGTTGCCGCCGGAGCCAGCGTTCGGGAAGCCCGTCCCGTTGCCGAACCCGGCCCGGCCCGTCGCCGCCGGAGCCGGGGCCGTGAAGCGGCCCGCCGCGAAGCCGATCCCGCCCGTGGCGATGAGTGCCGCGATCGCGAGCGCGACCGAGGTGACGGCCAGTCCGCGCGCCGGCTTGACCGGAGCGACCTGCCAGTGGTCCGCCGGCGCCGGGGGATACGGGGTCTGCGGCGCGGCGGCTGGCTCGGTCGGCGCACCGGCCGATCGATCGTCGGGCGAGATGCCCGGGTCCATGGTCATCGAGTGACTCCCTGTGCTGTCCTGCCTATTCGAAGCGAAGTGCGGCGATGGGGTCGAGCTGGGCGGCCTGGCGTGCCGGCCAGACCCCGAAGACGACCCCGACGATGAGGCTGAAGACCGCGGCGACGATGACCGTCACCGGGCTGAACACGAAGCCCCAGCCGGCGATCTCGCCGATCAGGGCGGAGATGCCGACCCCGACCACGATCCCGATCAGGCCGCCGAGCAGCGACAGCGTCAGGGCCTCGATGAGGAACTGGGCGAGGATGTCGGAACCGCGCGCGCCGATCGCCTTGCGGATGCCGATCTCGCGCGTCCGTTCCCGGACCGAGACCAGCATGATGTTCATGATCCCGATCCCGCCGACGAGAAGGGAGATCGAGGCGATCCCGGCCAGGAGGATCGACAGGAGGGTCGAGACCGACTCGGCCGTCCCGAGGAGCTGGGCCTGGTCCTGGATCGAGAAATCGTCGTTCGTGCCGTTCGTGCCGTGCCGCTGCCGGAGGAGCGCGGTGATCGCGTCCTTCGCATCGGTGATCCCGGCGGCGGTCGCGACGCTCACCCCGATCGAGCGGACCCGATCGCCGCCCACGAACGAGTGGCGGGCCGTCGTCAGCGGGACGAGGACCTGGTCGTCCTGGTTGGATGGCCCGGTGCTGCCCTTGGCCTGCAGGATCCCGATGACCGTGAATGGGAGACCGCCGATGTGGATCGTCTGCCCGAGCGCGCTCTGGCCGAGCCCGAGCGTGTCGGCCGTCGTCGACCCCAGGACCGCGACCCGCAGCGCACCCGCGTTCGAGGCATCGGTCAGGAAGGAGCCGACCCAGATCGTCTGGTTTCGAACGGCCGCGTAGGAGGCCGTCGTCCCGACGATCGTCGTGGTCGTGTTCTTCGAGCCGGCGACGACGAGGGCCTGGGTCGAGAGCTCGGGGGCCACCCCGGCGATCCCGCCGATCGTCCCGATCGCGGTCGCGTCCTCGACGGTCAGCGAGGCCGCGGAGCCGGCCGCGCCACGGGTGAAGCCGGAGAATGAAGCGCCGGGATTCACGGTCAGCAGGTTCGTGCCGAGCGCCTCGAGCCGCGACGTGATCCCCCGGGTGGCGCCCTGGCCGACGGCGACCAGGGCCACGACCGAGGCCACCCCGATGATGATCCCGAGCATCGTCAGCCCCGCCCGCAGCCTGGCCGAGCCGAGGCGCGAGAGCGCGAGCCGGATGAGCTCGAACGTCTTCATGCCGCGGGCCGCCCGTCGACGAGCCGGCCGTCGCGGACGTGGACCTGGCGCCTGGCGCGGGCGGCCACCTCGTGGTCGTGGGTGATGAGCACGAGCGTCCGGCCCTGCTCGTGCAGCTCGTCGAACAGGCGCATGACTTCGGCGCCCGAAGCGCTGTCGAGGTTACCGGTCGGCTCGTCGGCCAGGAGGAGCGCGGGATCGGTCACCAGCGCCCGCGCCACCGCGACGCGCTGCTGCTCGCCACCGGACAGCTCGTTCGGCTCGTGGGCCAGCCGATCGCCCAGCCCCAGCCGTTCGAGCGAGGCGGCGGCGCGCGCCAGCCTCGTCTTTCGGTCCACCCCCTGGTAGAGGAGCGGGGCAGCCACGTTCTCGAGCGCGGTGGTGCGCGGCAGGAGGTTGTACGACTGGAAGACGAACCCGATCGTCCGGCTCCGCAGCCGGGCCAGGTCGTCATCGGCGAGCTCGGCGACCGAGGTCCCGGCCAGCCGGTACGAGCCGGCGGTCGGACGGTCGAGGCAACCCAGGATGTGCATCAGGGTCGACTTGCCGGAGCCCGACGGCCCGACCACCGCGAGGAACTCACCCGGCGCGACATCGAGATCGACATCGAGGAGCGCGGGCACCTGCAGCCGGCCGGTCGAATAGATCCGCGACACGCCGCGGAGCGAGATGACCGAGTCACTCGCGAGCGCGGGCCCGCCCCAGGCGGCCGGTTCGCCAGCGGGCGCCCCGCCCCAGGCGGCCGGTTCGCGCGAGGGTACCGGCCTGCTCCAGGCGTCCGACCCGCTCACGGCTGACCGCCGAAGTTGCGGCCGCCGCCCCCGCCGCCGGTGAGACCCGGGAGGCCGCTGCCGACCGTGGTCGTGGTGGTCGTGACGCGGGTGGAGACCGTGCCCGTGACCACCGTCTCGCCGACCGTGATCCCGCTCTTGATCTCGGCCAGCGAACTCGTGACCAGCCCGACGTCCACCGCCACCGACTGCGCCTGGCCGGACCCGTCGAGGACCTGGACCGTGTAGTTCCCGGCCGACCCGGCCAGGGCGGTAGCCGGGACCGCGATGACGCCCGACGCCTGGGCCGTGACGACGGCGATCTGGGCACTCATCCCGACGGCCGTCGTGGCCGGCGGGTCGGTCAGGCCGACCACGACCTGGTAGGTCACGACGCTGCTGCTGCCCGAGCTGGTCGCCGGAACGGGGTTGATCTGGTTGACCGTGCCGACCACCTGGGACGCGGTCGCGGTGAGCGTCACGGCGGCCGCCTGGCCGAGCTTGAGCGACGGCAGGTCGGCCTCGGCGAAGGCGCCCACCACCTGGAGCGCCGCCGACTGGATCTGGACCGCGTAGCCCGACGAGGCCACGAAGCCGGGCCGGACGTTGACGGCCGTGACGATCCCGTCGACCGGCGCCGTCAACGTCGCGGCCGCGAGCGCCGCCTCGGCATTCGCCAGGCTCGACTGGGCGTTGAGGACCGCGACCTGGTCGGACGCCTGGGTCGCGACCGGCGCTGGTGCCGTCTTGTCCGCGTAGGACGTCTGCGCCGAGGTGACGGCGAACTGGGCCGACGTGATCGAGTTCGTCGCCTGGAGGTTCGAGGCGGCGACCCGGAGCCTGGTCGAGGCGAGCGAGTCGCTCGCGCCGCTGACGGCCGCTGCGTCCTGGCTCAGGACATTGGCGGGCGCGCCGCTGGCGGTGTCGGCGGCCAGGGCCGCGTTCGCCCGGTCAAGCGCCGCCTGCGCCTGCTGGAGCGAGAGCGCGTTCTGGGCGACGGTGTTCGCCTGGCTCTGGCGCGCCTGGCTCAGCTGGTTCTGGGCCTGGGTGATCGAGAGCTTCGCCGCGGCCTTCGCGGTGGCGGTGAGACCTGCCTTGTCGGTCGCCAGGCGGGCCTGGGCCGCGGCCAGGTTCGCCTGGGCGATCTCGACCTGGAGGGTCGCCGAGCTCGGGTCGGCGGTGGCGAGCACATCGCCCTTGGCCACGGCCTTCCCGACGGTCGCCGGCACGGTCGCGACCAGCCAGGTGACGCTGCCGCTCGCACCCGATCCGGTCGAGCTGGAGCTCGAGGCCGAGCTGGAACTCGTTGTCGCGGTGCTCGAGACCGCGACCGGCGCGGAGCCGAACGCGAGCCCATAGGCGATCTGGGGCTGGACCGTCCCGGTGGCCACGGCCTGGGCCACGACGTCCGTCGTCCGCGCCGTCGAGGTCAGGTAGCGCACCGCCGACGACGAACCGCCGATCGGCCCGACGACGGCGAGCGCGATCGCAGCGACCCCCACGGCGGCCAATCCGATGGCCGCGACCAGCTTCCACTTCATCGATGATCCTTCCTATCAGGGACGGGCTCGAGCGCCGCCGCGCGGGATCCGGACGCGGCCGGCTGGGATCCGGGGCACGGTCCGGGACGCGACCCGGGACCTTGGCGTCAGATCATCGTCGGCACTCCTGAAAGGGCGCTGAAAACCGGCCCCGGCCGTGACGACCGATCCCGGACCCGAGTCCGGGCCTTCGAGCGACGCCTGCTACCATCGCCCGCATCACGAGCGCCCCTTGCCGGGGTGCAGCGCCCTGCCGGCCCATCGGCCGGCCACACGGAATACGAGAGGGACGAGCGATGACCCAGGTCGCCGGACCGCGCGCCGCGGATGGCGTCGCGAGCTCGAGCCTGCCCCGGATCGGCCACTGGATCGCCGGGTCGCGGATCGAGGGGACTTCCGGGCGAAGCGGGCCCGTCTTCGACCCGGCGACCGGCCGGCGGGCGAAGACCGTCGACTTCGCTTCGATCGAGGAGATCGACCGGGCCGTCGCGGCGGCGAAAACCGCCTTCCCGGCCTGGCGCGCGACCTCGCTCGGTCGGCGGGCCGAGATCATGTTCCGGATCCGGAACCTGGTCGACCAGCACCGGGCGGAGATCGCGGCGTTCCTGACCGCCGAGCACGGCAAGGTCCCGCGCGACGCCGGCGGGGAGGTCGCCCGTGGCCTGGAGAATCTCGAGTTCGCCTGCGGGATCCCGACCCACATGAAGGGCGGCTTCAGCGAGCAGGCCTCGACCGGTATCGACGTCTACTCGATCCGCCAGCCGCTCGGGGTCGTGGCGGGGATCACCCCGTTCAACTTCGCGGCGATGGTCCCGATGTGGATGTTCGGGAACGCGATCGCGACCGGCAACACCTTCGTGCTCAAGCCGTCCGAGAAGGACCCCTCCGTCTCGATCTACCTGGCCGAGCTGCTCGCGCAGGCCGGCGTCCCGAACGGCGTCTTCAACGTGGTCCAGGGCGACAAGGTCGCGGTCGACCGGCTCCTCGACCACCCGGACGTTGCCGCGCTGAGCTTCGTGGGCTCGACCCCGGTCGCCCGCCACATCTACGAGACCGGGACCCGGAACGGCAAGCGCGTCCAGGCCCTCGGCGGGGCGAAGAACCACATGGTCGTCCTGCCCGATGCCGACATCGAGATGGCGGCCGATGCCGCGGTCTCGGCCGCCTACGGCTCGGCCGGCGAGCGGTGCATGGCGATCTCGGTCGTCCTCGCGGTCGGTTCCGTCGCCGACCCCCTGCGCGACGCCATCGCGAAGCGCCTGCCGATGGTCAAGGTCGGACCGGGCAGCGACCCGAAGGCGGAGATGGGGCCGCTCATCACCCGCGAGCACCGCGACAAGGTGGCCGGCTACCTCGACTCCGGGGCCGCCCAGGGCGCCGAGCTCGTCGTCGACGGCCGGGAGCACGTCCTGTACGGAGGGAGCGAGGGCTTCTTCCTGGGCGTCTCGCTGCTCGACCGGGTGACGCCCGAGATGGAGTGCTACCAGAACGAGATCTTCGGGCCGGTCCTGGAGATCGTCAGGGTGCCCGACTACGGCGAGGCGCTCCGTCTCGTGAACGAGAACCTGTACGGCAACGGGACGGCGATCTTCACCCGTGACGGCGGCGCCGCCCGGTCGTTCCAGTTCGACTGCAACGTCGGGATGGTCGGGATCAACGTGCCGATCCCCGTGCCGGTCTCCTACTACTCGTTCGGCGGCTGGAAGGCGTCCCTGTTCGGGGACACCCACATGTACGGTCCGGAGGGGATCAACTTCTACACCCGCGGCAAGGTGGTCACCAGCCGCTGGCCGGACCCCGGCACGAGCACGGTGGACCTGGGCTTCCCGCGGACGCGCTAGCCACCGGGCGGTACGGCCTGCCTGCGGTCCACGCCGCGCGACCGCCCCACCCGCCACGGTCCGGAGCCGGTAGGGTTCGGGCATGAGCCAGAGCAGATCGCGCCCCACGGCGGCCACGGCCGGGCCCACGCCCACCCGAGCCGCCGCTCCGAGCCCGCGGACGCGCGTGAAGCGCGTCCCCGCCAACGCCGCCTACGACCGCGCGACGATCGAGGCGATCCTCGACGCGGCCATCGTCTGTCACCTCGGGTTCGCGGTCGACGGCCAGCCGTACGTCATCCCCGTCCTTCACGCCCGGGTCGGCGAGACGCTCTACCTCCACGGCTCCACGGCCAGCCGGGCGTTCCGGACCGCGGGGAGCGGCGTCCCGGTCTGCGTCAGCGTGACCCTGGTCGACGGGATCGTCCTCGCCCGCTCGGTCTTCGAGCACTCCCTCAACTACCGCTCGGTGGTGGTCCTCGGCACGGCCAGCCTGGTCGAGGACCCGGCCGAGAAGCTGGCCGCCCTGCGGGCCTTCACCGAGGGACTCCTCCCGGGCCGCTGGGCGGAGGCGCGCCAGCCGGATCGGAAGGAGCTCAAGGCGACGGCGGTGCTGGCGATCTCCCTCGCCGAGGCGTCGGCGAAGGTGCGGTTCGGGCCGCCGGATGACGGCGCGAGCGAGGACGGCGCGCTCGACGTGTGGGCCGGTGAGATCCCCCTGGTCACGCGCTCGCGTCCACCGATCGCCGATCCGCTCCTCCGGGACGGGATCCCCCTGCCGGAATGGGCCGCGCGCTTCCGCCGGCCGGGGCTGGTCGAACCCGAGGACTGAGCGACGGCCTCCAGGACCCGCCGACGACCGGGACCCGGGCAGGCCGGTGTCGAGGCGGAGACCGACCGTCGGGACGTCAGCCGGTAGCCTCCTCGCGGATCCCCCACGGTGATCCGTAAGCCGTCAGCAGTTCCAGGAACGGGACCGCGTCGAAAGCCTCCGGGCCCAGGACCCCCGCGCCCGACCACGTCCCGGCCGCGAGGAGCTCGAGCGCGACCACCGGGTTGACTGCCGTCTGCCAGACGACCGCCTGGCTGCCGTACTCGCGCATCGACCATTCGTTGTCGACCACGTGGTAGAG
>JBGPFS010000013.1:0-24357 GCA_041483455.1 Candidatus Limnocylindria bacterium | reverse complement strand
GGGATCCTCCACGAGGCCGGGAGCCAGCGCGTCGTCGACCGCGACCACGTTGACGGCGCCGTCGGGGACGCCCGCCTCGCGGAAGATCTCGGCGATGGTGAGGCCGACGAGCGTCGTGGCCGGCGCCGGCTTGAGGACCACCGTGTTGCCCGCGGCCAGGGCCGGGGCGATCTTCCAGCTCAGCATCAGCAGGGGGAAGTTCCAGGGGATGATCTGGGCGGCCACGCCGAGCGGCTTCGCCACCCGGCCCGGGAACGCGTACTCGAGCTTGTCCGCCCAGCCGGCGTAGTACCAGAAGTGGGCCGCTGCCAGCGGGACATCGACGTCGCGGCTCTCCTTGATCGGCTTGCCCGAGTCCATGCTCTCGAGCACGGCGAACTCGCGGCTTCGCTCCTGCAGGAGCCGGGCGATCCGGAAGAGGTACTTCGCCCGTTCGCGGCCGGGGAGCCGGCCCCACGTCCGCGTCTGCGCCCGGCGCGCGGCCCGGACCGCCCGATCCGCGTCTGCCTCCGTCGCGCGGGCGACCCGAGCCAGCGGCTCCTCGGTCGATGGGTCGATGCTGACGATCGTGGCGCCGTCGGAGGCCGGGACTTCGCGCCCGCCGATGATCAGGCCGTACCGCTCACGGAGGTGGACGATCTCGCGCGACTCGGGTGCGGGGGCGTACTCCCAGGGGACGGCCTGACCGTCGCCCAGGCCCCAGCTGTTCGGCGCCCGGACCGGGACGGTCGCAGGCGCGCTCGGCGGGGTCGGCTGCGGTCCGGTCTCGGTCGTCATCGCCGGGCCATTATGGCACCGGGTCTCGCGGGGCCGACCCATGACCCTCCGCACGGCCGAGCCGGTAGAGAACGTGGGGCCGGAGCGGGTGGCCGGCCGGCAGGCCCGGGTAGTCGAAGTCGTCGGCGGGATCGCGATGCATCCCGAGCCGCTCCATGACCCGGATCGAGGGTACGTTCCGGGGCGAGGTGAACGACACGATCTCGGCCAGTCCGAGGACGTCGAAGCCGTACCGGAGCGCCTCCCGGGCGGCCTCCGTCGCGTAGCCCTGACCCCAGGCGTCTCGGGCGAAGCGCCAGCCGGCCTCGACACACGGCGTGAACGGCGCCTCGAATCTCTGGACCACCAGCCCGGTGAACCCCAGGAATGCGCAGTCGACCCGCCGCTCGACGGCCCACAGCCCGAAGCCGCGAGCCGCGAAGGCGGCTTCGATCCGGTCGACGAAGGCGTCGCTCGCGGCTCGGTCGAGGGGCCGCGCGAAGTGCCGCATCACCTCCGGGTCGGCGTTCAAGCTGGCGAATGGCTCGCGATCGGCATCCCGCCAGCGCCGGAGGATCAGCCGCGCCGTCGAGAGAGTCGGGCCTGCGGATCGGCTCATCGATGCAGGGTACGACCTTCGGTGGCAGCGGTCGCCTCAGCTCGCGACCGGTCGTCGCAGGTGCAGAGCCTCGCCGGTGTACACTCGCGCCACAATCGCATACGCCTCCGGGGAGCGCGAAACGCGCTGAGAGTGCGGCCCAGGCCGCAGACCCGCCGAACCTGATCCGGCTCGTACCGGTGTAGGAAGCAGGCCGAACCTCGACTCGACGCTGTCCCAGGACCAGCGGGGCGGCGTTTCGCACGAGATGGAGGTTCGCAGCCATGACCACCAGCGCCCCCGACCGGGCAAGCCCGACGCCGGTCGACCCAGCCGGCAACCTCACCGACACGGCGTGGCGGACCCGGGACATCGTCGTCGCGGCGATCATCGGGGTCGCCTTCGGCGTCGTCTTCTGGGCCTGGGGGCTGGCCTGGTCGGCGCTCGATCCGGCCTTCGCCGTCGCGCCGTGGGCGAAGGACCTGTTCTACGCGGTCTGGCTCGTTCCGGCCGTCCTCGCCCCGCTCATCGTCCGCCGGCCGGGCGCCGCCCTGTTCGCCGAGATGGTCGCGGCCGGCGTGTCGACCCTGATCGGCAGCCAGTGGGGCCCGGACACGCTCCTGTCGGGGTTCGCCCAGGGCGCGGCCGCCGAGCTCGTCTTCGCCTTCACCCTCTACCGGAGCTACGGCCTGCCGGTCCTGGTCGTGGCGGCCGTCGCGAGTGCGGCGGCGGCCTGGATCCACGACTGGGCGCTCTACTACGCAGAGGTCTCGCTCCAGGTCCAGCTCGTGCGCGGCCTGATGATGGCGCTCTCGGCGGTGGTCATCGTCGCCCTCGGCTCGCGGGCCCTCGCGCGGGCACTCCGCCGGAGCGGCGTGCTCGAAGGGTTCCCGGGCTGATCGTCCTCGACCGGCCCGCCGTCGGGATCCGCGCCCGGGAGGTCGGCTTTCGCTACGCCGGCCGCCCGACCCAGGCCCTGCACGACATCTCGTTCGAGGTCGCGCCCGGCGAATGCCTGCTGGTCGTCGGACCGTCCGGCTCGGGCAAGAGCACCCTCGCCCTCGCCCTGGCGGGTCTCGTGCCGCGGGAGCGACCCGGCGAATGGCGCGGCTCGCTCGAGCTGGCCGGCGACGGGTCGCCCACGCTCGCTCCGGCGGCCGTCGCCGGGCGGGTCGGGATCGTCTTCCAGAACCCGGCCAGCCAGCTGGTCATGGACCGGGCCGAGGACGACGTGGCGTTCGGCCTCGAGAACCGGGCCTGGCCGCCGGAGGCGATGCGCCGGCGGGTCCCGGAGGCCCTGGCCGAGGTCGGCCTGGCCGGCTTCGAGCGACGGCGACCGAACCGCCTGTCGGGCGGCCAGCAGCAGCGCCTGGCCCTGGCCGGCGTCCTCGCCGCGCAGCCCGGCCTGCTCGTCCTCGACGAGCCGACGGCGAACCTCGATCCGGAAGGGACGGCGGCCTTCTTCGACCGCCTCGCGGCGGTGCGCACCGCCCGGTCGGCGACGATCGTCCTCGTCGAGCACCGGATGGATCGGGCCTGGCCGCTGGCCGACCGGATCCTCGCCCTCGGGCCCGACGGTGGGCCGATCGACGAGGGGTCGCCGGCGGACGTCGTCGCCCGGTCCGGGCCGGCGATGCGGCGGGCCGGGATCTGGCTGCCCGATGCAGTGGAGGCGGAGCTCGATCGGGCGACCGGCCCGGCCGGCCCTCCCGACGATCGCTCGCCCGCGGGCCGGTCCAGGGCGGCGACGGACGGTCGGCCACTCGTCGCGACCGAGGCCCTGACGTTCGGCTACGACCGGGGGATGCCGGTGATCCGCGACCTGTCGGTCCGGGTCGTCGAGGGCGAACGGGTGGCCCTGGTGGGCGCCAACGGGAGTGGCAAGTCGACCCTCGCGCGCCTGCTCGTCGGCCTCCTTCGGCCGGAGGCCGGTCGGGTCGACCTCGGCGGGACCGATCCCGCCAGGCTGCCCGCCCGGGAGCTCGCCCGGCGGGCGGCGTTCGCCTTCCAGGATCCCGAGCAGCAGTTCCTGGCCGACCGGGTCGCCGACGAGGTCACGGTCGGGCTGCGCCCTGACGAGCGTCCCCTCGCCGAGGCGGTGATGGAGCGTCTCGGCTTGCCCCTCGGGACGTTCGGCGAGCGGAGTCCCTACGCCCTGTCCGGAGGCGAGCAACGCCGGCTCTCGCTGGCCACGATCCTCGTCCGGCAGCCGCCCGTCGTGGTCCTTGACGAGCCGACGTTCGGGCAGGACCGAAACGGCTACCGCGCGTTGCTCGAGATCCTCGGCGAACGGGTGGCGGAGGGGACCTGCCTGATCACCGCCACCCACGACCGGCGCTTCGTCCGGGAGATGGCCGACCGGGCGGTCACGCTCGCGGATGGCCGGATCGTGGCGGACGGTCCGGTCCGATGATCGCCGCGATCGAGGTCGGCGATGCCCAGCTGGGCAGCCTCCTCGGTCGAACGAGCCCGCTCGTCAAGCTCGGGATCGCCCTTGGCTGGCTCCTCGGGCTCGCCCTCACCCGCGACCCGCGACCACCGCTGGCGCTCGCCGCGCTGGCCCTCGCAGCTGGCGTGGCGCTCGGTCGGATCCCGGTCGGCCGGCTGCTTCTTGCCCTCGCCCCGCTCAGCCTGACCGCGATCGGGATCGCCCTGTTCAACACGCTCTTCTCGGCCGCCAACGGGGACCCCGCCGCGGGCGAGCTCCTCCGGCTGGGACCGCTGCGGGTGACCGACGCCGCCGCCGCGGCCGGGGTGGGGCTGGGCGCCCGCGTGCTGGCCATCGTCTCGGTCGGCGTGGTCTTCGCGCTGACGACCGACTCGACCCGGCTCGTCGACTCCCTGGTCCGCCAGGGCCGGGTCCCGGACCGGTTCGCCTACGGCGCCCTGGCCGCCTACCAGGCGATCCCGCGCTTCGCCGAGGACCTTCTCACGCTCCGCCAGGCACGCCGGATCCGGGGCCTGCGGGGAGGCTGGCACCCACGCCTGCTCGTGGGCCTGCTCGTCCTGGCCATCCGCCACGGGGATCGGCTGGCCCTGGCGATGGACGCCCGGGCGTTCGGGAGCGGCTCGCGCACGTGGTACCGGCAGCTGGCCTGGGGCCGGCTCGATGCGGCGGTCGGCGTCGTGGGCGTGCTCGCCCTGGTCGGAGCGCTCGCGCTCGCCGCGAAGTAGACGCTTCGCCGGCTCGCCGCGGTGGCCGGCTCATGGCGGTGGCCGGCTCATGGCGGTCGCCGGCTCGCGGCGGTGGGGGCTCGCGGGCGGCCGACGGCGGCCGACCCGCCCGCGCTACGGCCCGAGGGTGCTCGCGACGAGGATCCCGTCGGCCCAGTAGGCGCCGGTCGGGCCCGCCGGCAGGAGGTCGAAGGTGGCCGGCCCGGCATACGGCACCAGGTCCGCCGCGACCACCCGGCCTCCGTCGAGGAGATCGCCCGGCCGCAGGTCGCCGACCGTCCGGCCGTCGAGCAGCGGGTGGCCCGGGGAAACGAGGAGCGAGCGCCCGTCCGAGAGGCGCAGCCGGACGACCCGATGATCGGGTGGGACGATCGTGCCGCCGACCCGGACGATCCGGGTCGCGACGCGGTGGCCCTCGAGGTCGACGGTCCAGACCGGCATCCCCGCCGCGAGGCTCTCGACCGGCCGCGGCCCGTCCGGCGTCGCGATCAGCGTCCCGCGGGCCAGGCAGATCGGGCAGTTCTGCGGTCCGGCGGGATCGCGCCGCTCGACGGCGATCCCGCCGTGCGCGTCGATCGAGCCGAAGACGTGGTCGCCGGCAGCCGGGTCCGCCTTCGAGCTGACGACGTAGTCGAACTGCCGGCGCCCGTTCCCGATGTCGGTGAGGACGAGGGCGTTGAGCATCTTCCAGTCGCGGTAGACGAGGACCTGCTGGTCGACCGTGAACGTCGCGGCGGCGGGGTCGAGCTTGAGGCGGACGGCGATCTCCGCGAACGTGGCCGCATCGGCCCGGATCGCCGGGAAGCGGGCCTGGGCGTTCGTCGTCTCATCGTCGTGCGCGACGGGGTACTCGTCGGGATCGCAGAACCGGGGGGTGCCGAGGCCGTCGACGAGCGCGTACTTGAGCCCGACGAGCGGGACCGGCGAACCGCCCGGGGCCGGCGAAGGACTGGCGGCCGGCGAAGGACTGGCGGCCGGCGAGCCGGAGGCCGGCGAGCCGGAGGCCCCCGGGCCGGCGCACCCGAGGAGGGCGAGGCCGAGCGACAGCGCGAGGAAGCCAAGGGCGGCCGGCCCGGCCCGGACGGGCAGGCGGGTCCGGCGAGGGGACCTTCGCGCGGACGGCGTCGGCGTCGGCATCATGTCGGCCCGCTGACGCCGACGCCCGGCGGCCGGTTCCCGCCCACCGGCCGGTCCTCGGCCCGGCTCCGGTCCGGCCGCCTGACGCCGACGCGCACCGTCAGTCGAGCGAGAAGTGCTCGGGACCCTGGTAGCGCCCCGTCCGTTCCTTCTCGATCTGCATCAGCAGGTCGTTGAGCAGGCTCGAAGCGCCGAAGCGGAAGCGTTCAGGGGTCATCCAGCGCGGCCCGAGCGTCTCGTACAGGACGACCAGGTACTGGATCGCCTCCTTCGCGACGCGGATCCCGCCGGCCGGCTTCATCCCCACCGCCCGGCCCGTCTGCCGTTCGAAGTCCCGGATCGCCTCGAGCATGACCAGCGTGACCGGAAGGGTGGCGGCCGGGGTCACCTTGCCGGTCGAGGTCTTGATGAAGTCCGCTCCCGCGGCCATCGCCAGGACGGAGGCGCGGCGGATGTTGTCGTACGTCTCGAGCTCCCCGGTCTCGAGGATGACCTTGAGGTGGGCCGGCCCGCAAGCCCCCTTGACCGCGACGATCTCCTCGAAGACGGCCAGGTAGTCGCCGGCCAGGAAGGCGCCGCGATCGATCACCATGTCGACCTCGTCCGCCCCGGCCTCGACGGCCGCGTGCGTCTCCGCGAGCTTGATCTGGCGGAAGGTCTGCCCGGACGGGAAGCCGGTCGCCACGCTGGCGACGCGGACGGTGCTGCCCGCGAGCGCCTCCTTCGCCTCGGCCACGAGGGCCGGATAGACGCACATCGCCGCGACCGACGGGATGGTCGGGTCGCCGGGCTTCGGCTGGCGGGCCTTGACCGCGAGCGCGCGGATCTTGCCCGGCGTGTCCTTTCCCTCGAGCGTCGTGAGGTCGATCATCCGGATCGCGAGGTCGAGCGCCCAGAGCTTCGAGGCCTTCTTGATCGAACGCTTCTTCAGGGCGTCGACCCGCTCGTCCACGCCGACCTGGTCGACCGGACCGACGCGCCCGAGGATGCTGCCGAGCGAGCCGCCCCGACCGTCGTAGGCGCGGATCAGGTCGTGCGCTCGCTCGCGGGCGAGGCTGTCGGCGCCATGGATCGTCGTCATCGAGGGCGAGGATACACCGGCCCCCACCCGGATCCGGAAGCGTGCCCGGCCCCGGACCGCTCACCGGACCGCTCCCGGACCGCCGGTCGCCGGCGCCGACGAGCCGCTGCCTTCGGCCGGAGCTACCGACCCGCTCGGGCTCTCGGAAGCGGCGGCAGGCCGCGTCGACCGCGGACCAGGAAGTGCTCGAACCAGGCCCGGACCTGGACCAGGTTCTCGACCCGTCGGAACGGCGTCCCGGAGCGGGTCAGCTCGTGGGTCTCGTCGGGGACTCGCATGAACCGGACCGGCCGGCGGAGCGACCTGAGGATCGCGAACAGCTCCTCGCCCTGGCCGATCGGGGTCCGCAGGTCGCGCTCGCTGTGCTGGATGAGGAGCGGCGTCCGGATGTTCGCGGCGTAGGTGATCGGCGACTGGAGCCGGAACTTCTCCGGGTCATCCCAGGGAGTCACCCCGAACGAGACCCGGGCGAAGATCGGCCCCGCGATGTCGCCGGTCGTCATCTGGCTCTGGAGGTCGTTCACCGCGCGGCAGCTGATCGCCGCCCGGAAGCGGTCCGTGTGCCCGACGATCCAGCTCGTCAGGTAGCCGCCGTAGGATCCGCCGGTCACCCCGAGGCGGGCCGGGTCGGCCAGGCCCGCGACGACGAGCGCGTCGACTCCGGCCATGACGTCGGCCATCGGGCCGGGCCCCCAGTCGCCGACGTTCGCGGCCGCGAAGGCCTGGCCGGCACCGTCGGAGCCGCGCGGGTTCGAGTACCAGACGCCGATCCCGGCCGCGGCCAGCACCTGGAACTCCCAGATCGGCGACCAGCCGTAGTGGGTCTGCGGGCCGCCGTGGATCTCAGCGACCAGCGGGGCCGGCGATGGCGCCGGGCCACCCGCGGCGGCGTGGCCTCCTGCGGCAGCCCCGTCTCCGGTGGCCGTCCCGTGGGGACGCTGGGCCGGCAGGTACCAGCCCTGGATCCGCCGGCCGTCGACCGTGACCGAACGGGTCTCGGGCTCGGCCAGGCGGATGCCGGCCAGCGCCTCGTCGTTCAGCGCCGTCAAGTGACGAAGAGGTGTCGGACTGGGCCCGCGTCCGCGACGTCCGCGGCCCGCCGCCGTCGGGATCTCCGCGAACCAGACGTCAGGCAGCTCCGTCGGGCTGGAGCGAAGGGCCGCGACCCGGACCGTCCCACCGGGGCCGGGCCGGGCGCTCCAGCTCGAGAGGTAGTGGCGCCCCTCGGTCAGCCGTTCGAGATCGCCCGTCCGGGTATCGATCCGCCACAGCTCATAGGCACCCTCGCCGTCCGGCGCGCTGAAGATCGTCGTTCCGCCGTCCGGGGCAGCCCACACGCGGGGCGGTTCGCCGACCGTGAGGTCGCTGTTCAGATCGGCGCCGATCATGCGGTCGTGCCGTCCCGAAAGGTTCCGGCCACCGTCACGCCCGTTCTCCGAGCCGTCGGCCGCGAACCGCCAGAGATCGACGCGACTCCCGGCCAGGGCCGGCCAGCGGTGACCCATGACGATGAGCTCCCGCCCGTCGGGCAGCCAGGCGCGCGGCTCGAAGATGCCGCGCCCGCCGGTGATCCGGATCGGTCTCCCGCCCGCGGCCTCGACGACCCACGCGTCCGACAGCCAGTCGAGGTCGCCGTCCGGGCGGTCGTTGAGCGCGAATGCGATCCGGCTCCCGTCCGGCGACCAGACGACCGACTCGATCGACGACCGGCCGCGATGAACCAGCCGGGCAGCCCCGGTCGCGACATCGACCAGCCAGAGGGCCGTCGTCCGGTCGTAGATCCAGCCGGTGCCATTGAGCGAGTTCCGGAGTCGGTCGAGGTAGCGGTAGTCCGACGGCGGCGGCGTCCCGGGAGCCGGCGGGGCCGCCGGGCGGCCGCGGCGGCGCGCGTCCTCGGCGCGAGTGGCCCCGTGGGAGGCCGAGACCACCGCCAGGCTCCGTCCGTCGGGTGACCACTCGAAGGCGGACACCCCGCGCGGGAGGTCGGTCAGCCGGCGCGCCTCGCCGGGCCGGTCGAGCGGCAGGAGGTGGACCTGGACGAGATCCTCGCGGTCCTCCGGGGCGGCCGGCTCGTCCTCGACCGCGAGCCGCCGATCGGAAAGGAAGGCGAGCGTCCGACCGTCGGCCGAGAACCGGGGCGAGGTGTCCTGCTTGGCCGCGAGCGTCAGCTGGACGGCGGGCCGCGAGCCGTCCGTCGCGACCGACCAGATCGAGCGGCGATAACCCTCGAATCCGGGCGCGACCGCCTGGAGGACGAAGACAGCCAGGTCGCCGGCCGGCGCCAGCTGGACGTCCGTCGCGATCCGAAACCGGTAGAGGTCGTCGGGGCGCGGAGCTCGGCGCGTGGGATCGGGCATCGCGGCGAGTCTAGCGACTACCATCGGACCGCGATGGCCGACCAGCTCACGTTCCGGCTCGATCCCGAGGCGCCGCACCTGCCGGCGAACCTGCGGCCGATGCTCCCCCAGCCGGCCGATGGCCCGTTCGACGACCCCGACGTCCTGTTCGAGCCGTGGTGGGGCGGCGAGCGGGTCCTGGCCCACGTCGGGCCGCCCGACGAGGCCGCGCCCGGACCTGCGACGGGCACCGAAGCGGCGACGGGCGCCGGACCGCCCACCGTTCTCCGGCTCGTGAGCGCCGACGGCGAGCTCCTGAACGACCGACTCCCCGAGCTGGCCGACCTGCCCGCGCGCCTGGCTGGCCGCTCCGCGATCCTCGACGGATCGGTCGTCGTGGTCGACGACACCGGTCGGCTCGACCCCGACGGCCTGGCCGGCCGGCTCCGGGGCGGCGCCGGAGGCGGGGTCGCCTACCTGGTCTTCGACCTCATCGCGCTCGACGGACGACCGCTCGTCTCTGAGCCGCTGGAGCGTCGGCGGGAGCGACTCGGCCAGCTCCTGCCCACCTCGACGTCGATCGTCGTCGTGCCTGCGATCGTCGGCGAGGGCGTCGCTCTCTGCCGTGCGGCGGCGGCGCAGGGGATCGCCGGGGTCATGGCCCGCCATCGGCGCAGCCCGTACCTGCCCGGCGTGACGAGCTCGCTCTGGCGCCTGATCCGGTCCGAGACGGTCGTGACGGACGGGGGGCCGGAGGCGGCCAGCGATTCCGGCCGACCACCGCTCGCCGTGTTCAGTCGGCTGCCGCTCGAGGACGCTCCGGACTGACGCCGATGACACTGGCGCTCGCGAACGAGGCTCAGCCGTTCCCGCCCGTGATCGCCGCCCGGACGAACGCCCGAAGGCCCGGCCGCTGCCCGTAGAGCAGGACCCCGGCCGCGTAGATCCGGGTCGCCACGAGCATCGCCACCCCGATCGCCGCCACGAGCAGCCCCAGCGACAGCGCGAGCTCCCACGGTTGGACGTGCCCGAGGCTGAGCCGGGCGAGCATCACGAACGGGCTGAAGAACGGGACGTACGAGAGCACCGCCACCACCGGCGAACCGATCGAGGCGAGTCCGAAGACGGCCGAGAAGTAGCCGGCCATCGAGAGGAAGCTGAGCGGCAGGGCCAGCTGCTGGATGTCCTCGGGCCGGCTGACGAGCGACCCGGCCGCCGCATAGATGAACGCGTACAGCAGGAACCCCAGGAGGAAGAGGACGCCGAAGGCGAGCAGGATCGCCGGGTTCGGCCCCGCCAGCGGGACGGAGGCGTCGGTCCCGGCCCCCAGGAAGAAGGCCGCGATCCGATCCTGGAGGAGCAGTGCCCCGGCCGCCGGCAGGACGATCGCCAGGTACTGGGTCAGCCCCGCGGCGCCCACGCCCACGACTTTGCCGACCAGGAGCTGGCGCGGCGTGGCCGTGCTGATGAGCAACTCCATCACCCGGCTCGACTTCTCGGACGCCACGCTCGTCGCCACCCACATCCCGTAGATGGTCAGGGTGATGAAGATGAGAACGATCAGGATCGTGGCCAGGATCGAGCGGCTCGCGGTCTCCTGCGAGTCGAGCGGAGATCCACCGGCGGAAGCGGCGCTCGACTGGACGGTGAACGTCGGCAGCTGGAAGGGCGGGACGCCGGGCCTGGTGCCGTACTCGGCCTGCCAGTCGAACAGGGCGATCGCGAACGTCACGACCTGGAGGACCTGGCTGCGCGAGCTGAGCGCCGATTCGGAGGTCCGATAGGCGAAGGCGAGTCCGCCGGCCGACGTCCGGCCGACCATGAGCAGGGCGTCGACCCGGGCAGCCGCCATCGCGGCGGCGCCGGCGTCCGCGCTCGATTCCCGGGAGAAGCGGTAACGGCGGGTGAACGTCGCCGGATCCGCGCCCTGGGGAGGCTGGTTGAGGAACCCGTCGAGGAGCTCGATCGTCCGGCCGGCCAGCGCGGGATCGTCGGCGACGACCGCGATCCGCACGGTCGTCTCGCGATCGGCGGCCCGCACGATGATCGGGATGAAGGTCAGCCCGACGGCGACGACGGCCAGGATGAGCGTGGCGACGGCGAATGCCCGGCTCCGGACGCGCTCGAGGAACTCGCGGCGCGCGACCAGGGCGGCGTTCGGGAGGAGCGCCGCGTCGGGCGGGCGCGGGGTCATGCGGCGGGCTCCTCGGTCACCGGGGCAGGGTCGGCCGCGGGGTCGGCCGCGGGTACACCCGACGCCTCCGGCGGGGCGAGGTCGATCCGGTCTCCCGGGTCGTAGCCGACCCGCTCGATGAAGATCTCCTCGAGGCTCGGCTCGGCCACCTCGAACCGGATCACCCGGGCGCCCCGCGCGATCGCCGCCCGGAGGATCGTCTCCGGGTCGACCGATCGATCGACCGTCAGCTCGGTGTAGTCGTGGCCGGGCCGGCTGACCCGGACGCCCGCGATCTCCGCGGCCCACTCGACCCCGACGTCGCCCTCGACCGCCAGGCGGACCACGGTCCGGCCGGACGCCCGCTTCACGTCGCGGACCCGGCCGCCGACCACGACCCGGCCCCGGTCGATGATCGCGATCGAGCCGCACAGGGCCTCGACCACCTCCATCTGGTGGGTCGAGATGATGAGGGTCCGGCCGCGTGCGGACATCTCGCCGAAGGCGGCCTTGAGCATCGCCACGTTCACCGGGTCGAGCCCCGTGAAGGGCTCGTCCATGAGCAGGACCTCGGGGTCGTGGAGGATCGCGGCGATGAACTGGATCTTCTGCTGGTTGCCCTTCGAGAGCTCGTCGGAGCGGCGCCCGGCGAGCTCGGGCACCCGGAACCGCTCGAGCCAGCCGAGGGCCGATCGGCGAGCCTGCTCGCGCGACAGCCCATGGAGCCCCGCGAAGAAGACCAGCTGCTCCAGGACATTCATCCGCGGGTAGAGCCCGCGCTCCTCGGGCAGGTACCCGAAGGTCCGGCGGGGCAGTTCCGCCGTGGGCCGGCCGTGCCAGGTCACCTGGCCGGCATCCGGCCGGAGGATGTCGAGGACGATCCGCATCGTCGTGGTCTTGCCGGCGCCGTTCGGCCCGATGAAGCCGAAGACCTCGCCGGGCTCGACCCGGAAGTCGATCCCGTCGAGGGCGACGATACGGCCGAAGCGCTTCGAGACGCCGTCGACGTGGAGGGTCACGGGCCGAGGATAGTCCCGCCCGTGGAGGGGCGGTCCAGTACGGACGTCACGCCGGGACCCGGACCGGTCGCGGGCGCTCCCCTCAGCCGCCGCCCAGGGGCCGGCAGCGGTCCGGTGCTACGATCGGGCGGTGAACCCCACCGTCCCCGCCGATGCGACGACGCCCGCCCGGATCCACGCCGACCGGACCGCCGGGACGGTCGCGATCGAATGGCGCGACGGCCACCGGACCGCCTACGACTTCCTGTCGCTCCGCTGGCTGTGCCCGTGCGCCTATTGTCGCGGTGAAGCCGGACTGCCCGGCTGGCTCGATTCGGCGCCGACGCTCACCGCCGAGCAGACCCGCCTCATCGACCTGGCGCTCGTCGGCAAGTACGCCCTCGCTCCGACCTGGGGCGATGGCCATCACACCGGCTTCTACACGTTCAGCGCCCTGCGCGACCAGTGCCCGTGCGACGCCTGCATCGCCAGGCGCAGCGCGGCCGGTCGCCCGACCCTCGGCCGACCCGCGACCGCCGGGGTTCCCGACCACGCCGCCCACACCCCGACCACCGACCCAGGAGGAACCGCCCGATGATCATCACCACGACCCCCTACCTCCCGGGTCACCGGGTGGTCGAGGCGAAAGGCCACGTCTTCGGCCTGGTCGTTCGCAGCCGTGGCCTGGCCGGCAACCTGGCCGCCGGGCTCCGCTCGCTCGTCGGCGGCGAGATCCACGAGTACACCGCGCTGCTCGAGGACACCCGCCGCCAGGCGGTCGACCGGATGGTCCAGAACGCCACGCTGATGGGCGCCAACGCCGTGCTCTCGTTCCGTTTCGACAGCTCGGAGCTGGGCGGGACGATGTCCGAGATCGTCGCCTACGGCACCGCGGTCGTCGTCGCGGCCGACGAGACGGCCACGGCCCCGACGCTCGAGTAGCCGGGGGCGCGAGTGATGCTCGGTCTGTCGCGCGTCATCCTCCTCGGCGTCGGGGTCCTGGTCTTCCTCGGCGGGATCGCCATTCTCGCCTCCGGCGTCGAGGGCTCGTTCGTGGCCGGCCTCGTCTCGCTCGTCACCGGCGGGATCCTGATCGTCGCGATCGCGCTCGAGCGGAGCCGCTACCGCTCGATGGCGAGCGACCGCTCGAACCCGCCGATCGGTCCGGGGGGTGGCGAGCCCGAGCGCTCGCTCGAGCCGCGCTTCAGGCCGACCGACGAGGTGTTCGTCGATCCGACGAGCCAGGCCCGGATGCGCGTCCACGTCGACCCGACGACCGGCGAGCGGCGCTACGTGGCGGAAGGCTGAGCGCCGCTCCTGAGCGCGCCGGCCATCAGCGCCGGCCAGCCGTCAGCGGGAGGCGGCCCGCCACGCATCGCGGAGCTTCATCCGCCCGGTCGTGCCGAGGACGGCGCCCGCGTAGATGCGGCCGCCCACGACGAACAGGGCATAGGTCGCCGCGATCGTCACCAGCGCCGAGCCGATGATCTCGAGCGGACCGATCGCCCCGAATGCCGCCCGGATCGGGACGACCATCGGAGCGGCCGGCGGGAAGAACGTGGCCAGGTGGGCGATGAGGCCGTCCGGCTCACCGGTCACCGCGATGATCGCCACGAAGTAGCTCGCGATCGCGACGAGCGAGATGGGCGTGCTCGCGTTCGAGGCCTCCTCCAGTCGCCCGGCGAGCGCGCCCAGGGCCCCGAATGCCGTGCTGTAGAGGGTGAAGCCGAGGACGAACCAGACGAGCATCAGGGCCATCGTCGGGAGCGTCGTGGCCGGCAGCTCGAAGCTCTTGGTGAGCGCCGTCGCCACCAGGGCCGTCGCGATGATCAGGAACAGCTGGGCGATGCCAAGGAGGCCGATCCCGAAGACCTTGCCCATCAGGAGGTCGCGCGGGCGAACGGTCGAGAGCACGACCTCGACCACTCGGCTCTGCTTCTCTTCGATCACGCCGGTCAGGACCCAGAACCCGAACGAGTAGATCGAGTAGAACAGGAGGATCACCCCGATGTTGGCCAGGAAGAACGTCGCGTCGTCGGTCACCCGGTCGGGCCCGAGCGTGACGAGGGTCGGCGGGGTCGCGGCGGCGGCCAGGCCGGCCGGGGAGATCCCGGAGGCGACGAGCCGAAGGCCGGTGACCGCACCGGTCGCGATCGCCTGGAGGCGGCTGTCGGGGCGGCCCTTGACCACGACCTCGCCCGGACCCGAGAGGTCGGCCGGGACGGCCAGGACGCCCTCGACGTCTCCCGTCTTCAGGGCCGCTTCCGCGGCGGCCCGGTCCGGGTAGGTCCGCAGGATCAGGCTGAGCTTGTAGGGCGTCGCCGACGCGTTCAATGCGGCTGCCAGGCCCGTCGGCACCGGCTCGGCCAGCCCCACCTTGATGGTGGAGCCGTCGCCACCGAGGACCCGCGGCAGGAGGAGCATCGCGACGATCAGCAGCTGCGTGAACACGACCGAGGCGAGGAAACCGCGGCTGCGGCCACGCTCCCGGATCTCGCGCGTGGCGACGAGCCGGATCGCGCTGAGGCGCCTCATCGCTGCACGACCTCCATGAACAGCTCCGACAGGGTCGGCGGGCCGTAGGCGAACCGGACGATCGGGCCCGCCTTGCGGGCGAGCCCGAGCAGCTCGTCGAGGTCGAGGGCGGCGTCGGCCACCACCCGGAGCCGGTCACCCGAGCGCTCGACGACCGCGAGGTCGGTCCGATCGTCGAGCCAGCGCCCCGCACTGCCGGCGATCTCGATGTCGACGTGCCGGCGACCCGAGGCGGCCTTGAGCGCCCCGAGATCGCCCGAAGCCACGATCCGACCGGCCCGGATGATCGCCACGTCGTCGCACACGTCCTCGACGAGATCGAGCTGGTGGCTCGAGAAGACGACCGTGACCCCGTCCGCGGCGCGCTCGCGGAGCACCTCGCTCATCGTCGCCATCCCGAGCGGGTCGAGGCCGCTGAACGGCTCGTCGAGGACCAGGAGGCGCGGCTGGTGGACGAGCGCCGCCGCGAGCTGGATCCGCTGCTGGTTCCCGTGCGAGAGCTCCTCGAGTCGGGCCTTCGTCCGGTCAGCCAGGCCGAAGCGCTCGAGCCAGGTCGCCACGGCGTCACGAGCGTCCCGGGCCGACAGGCCATGGTGGCGGGCGAAGTAGACCAGCTGCTCGCCGACCCGCATCCGGGGGTAGAGCCCCCGCTGCTCGGGCATGTAGCCGAACGTGAGTCGATCGGCATCGGTGATCGGCCGACCGTCCCACTGGACCGCGCCCGATTCCGGCCGGACGAGGCCGAAGACGCAGCGCATCGCGGTCGTCTTGCCGGCACCGTTCGGACCCAGGAAGCCGAGGAGACGGCCCGGGGCGGCCGCGAACGTCGCCCCGTCCAGGGCGGTGACCTCCCCATACCGCTTCGTGAGCGCCGCGATCTCGAGGGCCATGCCGGGAAGCGTAACGGCCCGGAGCGTCCGCGTGCCGGCCGGGGTCGGTGCGGGCCCGTGCTACCCTTTGCCACCGTTCCACCCGACCCACGAGGAGCCGTCCGACCGATGACCGCCGTCCGACCCGACCGGGTCGTTTCGAGCGCCGGTCGCGGCCGTCGGCCGAGCGCCCAGGCCTTCCCCTACCTCAACCGCGAGCTGTCCTGGCTCGACTTCAATGGCCGGGTCCTGCACGAGGCACGCGACGAGCGGAACGCGCTCCTGGAGCGGGTGAAGTTCCTGGCCATCTTCGCCAGCAACCTCGACGAGTTCTTCCAGGTCCGGGTGGCCGGCCTCCGCCAGCAGCGCGACGCCCATGCGGTCCGGACCTCGCCCGATGGACTGACCGCCGACGAGCAGCTCGCGGCGATCCGGCCGAGGGTCCAGGCGCTCGTCGAGGAGCACGCCTGGCTCTACGCCCGGATCCGCGGCCAGCTCGCCGACGCGGGCGTGCGGATCGTCGACTACGCGGCGGTCCCCGAGCACCATGCCCGCCTGCGCGAACGGTTCCTCGAGGAGATCTTCCCGGTCCTCACGCCGCTGGCGGTCGACCCGGGGCACCCGTTCCCGTATATCTCGACCCTGAGCCTCTCGATCGCGGTCGGACTGCGCGACCCCGACACGCACGAGAGCCGCTTCGCCCGGGTCAAGGTCCCGGCGGTCCTGCCGCGGCTCGTCGAGATCGACCCGCACACGTTCGTCCTCATCGACCAGGTCATCGAGAGCAACCTCGACCTCCTCTTCAGCGGGATGGAGATCGTCGACGCCCACCTCTTCCGGGTGACCCGCGATGCCGACATCGCGATCGAGGAGGATGAGGCGGACGACCTCCTGCTGGCGATCGAGGAGGAGCTTCGACGCCGACGCTTCGGGGAGGCCGTCCGGCTCGAGGTCGAGCGGAGCATGCCGGTGGCGACCCGGCGGATCCTCCTGGCCGGGATCGGCCTGACCGAAGCCGACTGCTACGAGGTCAGCGGGATGCTCGACCTGACCGGCCTGTGGGCGATCGCCGACCTCGACCTGGCGGACCTCCGGGCGCCGGTCTGGACGCCGGTCGTCCCGCCGCGCCTCGTCCCGCCCGACGACGACGAGCCGGCCGACCTGTTCGCGGCCATCCGGGCGGGCGACATCCTCGTCCACCACCCCTATGAGTCGTTCGCGGCCTCCACCGAGCGGTTCATCGCCCAGGCCGCCGAGGACCCGGACGTCCTGACGATCAAGCAGGCTCTCTACCGGACCTCCGGCGACTCGCCGATCGTGCGCGATCTCATCCGGGCGGCCGAACGCGGGAAGCAGGTCGTCGTCCTGGTCGAGATCAAGGCCCGCTTCGACGAGGAAGCGAACATCGTCTGGGCGCGCAAGCTCGAGCAGGCCGGCGCCCACGTCGTGTACGGGCTGGTCGGCCTGAAAACCCACTCGAAGGTGGCCCTCGTGGTCCGGCGCGAGGGCTCGCTCCTGCGGCGCTACGTCCACATCGGGACCGGCAACTACAACCCGAAGACCGCCCGCCAATACGTCGACCTGGGCCTCCTGTCATGCCGTCCCGAGCTGGGCGCGGACGTCACCGACCTGTTCAACGTCCTGACCGGGCTTTCCCGGCAGCGCACCTTCCGCCGTCTTCTGGTCGCGCCACACAGCCTCCGGAGCGGAGTCCTGGCGCTCATCGAGCGCGAGATCGGCCACGCCGCGGCCGGGCGGCCGGCCCGGATCGTCCTCAAGCTCAACGCCATCGTCGACCCGGCCTGCATCGCGGCGCTCTACCGGGCGAGCGGGGCGGGGGTCGAGATCGAGCTCATCGTCCGTGGGATCTGCGCTCTCCAGCCGGACGTGCCCGGCCTCTCCGAGCTGATCCGGGTCCGCTCGATCGTCGGTGAGTTCCTCGAGCACTCCCGGATCTTCGGGTTCGCCAACGGCGGCCAGCAGGAGTGGTACATCGGCTCGGCGGACCTCATGGAGCGGAACCTCGACCGGCGCGTCGAGGCCGTCGTGCCGGTCGAGGATCCCGAGGCCCGCACCCGTCTCGAGACGATCGTGGCGACGCTCCTGGCGGACGATCGGCGCTCGTGGCGACTGGGCGCCGATGCGACCTGGCGCCGGACCGAGACGATCCTCGAGCGGGAGGGGACGATCGACGTCTTCGAGACGCTCAAGGGCCTGGCCCTCGAGGCCGGCCGGACGGCGGTCCTGCCGCACCGGCCCGGGGCAGGCATCGGCTCGATGGATCCGCGCGCATGACGACCGCGAGCGAGCCCGCGAGCGGGCCGGGCGATGGGATGGCGAGCGCTGCCCCGGGTGAGGCGCCGGCCGAGGCACTCGAGCCGAGCGAGCCGGTCGAGCTCGAGCTCAAGTACGACCTGCTCGAGCCGCCGATCGGCGAGGCGATCCTGGCGGCGGACGAGCTGGCCGGCTTCCGGGCGGCCGGGCCCGTCGATGAGGCCCGCCACGAGGACCGCTACCTCGAGACCTCCGACCGGGCGCTCGTCGCGGCCGGCGTGGCCGCCCGGCTGCGGTTCGACGGGGCAGGAACGACCCTGACCGTCAAGTCGACAGGCGGCGTCGAGGGGGCGCTGCGGCGCCGGGTCGAGCTCGAGGCGGTCGTGGATCCCCGCCTGGTGCCGGCCGACTGGCCCGACTCGGCGGCGCGGTCGCGGCTGCTCCAGGCGGCTGGGGGCGCCCCGCTCGTCGAGCTGGTCACGATCCGTCAGCGGCGCCAGAAGCGGATCCTCGAGGATCCTTCGGGCGCGGCCGTGGAGCTCAGCCTCGACGAGGTCGGCGTGATGGCGGACGGCGAGGTGATAGAGGCGTTCACGGAGCTCGAAGTGGAGCTGCGCTCCGGTGACGAGGCCGCGCTCGCCCGCATCGGTGAGGCGCTCGAGGCGACGGCCGGAGTCGTCCCGGCGGCGACGTCGAAGCTCGCCCGCGCGCTCACCGCGATCGAGCGGCGGGCGGACCGAGCGGCCTCCGGGCCGTCCGCGTCGGACGGGCTGGAACCACCCTCCGAGACGACCCCGCCCGCTCGCCGTCGGAAGTCGTCGCCGGCCGACATCGAGGCGCCCTCGGCCGCCGAGGCCGGGCCGCCGCCCCTCGTGGTCGGGAAGACGCCCGGGGTGGTCGCCGAGGACCTTCACGCCGAGGCTGGTCGGAAGGTGATCCGGTTCCATCTGGCCCGGATGCTCGCCAGGGAGGCCGGGACCCGGGCGGGGGCGGATCCCGAGGATCTTCACGACATGCGGGTCGCGACCCGCCGGATGCGGGCGGCCTGGCGCGTCTTCGGTGACGGGTTCCGACCGGAGCGGACTCGCCGCTTCCGTCGGCGGCTCCGCGAGATGGCCGCCCGGCTCGGCGCGGTGCGCGATCTCGACGTGCTCATCGCCTCGACGGAGGCCTACGCCGAGGCCAGCGGGCCGGAGGAGCGAGTGGCCCTCGAGCCGCTCATCGGCACCTGGCGGAGCCAGCGGGAGGACGGTCGCGCTCTCCTGGTCCGGGAGCTCGATTCGGTCGGCTACCGGAAGTTCGTCGACGAGTATCGCGACTTCGTCCTGACCGTCGGTCGGGACGTCGTGCCCGTCCCGCCGATGATCCCCCACCGTGTGCGGGACACCGCGCCGTCGCGGATCTGGGACGCCTACCAACAGGTCCGAGCGTACGAGAGCGTCCTGCGCTGGGCCGACGTGCCGACCCTCCACGAGCTGCGGATCGCCGGCAAGCGCCTCCGCTATGCCCTCGAGTTCGTGCGCGAGCCGCTCGGCCCGGATGCCGCCCCGCTCATCGCCAGGGTCGCCGCCCTCCAGGACCACCTGGGGCTGCTGAACGACGCCGACGTCGCTGCGACGATGGCCCGCGCCTTCCTCGTGGAGCGTGCCGGCACCCTGAGCGACACGGAGGCGACGGGAATCGGCCGGTTCCTGATGAGCCGCGAGCGCGAAGTCGCCCGCCTCCGGCGGACCGTCGGGCCGGCCTGGCGCGGGGTCGCCGGGCTCACGTTCCGACGCCTCCTCGGCCGGGTCCTGGCCGGACTCTAGGCGTCCGGCTCGTCGGGCCAGCCCCGGGCGAGCGTCGCCAGGCGATCGCGCCAGCCCATCCCGGAGCGGGCGAGTGCCAGGACCAGACCCTCACGGACGCCCGCCGCGGAGACTCGCAGCTCGGCGAGCCCGAACCGCTCCAGGATCGCCTCGAGGATGACCGCCCCGGCGGGCAACTGCCGCGCCCGGATGACGTTCACGGCATGGCGTTCGGCCGCGGCGGCCGCCGGCTCGGCCAGGAGGAGCTCGAGGGCCAGGGCGAGACGCGGCCGATCGAGCCGACGGTCGATGGCGGCGCCCGGGATGACCTTGAGCAGGTTCGAGGCGGTGCCGCCCACCGCGACGAGCTCCCCCGGCCTGAGATCCGGGACGGCCCGAAGCCGGGCTCGGGCTTCGGTCCGCATCGCCTCTACCTCGGCCGCCGCCGGCGGGTCGCCGACCGCGTGGACCACGGTGAGCCTGGCCGAGCCAAGCCGGAGGCCGATCGCGACGGGCGCCCGTCCGGCACCGACCTCGACGATCTCGCTGCTCCCACCGCCGACATCGGCGACCGCGAGCTCGACCTCGACCGGCGATCCGGCCGTGACCCCGATGAGGGTCAGGGCCCCCTCCTCCGCGTGGCCGAGCACGTGGAGCGGCACGCCCGTCGTCCGGGCGGTCTCCTCGACGAGTCGGGCCGTGTCACCCGCGCGGCGGAGCGGCTCCGTGCCGACGAAGGCCATCCGCTCGGCACCCAGCCGCGTGGCGATCTCCGCATGACCGACGAGCGCGGCCACGAGCGCATCGCGCTTCGCCTGGCCGATCGTGCCGGCCGACGCGACGCGATCGCCGAGCCCCAGGAAGAGCGACTCGTCGGCGAGCGGAGTCAGGCGGTGTCCGATGACCGCGGCCACGAGCAGGTGGACCGAGTTCGCTCCCACGTCGACCCCGGCGGCGACGAGCGGTTCGCTCCCCCGAGGCACGAAGGTCAGCCGGCGACCGAGCCCTGGACGTCGGCAGGCGGTTCCGGCCCTGCGTCTGCCGGGATCGGCTCGTAGGCCGGCGGCTCAGCCGGCGCGGGCACGTCGTCCGGCGGCTCGTACGCCGGCGGTTCGTCCGGCGGCGGCTCGTAGGCCGGCGGTTCGTCCGGCGGCGTCCAGTCGGGCGCAGGATGCTCGGCCGCCGGCGCGGCTTCGGCCGCCGCGGCGTGGTGTGCGACCGCATCCGCGGCGGCGAGGGCTTCGGCCTTCACGGCCTCGGCTGCCTCGTGGGCCATGTCGCCGACCGTCCGGCCGCTCCGAGCCCGCGCGTTGGCGGCGATCAGCTCGGATAGCTCGGTCAGGAGCGCCTCGACCTGGGCGATCTCGGCGAGTGCCGCCTCGAGCTGGCCCTGGCGCTTCAGCGCCCGCGCGCCCTTCGCTTGGGCGAGCTGGCGACGTCGCTTCCCCTCATCCTTGCGCGCGCTGCCGAGCCTCCCCTCGAGACGGCCGAGGAGCTTCCACGCCTTCCGGAACGCCCGAGCCGGATCTTCCTGGGCTGCGGTCGGCTTGGCCATGGCGGCGACTCCTTCGACCTGCGAACGTGGGCGTACGAGACGAGTGTAGATTCCGGCCATGCATCTCGTCCTCATCGGCGCCGGAGGGTTCGCCGGGGCGGTCGCGCGTTATCTCGTCGATGGCTGGGTGACCGACGCCACCCGGGGCGGCTTTCCGTGGGGGACGCTCGCGATCAACTTGAGCGGTGCGTTCGCGCTCGGGCTCCTCGCCGCGCTGACGATCGATCGGTCGATCCTGCCGTCGGAGCTCCGCGGGCCGGTGATGATCGGATTCCTGGGCGCGTACACCACCTTCTCGACCCTGACGCTCGAGACCTGGCGGCTGATGGAATCAGGCAGCTGGCTGCCGGCCGCTGCGAACGTCGGCGGTTCGCTGGTCCTCGGCCTCGTGGCGGTCGGGGCCGGCCTGGCGCTCGGCAGGGCGATCTGATGAAGATCGAGGGGCCCGCCCTGCGGATGCGGATCCACCTGGGCGAGGCCGACCACGCCGCGGGTCGTCCGCTCTATCAGGTCATCGTCGAGCGGCTCCGCGACAGCGGCATCGCTGGGGCGACGGTCCTGCGCGGGATCGAGGGCTACGGGGCGAGCACCCGTCTCCATACGGCCCGGATCCTCCGGCTCTCCGAGGACCTGCCGATCGTGATCGACGTCGTGGATCGCGAGGACCGGATCCGGGCCGCGCTGCCGGAGATCGATGAGCTCCTCCGCGACGGGCTCATCACGCTCGAGCCGGTCGAGGTGGTCGCCTACCGCGGGACCCCGCCGACCGCCTGACCGGGGCCCCACCGGCGGAGTCGCCGTGGTCACCCCTCGCCGCGCCCGCCCGCGGCGGTCCACGCTCGCCGGGCCGACCGTTGTTAACGACCCGTTGACCGTCCAGCGACCGGGCGTTCACCCGCGCCCCTGAACCTTGGATCGCCACGACCGGTGAACGACCGCACGACCGCGGCCCAAGGAGGAACCCTGCACGTGATCATCCGCACCCGGAACCGGCTCGCCGGCGCCGCCCTCGCGGCGACGTTCGTGCTCGGAGCCTGCTCGAGCAGCGGCGCCACGGCCAGCCCGCCGAGCGCCGGCGGCAACGAGCCGTCCGCCGTCCCCAGCTCGGCTGCCGGCGACAGCCCTGCTTCCTCGTCGATCACCCGGCCGACCCCGCCGAGCGGCGACGTCTCCCTCCAGGGCGCCGGCGCCACGTTCCCCGCCCCGCTCTACCAGACCTGGTTCGAGCAGTTCAGCGGGCAGTACGCGAACGTCAAGATCGACTACCAGGCCAACGGCTCGGGCGCCGGCATCAAGGCGATCACCCAGGGGACCGTCGACTTCGGCGCCTCCGATGCGCCGATGAAGGACGCGGAGATCGCGGCCCTGCCGGCGGGGACGAAGATCGTCCACATCCCGACCGCGCTGGGCGCCGTCGTCCTCATCTACGACCTGCCCGGCGTCAGCGAGCTCAAGCTCGACAGCCAGAACGTCGCCGATCTCTTCCTCGGCACCATCAGGAAGTGGGACGACCCCAGGATCGCCGCGAACAACCCGGGCGTCACGCTTCCCTCGACGGACGTGCTCATCGTCCACCGGGCCGACGGCTCGGGGACGACGAACGCCTTCACCACCTACCTCGACACGATCAGCCCGGACTGGCACGCGAAGGTCGGCAAGGGAAAGGACGTCAAGTGGCCGACCGGGATCGGCGGCCAGGGTAACGACGGCGTCGCGGGCGGCGTCAAGCAGACCGCGGGCGCGGTCGGCTACGTCGAGCTGAGCTACGCGACGAAGGCCGGCCTGGCCTCCGCCAAGCTCAAGAACGCCGACGGGAACTTCGTCCCCGGCTCGACCGATGGGGTCACCGCGGCCGCCGACGCGATCGCGACCAGCTTCCCGGCGGACTCCCGCCAGGACCCGATCATCAACGGCAAGGGGCCGAACACCTACCCCATCGCCTCGTACACCTACCTCCTCGTCTACCAGGACCAGTCCGACAAGAACAAGGGCGCGGGTCTCGTGGCCTTCATCGCCTGGGCCCTGACCGACGGGCAGGCGCTCGAGAAGGATCTCGGCTACGCGCCGCTGCCGGCCGCGGTCGACGCGAAGGCGCTCACCGATCTCCACACGATCACCTCGGGCGGCTCGCCGATCTGGCCCTGATCAACACCCGCTGAGCCCGAACCGACCATGACCCAGCCGACCATCGACCGCCTCGCTCGCTCGTCCGCCGGCTCGAGACTCCCCGACCGAGCCTTCCGCGGTGTCACGCGGACCCTCGCGTTCGGGGTGCTCGGGCTCCTGATCGCGATCGCGGCCGTCCTGGTCGCCAGCTCGGCCCCGACCTGGACGAAGTTCGGGCTGGACTTCCTGACGGGCCGGTCGTGGGACGTCGTGCAGGGTGTCTACGGGGCCCTGCCGTTCGTCGCAGGGACGCTCGAGACGGCCCTGCTGGCGCTGCTCCTCGCCACGCCGATCGGCCTGCTCACCGCGGTCTTCCTGGCCGAGTTCGCGCCCCGGCGCGTCGCCATCCCGTTGACCTTCCTGATCGAGCTGCTGGCCGCGATCCCGAGCGTCGTGATCGGCCTGTGGGGCGTCTTCGTCCTCAGCCCGTTCCTGCGCGACACCGTCGAGACCTGGATCGTCGGGGCGTTCGGCTGGGTCCCGTTCCTGGCCGGACCCACGTTCGGGATCGGTCTCTTCTCGGCCGGGGTGATCCTCGCGATCATGATCCTGCCCACGATCGTCGCGATCTCCCGCGAGGTGATCGGATCGATCCCCCTCGCCCAGCGCGAGGCGATGCTGGCGCTCGGCGCCACCCGCTGGGAGACCACCTGGCGGGTCGTCCTGCCGGCGGCCCGCTCCGGGATCGTTGGCGCGGTCATCCTCGGGCTCGGGCGCGCCCTTGGCGAGACGATGGCCGTCACGATGGTCATCGGCAACAACGACGCGATCCCGAGTCGGCTGTTCGACCAGGGGCAGACGATCGCCTCGAAGATCGCCACCTCCTTCAACGAGGCGCAGGTCGGGATCCAGAGCTCGAGCCTCATCGCCCTCGGTCTCGTCCTCCTGGCCCTGACGATCGCGCTCAACGTCGTGGCC
>JBGPFS010000012.1:0-25431 GCA_041483455.1 Candidatus Limnocylindria bacterium | reverse complement strand
GCCGACGCGAAGGGCCTCCTGACGGCCGCGATCCGGGACGACGACCCCGTGATGTTCATCGAGCACAAGCTGCTCTACCGCACGAAGGGGCCGGTACCGGAGGGCGAGTACGTCGTCCCGCTCGGGAAGGCCGACGTGAAGCGCGAGGGGACCGATCTCACGATCGTTACCTGGTCGCGCGAGGTGTTGTTCGCGCTCGAGGCCGCGACGAAGCTGGCCGCCGATGGGGTGGAGGCGGAGGTCATCGACCTGCGCTCGCTCGTGCCGCTCGACCGGGAGGCGATCCTCGCGAGCGTGCGCAAGACGCGGCGGCTGCTCGTGGTCCACGAGGCGATCAAGCGCGGCGGCTACGGTGGCGAGATCGCGGCGCTCGTCGCGGAAGAGGCCTTCGACGACCTGGATGCCCCGCCGCGCCGCCTCGCCGGTGTCGAGACGCCGATCCCCTACGCGGCGCATCTCGAGCGTGGCGTCATCCCCCAGGTCGAGGACATCGTCCGCGTGGCCAAGGAGCTCGTCGGGTGAGCGTGACCACGGTCATCCTGCCCAAGCTCGGCCTGACCATGGACGAGGGCAAGCTCGTGGCCTGGCTCAAGAAGGAGGGCGATCGCGTCGAGGCCGGCGAGGTCCTGTTCGAGGTCGAGACGGACAAGGCCACCATGGAGGTCGAGTCGGAGGTCGCCGGGTACGTTCGGAAGCTGCTCGTCCCGGCCGGGGAGACCGTTCCGGTCACGCAGGTCATCGCGCTCATCTCCGACACGGCCGACGAGCCGGTGGCCGTCCCGTCGGAACGGGTCACGCCGGAAGCACCGGCCGCCGTCGAGGCGCCGGCGCCGCAACCGGTCGCGTCCCGGCCCGATGACACGCGGGTGGTCGCGAGTCCCGCGGCCCGCAAGCGGGCCCAGGAGCTCGGCGTGGACCTGGCCGTCCTTCGTCCTTCGAAGGGTGGCCGCATCTCGGTCGAGGACGTCGAGGCGGCGCAGGCGCCAGCGAAGGCTCCAGCGAAGGCTCCAGCGAAGGCTCCAGCGAGCGCGCCCCCGGGGGATGGCCCGGCCCCCGCGCCACTCTCGCGGATGCGTCGGGCGATCGCCGAGCGGATGAGCCTCTCGTTCCGCGACGTCCCCCAGTTCTCCGTCTCCTGCGACGTCGACATGACCGCTGCGAACGCGGCCCGGCTCGCCGCCGGGGTGTCCTACGCCGACGTGCTGATCCGGGCGGTGGCGCGCACCCTGCGCGACCATCCGCGGCTGGCGATGCGCTACGACGCGGAGGGCCTGATCCCGGCGGACGGCATCCACCTCGGCCTCGCGGTCGCACTCGATGACGGCTTGCTCGTGCCGGTGCTGCGCGACGCCGACACGAAGGAGCTCGCGGCGATCTCGCGCGAACGCGCGGCGCTCCAGGACGGTGCCCGGGCGGGGAAGCTCCCGGTGGACGCGCTCGTCGGCGCGGTCTTCACGATCTCCAACCTCGGCCAGCAGGGCGTCGATCGGTTCACGGCGATCGTGAATCCGCCCGAGGCGGCGATCCTCGCGGTGGGCCGCGTCCGCGACCTGGTCGTGGCCCGCGGCGGCACGGCGGTCGTCGCCCCGGTCGTGACGCTCACGCTGTCGGTCGATCACCGGGTCGTCGACGGCGCACCGGCAGCGGCGTTCCTCGCCGATCTCGCGGGTCGGCTCGAGAGCGCCACGCTGTGATCGGGTCGCGCGCCGCGCCGGTGGCGCCCGCGAGCCCGGCCGTGACGGGCGAGGCGCGCGGTCCGCTGACCAGCGACAGGACCATCGCAGGAACCGCCCGAAGGAGTCGGCCGTGACCATCGAGACAGGGAACCTGGTCCAGATCGCGGCGTCGCACTGGAAGCCGCGCTTCGTGGCGAACGGGGTCGACATGAACGACTTCGAGCGCGTCCAGGCAGCCACGACCGAGTGGGCCGCCTGGGGCCCGAACTGGAAGGCCGTCGGCGACGCGCATCGGGCGCTCGGGGACCAGGCGGCCGCGCTCGGCCGCGTCGTCAGTGCCACCGAGGCGTTCCAGCGGGCGGCGTGGTCGTATCACCTCGGGAAGTTCCTGTGGTTCGAAGACCTGGATCTTCACCTCGAGCTGAGCGCCCTCGCCAGCGGGACGTACGGACGGGCGCTGGCGCACCTCGATCCGCCCGGCGAGCGGCTCGAGATCCCGTTCGAGGGGACCTCGATCCCGGGGATCCTGCGCCGTCCACGGGGCGCCACCCGCCCGGCCGTCGTGCTCCTCGTGCCGGGCCTCGATTCGGTGAAGGAGGAGCTCTTCGCGATGGAGCAGGACTTCCTCAAGCGCGGGCTGGCCACGCTCTCCGTCGATGGCCCGGGCCAGGGCGAGAGCGCGCCGCGCTTCCCGATCCGCGCCGATTGGTCGAGCGTCGTCACGCCGATCATCGACGCGCTCGCCGCGCGATCCGATGTCGATGCCGGTCGCGTCGGCCTGATGGGGATCAGCATGGGCGGGATCTATGGGCCCTTGGCCGCCGCGAAGGAGAAGCGAGTCCGGGCACTCGTCGCGCTCGCCGGCCCGTACGACCTCTCCGAGTGCTGGCCGGCCCTGAACCAGCTCACGAAGGCCGGCTACGTCTTCTACACGAAGTCGAAGGACGAGGCCGAGGCGTTCGAGCGCTCGAAGAGCCTCGCGCTGCACGGAGTGCTCGCCAAGGTCGAGCAGCCGCTCCTCGTGATCCACGGCGCCAGGGATCGCCTGTTCCCGCCCGAGCAGGCCGAGCGGATCGCCCGCGAAGCACCGGACGCGACGCTGATCATGTATCCCGACGGCAACCACGTCTGCAACAACATCGCGTACAAGTACCGACCGGCGATGGCCGACTGGATGAGCGAGAGGCTGGGCTGATGCCGGACCAGATCGAATCGATCGACCCTGCGACCGGGAACGTCCTCGCACGCTTCGCGGTCCATACGCCCGACCAGATCGAGAGCGCGATCGCCGGGGCTGACGCCGCACAGCAGGACTGGCGGCTGCGCTCGTTCGACGAGCGTGGCCAGGCGATGCGCCGGCTCGCGGCGCACCTGGAGGAGCGGCGCGACCCCTATGCCCGCCTGATCAGCCAGGAGATGGGCAAGCCGATCAGCGAGTCGCTCGGCGAGATCGACAAATGCGCCTGGGCCTGCCGGTTCTACGCGGAGCATGCGGCGCGCTTCCTCGGCGACGAGATCGTCGCGACGAGCGCGAGCCGGAGCCTGGTGGCCTATGAGCCGCTCGGGATCGTGCTCGCGATCATGCCCTGGAACTACCCGTTCTGGCAGGTCCTCCGGTTCGCCGCGCCGGCCCTCATGGCCGGCAACGGCGCGCTCCTGAAGCACGCGTCGAACGTCCCGCAGTCCGCGCTCGCGATCGAGTCCGCGTTCGCCGAAGCGGGCTTCCCGCCGGCCCTCTTCGGGACGCTCCTGCTGCCGGGCGCGGCCATCGAGCCGGTCGTGCGCGATCGCCGGGTCCGCGCCGTCACCCTCACCGGGAGCTCGGAGACCGGCGCACGCGTCGCGGCCATCGCCGGGGCCGCGCTCAAGAAGACGGTCCTCGAGCTCGGCGGCTCGGACCCGTACATCGTCCTGGCCGATGCCGACGTTCCGGCCGCCGCCGCGACCGCGGCCCGGGCCCGCAACCAGAACACCGGCCAGTCCTGCATCGCGGCCAAGCGCTTCCTCGTCGCCGACGCGGTCGGCGACGAGTTCGAGGAGCGTTTCGCGCAGGCGGTGGGGGCGCTGCGCGTCGGCGACCCGCTCGATCCGGCCACCCAGGTCGGCCCGCTCGCGCGCTCCGACCTTCGCGACACGCTCGAGCGACAGGTCGACGAGTCGGTCCGGCAGGGCGCGCGGGTGCTCGTCGGGGGGACGCGCCGGAACGGGCCCGGCTTCTACTACGAGCCCACGGTCCTGGTCGGGGTCCGGGACGGCATGCCCGTCCTGGCCGAGGAGACCTTCGGTCCGGTCGCCGCCGTCCGGCGGGTGGCCGACGCGGAGGAGGCGGTCTCGGTCGCGAACTCATCCGATTACGGCCTCGGCGCGAGCATCTGGACCGCCGACGCCGCTCGCGGTGAGGCGCTCGCGCGGACGATCGAGTCCGGCGCGGTCTTCGTGAACGGGATGGTCGCCTCCGACCCGCGCCTGCCCTTCGGCGGCGTGAAGCGGAGCGGCTACGGGCGCGAGCTCGGCCCCTACGGGATCCGCGAGTTCACGAACATCCAGACGATCTGGATCGGACCGGCCCGGGAGCCGGCGCCGACATCCGTGGAATAGCGCAGCCGTTCGGGCGTTCCCCGGCCGCGCGCCCGGGTCGGGGCGGACGGTCGTCGGCAGCCGCGTCGGCCGGCAGATCCGAAGCCGCCACCGCGACAGGCAGGTAGATCCAGAGAGGTATCGGACATGACCATGGCGATGGACCAGCTGGAGCTTTCCACGGAGCAGCGGCTGATGCAGCAGACCAGCCGCGACTACGTGGACCGGGTGGTGATCCCCTTCATCCGCGCGAACCGGGAGCGTGAATGGCTGTTCGAGCCGGATGAGCGCCTTCCCAAGGAGATCCTCGAGCAGGCCGACGCGGCCGGCCTGCGTGGGCTGGGGGTTCCGGCCCGCTACGGAGGGGTCGAGCTCGACCCCGGCACCGAGGCCCAGACGTTCGCGCTGATCGCCACCGAGATCGGTCGGGGCGACGCCGGCCTCGCCGACAAGCTGGCCCAGAACTGGAAGATCTCCGTTCTCCTCAGGAACGTCGCCCCCCAGCACCTCCAGGACCTCTGGTTCCCCCGCTACATGGCGGACCCGTCATTCCTGATGGCGCATTGCCTGACCGAGCCCAAGGGCGCGTCGGATCGCTGGCTGCCGTACAACGTGCCGGCAGCCAACATGGACACCCGGGCCACCCTCCGGGATGGGGCCTGGACGATCAACGGTCGCAAGCACTACATCAGCAACGGGTACGACGCCGCGCTCTACGTGGTGTATGCCAATACCGATCCGGCGGTCGGCATGCTGCAGGGCACCAGCAGCTTCCTGGTCCCACGCGATACGCCCGGCCTGACCGTCACCCGCTGCAACGAGACGATCGGCGGCCGCTACATGAACAACGGCGAGATCGTCTTCGAGGACTGCCGCGTGCCCGAGGACCATCTCCTCGTGAAGGACGACGCACTCGGCAAGGCCGGGGTCTACTTCCGCCCCGGCAAGATCCTCCAGGCCGCCAAGAACCTGGGCACCGGAGTCGCCGCCTTCGAGGACACGGCCGCATTCGTGCAGCAGCACGTCCAGGGCGGCCGGATCCTCATCAAGCACCAGGCGGTCGCGGTCAGGCTCGCCCGGATGGCCATCAAGCTCGACGCGGTCCGCGCGTTCGTCCGTCATGCGGCTCGAGCGGTCGACCAGAACGCCGCGGATGCCGACAAGCTGTGCAACATGGTCAAGGTCTTCGCCTCGGAAGAGGTGTTCGAAGTCTGCAAGCAGGCGCTGGAGCTGCACGGCGGCCATGGGGCCATGCTCGACGTGGGGATCGAGAAGTACCTCCGCGACGCGTCGGTCTACCTGCACATGGACGCGACGGTGGATGTCTCGGCCTTCAAGATCGTCAAGGCGATGTTCCCGGGCACCGCCGGGGTGTATGCCGGCCCGGAGTGACTCGACGACCGGTGCCGTGACTTCCCGTTCGGGAGACGCTCCGGTCTCCCGGCGGCAGGCAGGCAGCCGGAGCCGCCCTGCTATCGTGGCCCCGTGGACACGCTGACCGCGCCCGGGACCGCCGCGCCGGATTCCGCCGCGCCCGGGACCGCCCCAGACCTCACGGTCGAGTGGCTCGGCCGGCTCGCCTACCGCGACGCCTGGGCGCTCCAGAAGCGGCTGGTCGACGAGCGGGTCGCGGGCCGCATCGGCGATCGGCTCCTGCTCCTCGAGCACCCGGCGGTCCTGACCCTGGGCCGACATGCCGACGAGTCGCACGTCCGGGCGACCTCCGGCGAGCTCAGCAGCCGCGGGATCGAGCTCATCCGGGTGGAGCGTGGCGGCGAGGTGACCTACCACGGCCCGGGCCAGCTGGTCGCCTACCCGATCCTCGAGCTCTCGCGGCGCGGCCTGATGCTCCGCCCGCTCGTGCGCGCGCTCGAGGGGGCGATGGCCGCGACCTGCCGGGCGCTGGGCGTCGAGGCGGATCGGCGCGAAGGTCACCCCGGCTGCTGGGTCGACCCCGAGGGTAGGAGCGCGACGGGGCCGCGCAAGATCGGCGCCCTCGGCCTGCGAGTCGAGCGGGGCGTCAGCTACCACGGGATCGCCCTGAACGTCGACCCGGACCTGGGCGACTTCGAGCTCATCGACCCGTGCGGGATGCCGGACGCCGTCTCGACCTCGATCGCCCTCGAGCTGGGTCGACCGGACGAGCGCCCATCGACCGAGCGGGTGGCCGAGGCGGGCGCGATCTTCGCCCGCGCCTTCGGCGAACAGCTTGAAGTCGCCGGCCGGCTCGCCGACCGGCTCTCGGCCGATTGAGCGCGGGCTGACGGCGGGCGGCGCGATGGCGGCCGGGCTCTTCGAGCTCCGCAAGGACCCGATCACCGGCTGGTGGGTGGCCACCGTCGTCGACCGCGAGTTCCACCGCGACCGGTTCAAGCTGGCGGCCGCCCAGATCGACGACGGCGGCGACTGCCAGAACTGCCGCGAGCCGGCCGGCGACGGGGTGCGCCTCCGGACCCTCAAGGACTACGCGTTCCACGTCGTCGGGACGGAGGAGGACGCGCGGACCCTCGAGCACAACCTGGCCCAGGTGGCCCTCGACCAGGCCCGCTCGTCGGGCAGCTGGAAGACGGTCGTGGCCCCGCCTCGCGAGCACCGACCGCTCCACGCCGTGGGCCACGCGGAGATCGCGGCGATGCTGCAGCGCTGCCGTGACGCGATCGCCGACGCCCGGCTGGCCGGCCAGACGGCCTACCTCCAGGTCGTCCAGAACTGGGGCGCCCAGGCGGGCGCCCGCACCAACCACCTCTGCCTGGAGCTCTACGACCTGCCCCAGGTCCCGCACCGGGTGGCCGAGGAGATCGGTGGCGCCGCGCGGTTCGTCATCCGGGAAGGGGAGTGCCCGTTCTGCCGGCTCGTCCGGGAAGAAGTCCGCCGGCCGGACCGGCTCGTCTGGCAGGACGCTTCGAGCGTCGCCTTCGCCCCGTACGCCTCGCGCTCCCCGTTCGAGGTCTGGATCGTGCCCCGCCGCCACGCGGCGGATTTCGGTTCGGCGGGCGACCCCGACGTGGCTGCCGCCGCGGAGGCGCTCCGCCAGGTCCTGGGCCGCTTCACCCGGCTCGACGGGCCGCCCTACAACCTGGTCCTCCACACGGCACCGCTGGCCGAGCGGATCGAGGCGACCTACCACTGGCACTGGGAGATCCATCCACGCCTCCGCGAGATCGCCGGCCTGGAGCTCGGGACGGGGCTGCCGGTCAACCCGGTCTCGCCCGAGGATGCCGTCGAGGAGCTGCTTCGGGGGGCGCGCGCGGGTCGGGATGACGGCCCCGAGCGATGACCGCGCGTCACACCGGCCCGGGTCGCCCCGTCTCGGGGGCGTGCAGCAGATCGGTGGACTCGGCGACCTGGCGCTCTCCGCGGCGCGGGCGATGACGGGTTTCGGCGGGCGCGACGCGGTGGAACACCCCGGCCGGTCGTCTGCGGACGCCTTCGTGGAGGACCTCTTCCAGCGCCATCACGGCGAGATCTACGCGTACCTGGTCCGGATGATGCGCGACCCCGAGCTGGCCGCCGACCTCACCCAGGACGCCTTCATCAAGGCCTACCGCGCGCACGACACGCTCGAAGACCCGGCCCACGCGCGGGCCTGGCTCTACCAGATCGCCCACCGCGTGGCGCTCGACGAGATCCGCCACCGGAAGATCGTCCGGTTCCTGCCCTGGACGGGGGAGTCGCGCGGCTCGTCGCCCTCGGCCGAGAAGGTCGCGCTCGATTCGCGGCTCTCTGGGCCGCTGGCGCGGGCGCTCCGCCGGATCCCGGAGCGGCAGCGCGACGCGCTCCTCCTGGCCGAGCTGAACGACCTGACCGGGCTGGAGCTGGCGGCCGCCCTGGGCGTCAGCCACGTGGCGGCCCGGGCGCTCCTCACCCGGGCCCGGATCAGTCTCCGGGCGGCGCTGGCCGAGGAGTCGGCGTTCGAGGAAGCGGACTTCGCGGCAGGCGGCCTCGGCGGGACAGCCGGTCGGCGCAGCGGGGAAGGCGAGCTCGGCGTCGACGATGCCGCGGACGAGGGGATCAGGCAGTGATCGAGCACGAGCGAGCGATCGAGCTCCTGGCCGAGCGGCTCGACGGGCCGCTCGCCGCCGCCGACGCCGCGCTCCTCGACGCGCATCTCGTCGGCTGCAGCAGCTGCCGGGCCGCCGCCGAAGCGTTCGGATCGGACCGGCTCCTCTTCCGCGACCTGCCGATCCCGGAGCCGCCCCGCGACATGTGGGCCCGGACGTCGGCCGCGCTCGACCGCGAGCGCAGCCGGAACGCCCGTCGGTCCGTCGGTGGCCAGGGCCTCCCACGTCGCGACCCTGGGCGCGCTTCGTACCGACGCGACGTTCGACGCTGGGGTCCGCTGGCGGGGCTGAGCACCGCGGCCGCCCTGATCCTCGTCGTCGCACTGGGCGCCAGCGGGCTCCTGGGCGGTTTCGGTGGGATCGGCGCCGCGGGCGGATCGGGCGGTCCTCCGAGTGCGCCGGCGACGTTCGCGGTCGGTCCCACGCCGCTGACCGTCCCGCCCAACGATGTCGCCTGGGTGAGCTCGCTCGGCGGTGGGCTGTACCAGTTCAACCTCGCCACGATCGGCCAGGTCTGCCCGACCGGGTCGGCCCCGGACTGCGCGCCGCTCGACGGATCGACCAGGCAGGTCACCGTCCTGCCGATCGTGCCGACCGCGGTAGTCCTCTCGCCGTCGCAGGCCCAGGCCGTCGTGGTGGCGGACCAGCCGACCGGCGGCGGCGTCTACGTCGTCCCCTTCCCCACGTCCGCTCCGGTCGCGAGCCCGATGCCCGAACCAACGGTGACGCCGGTTCCGACGGCCAGCCCGACGCCAGCTGCGCCGACCTCGACCCCGACCCCGGCGCCGACCCCCACCCTGCCCGCGACCCCGGAGCCGCCGACCGGCACGCCTGCCGTCACGCCGACCCCGGTCCCCACGTCGGCGCCCGGGACGCCAGCCCCGATCATCGGCTCGCCGATCGCGATCGCCACGAACGTGACCATCGTCGGGAACGAAGCGGCCTACTCGCCCGATGGGCACTGGTTCGCCTTCTCGGCGCGACCGAGCGACGGCTCGACCGGCCCGGACATCTGGGTCTGGGAGACCGGGACGCCCGCCGCCCGACCGCTCACCTCGGACCACGCCTCGATCTTCTCGGCCTGGGTCGCCGGGCGGATCCTGGGCAGCCGGGCGGTCTCGGCCCAGGCCGCGGCCGCTCCGTTCGCGGCCGCGACCGCCTCGCCCAGACCGACGAGCGATCCGTCGGCCGATCCGGGCGCCTCGCCTGCGCCCCCAGTGGTCGTGCCGCAGGCGTTCCTCATCGACCCGACGAACGGCGCCGAGCGGGTCCTCGACCGGCTTGCCGGGTGGCGGCCGGCCGTCGACCCGACGGGGCGCTGGGTCGTCTACTGGGCCGGCTCACTCAAGCTCGACCCGGTCGACCGGACCTGGGTACCCGACGTCGGCCTGCTCGAGGTCGCCCAGTGGGCCGTTCTCTCGGGGTCGGGCGATGGCCTCCCTGGCGGTTCGGGGGACAGCGCCTCGCCGGGCGTCGAGCCGACCGCCGGATCGAGCGCCGACGTGACCGCCGCACCAAGCGCCGATTCGACCCCATCGCCAGGTGCCGATCCCGCCGTCGGACCGCTCCTGGTGGTCGAACCGGATCGTCCGACGATCCGCGATTGGGAGCTCCGGTGGGATCCGAGCGGGACCCACCTCGCCCTCTGGATCGCCGATCCGCTCGTCCCGGGTCTCGGGGTCCTGAGCGTGCTGGCGCTCGATCCGGTGACCGGCCGCCCGGGCCTCGACTCGCCGCGCCTCCTCTCCGAGATGCCCGCCCAGCGCGGCTTCTCGATCGGCGATGGCCGGATCGTCTGGGTGACGCCGCCCGGCCAGGACGCCAACGGGGCGCGGATCCAGGTCCTGGCCTGGCAGGGCAAGGATGCCGGCCAGGTGACGACTCGCCCGAGCGACCCGAACGAGAACCTGATCGTCGTCCACTGAGGATCGCTGGGCTGGGCTGGTCAGCGGCCTCCTCCCGGACCGATCCGCACGCTCCCCGCCGTATCCACCGCCGCGGGACAACGCTGCCCGCCGCCTCGGCACGCCGCGGCCCGCCAGCGCCGGGTGGTGCTCCGACGCCCCACTTGATGCCCTGTGCGAGCCGCCCGAGCCGCGCTGGATAGGGCCTCGGCCCCACTTTCGATCGTCAGAGGAGACCGTCAGGGTCGACAGACCGGTACGGACGTACTATCCTCTGCCGAAGTGCGACCGAAGACCATCGTCGCGGGCGCGGTGCTCACCGCCGCTCTCGCCCTGGTCGCCGCACCGGGGATCGTCGGCTCGCGGACCATCAGTCCCGTTCGCGCTCTCGACGAAGCGGCGTTCCAGCCTCTGAGGCCTGACGGGCCCGGATCGACCGATATCGCGGCCGGTCCGGCCGACCCCGCGAACCGCTCGGCGAATGCCATCGAAGCGGGCGGGGTCTTCAGCGAACCCGGCTCCGGGTCCGCCGTCAGCGCCATCGCGACCGTGACCGGACTTCATCAGCCGGCGGCCACGCTCGGCTCGGTGATCAAGCCGCCGCGCTACACGATGTCCGGCTACGCATCCTTCTACGACAACGGCACGACCGCGATGCGCCTCCCCCGCGGCACGGTCATCCGGATCTGCGGCTCCGGCGGCTGTGTCGACCGGGTGGTCAACGACTACGGCCCGTCGGCGCGCTTCCGGCCGGTCCGGGTCGTCGACATGTACCGGCCGGATTTCTTCGCCATCTGCGGCTGCGGTGGCTCGGCCGGCACGACCTGGGTGACCGTCTCGATCTACTGAGCCTGCGGTACACTGCCCGTGTCCCTTTAACGACCGGCACCGAGAGGCCGGGAAGGAGCAGCGAGCGTGCCACGTAGCGGCCGCGGCACCCGATGACCGGGCGCCGGATCATGACGGCGGACGAGATCCGTCGGGCCATCGTCCGCATCTCCCATGAGATCGTCGAGAAGCAGGCCGGCACGTCCGGGCTGGCCCTCGTGGGGATCCAGCGGCGCGGCGTCCCGCTCGGTCGTCGGATCGCCGAGGCCATCGCCGAGCACGAGGGGGTCCAGCTCCCGGTCGGCGCTCTCGACATCACGTTCTACCGCGACGACCTCTCGCTCGTCGCCCAGCAGCCGATCGTCAAGGGGACCGACCTGCCGTTCGACCTGAACGGGGCGACGGTCGTCCTCGTCGACGACGTCCTGTTCACCGGTCGGACGATCCGCGCGGCGATGGACGCCCTGGTCGATTTCGGGCGTCCGCAGGCGATCCGCCTGGCGGTCCTCGTCGACCGCGGCCACCGCGAGCTGCCGATCCGCGCCGATCACGTCGGCAAGAACGTGCCGACCTCGCGCGAGGAGGTCGTCAGGGTCCACGTCGCCGAGATCGACGGCGAGGACGAAGTCCTGATCGAGCGCCAGGAAGCGCCCGCCGGAGGGGCGGTCTGATGACTCTGACCGGAACCCCCGACCCGACCGGGATCGCCATCCCGCGCGCCGCCCCGGGAGCCGCCTCGGCCGGCTTGCCCTCGCTCGACGTTCCCTCCGGCGGCGAGCCCGTCCGCTGGCACCACCGGCACCTGCTCGACCTCGACGTCGTGAGCGCGCCCGAGATCGAGCTCGTGATGCGGACCGCCGACGCGATGAAGGAGGTCCTGGCCCGGCCGATCGCCAAGGTGCCCGCCCTGCGCGGGACCGGTGTGACGATCCTCTTCTACGAGGCCTCCACGCGGACCCGGGTCAGCTTCGAGGTCGCGGCCAAGAACCTGTCGGCGGACGTGGTGAACATCGCCGCCGCGAGCTCGTCGGTCACCAAGGGGGAGTCGCTGGTCGACACGATCCGGACGGTCGAAGCGCTCGGGGCGGACATGATCGTGATGCGCCACGGGACGAGCGGAGCCCCGTACCTCGCCGCGGAGCACTTCTCGGGCTCGATCCTCAACGGCGGCGACGGCTGGCACGCCCACCCGTCGCAGGGGCTGCTCGACCTGTACACGATCCGGGAGCGGATCTCCGGCGGCCTGGGCGGGGGGATCGACCTGCGCGGTCGAAAGGTCGTCATCCTCGGCGACATCCTCCACTCTCGGGTCGCCCGCTCGAACATCTGGTCGCTGACCGCGGCCGGCGCCGACCTCTGGCTGTGCGGCCCGGTAACGCTCCTGCGGGGGATCGACGGCTGGGCGGCGCGCGGGGCGGCGGGCCGGCGGTTCAGGGTGACCTCCGACGTGACCGCGGCATTGCGCGACGCGGACGTCGTGATGGCGCTCCGGATCCAGCGCGAGCGGATGGCCGGCGGCCTCCTGCCCTCGCTCCGCGAGTACGCGGCGCGCTACGGCCTGACCCTCGAGCGGCTGGCTCTCGCCAGGCCCGACGCGCTGGTCATGCACCCCGGGCCGATGAACGAGGGGGTCGAGATCGCGCCAGAGGTCGCGGTCCACCCGCGGAGCGTCATCACCGACCAGGTGACGAACGGGGTCGCGGTCCGGATGGCCCTGCTCTACCTGCTGGCCGGCGCGGCCGGGCGGGCCGGGGAGGCGAGCGGTGGCTGAGGTGGCGAGCGCCGCGGCGGGCTCGGTCGGGGCGGCGGGCTCGGTCGGGGCGGCGGGCTCGGACAGGCGAGCCTGGGCCCGGCTGGGGAGCGTCCTCGCCGAGCTCGAGATCAGTCGGGCCTGGCTGGTGGATCCCGCATCGGGCCGCGAGGGCCCGGGCGAGCTCGTCGTGCGCGACGGCATCCTGGAGGCGGTCACCTGGCTCGAGGGCGCCGAGGCCGTCGGCGTGGAGCCGACCGGCGTCGTGGTGGCGCCCGGCTTCGTCGACCTGCACGTCCACTTCCGCGAGCCGGGCTTCGAGGACGCGGAGACCGTCGCGACCGGGCAGGCTGCGGCGGCCCACGGCGGCTTCACGACCGTCTGCGTCATGCCCAACACCGCCCCGACCCTCGACGAGCCGAGCGTGCTCGTCCGGATCCGCGCGGCCGCGGCCGCCTCTGGGTCGCCGGTCGAGGTGCTCGCCCACGGCGCGGTCACGACCGGCCGGAAGGGCGAGACGCTGGCGGCCCTTGGCGAGCTCGCCGATGCCGGGGTCGTCGGCTACTCGGACGACGGATCGCCGGTCCGCTCGGCGACGCTCCTCAGGAATGCACTCCTCTACGCCGGGATGCTCGGCAAGCCGATCGTCGAGCACGCGGAGGACTCCGACCTGACGACCGGCGCCGAGGCGAACGAGGGGACGGTCGCGGCGGTCCTGGGCCTGAAGGGCTGGCCGGCGGCCGCCGAGGTGGGGGCGGTCGAACGGGCGATCGCGATCCTGGCCGACGTCCTCGTCGACGAGCCGCGGGCACGGCTCCACCTGACCCACCTCTCGACGGCGGGGGCGCTCGACGCCGTGCGGCGGGCGAAGGCCGCGGGACTTCCGGTGACGTGCGACGTGACCCCGCACCACCTGGGGCTAAGCGACGAGTGGCTGGCCGGTGCGCGGCGCTGGTCCTGGGAGGCCCTCGAGGCCGATGGGACGGCTGACGGCGGGGCCCCCAGCGGAGCGGACGGCGCGGCCCCAGGCGCCGGCGGTGCCCCAGGCGCCGGCGCGCGCTCGCGCGACCCGTGGCTGGACGGCGCGCTCGTCGCCGGCCCGTACGACCCCTCGCTCCGAGTGAACCCGCCGCTCCGCCAGCCGACCGACGCTGCGGCCTGTCTCGTGGCCCTCGCCGAGGGCACCGCCGACGCGGTCGCGACCGATCATGCACCTCACACCCGGGTCGACAAGGAGGTCGAGTTCGGCCTGGCCTCGAACGGGATCTCCGGTCTCGAGACCGCTCTCGGGGTCATCCTCGCCGCCGTCGACGCGGGCCGGCTGCCCCTCGCCCGCGCGGTCGCGGCGCTCACGACCGGCCCGGCGGCGATCGTCCGCGCGTCGGGCGTCCCGTGCGCCCGGGGGCTCGTCGAGGGCGCCCCGGCCGACCTCGTCGTGTTCGATCGGTCGGCCGCCTGGCGGGTCGACGAGGCGAGCCTCGCCTCGAAGGGGAAGAACACGCCGCTCCTCGGGCGCGACCTGCCCGGCGTCGTCCTCCTCACCGTCGCCGGCGGTCGGGTCGCCTACGAGGGCCCCGGGTCCGACTGACCGGGCGACAGGAGTGTCGTCCAGGCGACGGTGCCCGTCTCGTCCGACACGAGCGCCGTCACGAGCCGCGACCTTCCGTCACCTTGGAAGAGCAGGCGGACCTCCCAGACGATCGGTCCGTCGACGACGTCCACCGGCATGAGCGGCTCGTAGCGCGTGAAGTCCGCTCGGCCGACTGCGGCCAGGCCGAGGAACGTGTTCGGGCCGGCGAACCGGGTGTTCACGATGGCCCGGACCTGGGCGGCGGTCAGCTTCGGCGTGAGCCCGGATCCCGGGTCCGCGACGACCGAAGGGCCGAGGGCACCGCGCGTCTGCCAGGCCACGTGGTCGACGACGAACCTTGCGGCACAGGCCGCGACCTGGTCGGGCGGGCACTTGGTCGCCCGCGGGTCGGCCACGTGGCCGACGAGGACGACCGGCGTTGGCAGCCACGGCTTGTTGATCACGGTGGGGGTGACGCCCGGACCGCCGAACGGATAGGCGAAGATGGGCTGGAACCAGGGACCCCTGAGGTCGTGCCGGGAGACGGTCATCGAGTTCGAGGTCTGGCTGACGTCGGCCACCGGCTCCGGCAGCCCATCGAGGATCTCCTCGTCCGTGTGGCAGTAGGTCTCGAGCGGGGTCGCCTCGCGGATCTGACCCGTCACGGGATCGATCGGACCGGCCGGGCACGAATGCGGCGGCTCGGCCGAATACCAGCCCGCGACGGCGAACGGTTGGTCGGCTGAGGTGCCCACTTGTCGGGCGAGGAAGTCGGAGACCGAGACGACCGGCAGCCCGTCGACGACGGCCGGAGCGCCCGGGACGCCGCCACCAGCCAGGCCTGGGCCGCCGCCACCGTCACCGCCGGTCGGGCTGGTCCCGGAGAGGAGGGCCCAGGCTCCGAAGCCCGCGGCTCCGACGATCGCGAGGATCAGGAAGAGGCCGCCGGCGGTGAGGACCGTGCGGCGGCTCATCGTTCGGTCGCCGCGTCGGCCGGCGGGTCCGCGGTCGGGGCTGCCGGCTCCGCCGCTTGACGTTGCTCGGTCGGCGGGCGCCCACCCTGCGGCTGCCCGATCGGCGGCTGCCCGATCGGCGGCTGCCCGGCCGGCGGCTGCGCGGCCAGCCAGGCGTCGCGAAGCGGCTCATCGCCCCCCGCCCAGACCCCGGACGGGCCTCGGCTCTCGCTCTGTTTGGCGCTGCCGAAGCGCTGGTCGACGTGGAAGACGGCGTCCGGGACCACGGTCCGGGCGTCGGGCGCGCGGGGTTCTCGGCAGCGATAGCAGACCTCGCGTTCGGCCTCGTTGAACGAATGGCACGCCTCGCACAGCCAGAGGGTCTCGGTCGGGGGTCCGGTCTTCCCTCGTTCGCGCTGCTTGTCGGGCGTTCGTCGCGCCCCGAGCTGCCAGCCGAGGTAGCCGCAGCTCATGAGCGCGAGCCACCCGCCGATGAGCCACCAGATCCGCTCGTCCACGGGCCCAGCGTACGCTCGGAGGGAAGGTACGCTCGGACCGAGCTGGGGCCAAGCTCGCCGTCCGGCCACGAATGCTCGCCTGCCCGGATCAGCCGGGGCGCAGCTCCGCCCCGAATCGCCGAAGAGTCGCCAGCAATCGATCGAGGTCCGCCTCGGTGGTCAGGTAGTTGACGATGCCCGCCCGTAGGTAGGTCGCGCCGCGGATCGTCGTCGTCGAGAGCCAGCCGTCGCCGGAGGCTTCGAGCGCCGCGGCCAGCGCATCCTGGTGGGCGTCGAGGATCGCCGGCTCGAGCGCTCGGGCGGCCGCGCGACCCCCGGGCAGGTGACGGAAGCAGACGACCGACAGCTCGGGCACGGCCGGGATCGCCTCGAAGTCGTCGCTCGCGGCGATCCGCTAGGCCAGGGCCCCGGCGAGGTCGTCGTTGGCCTCGACGAGCCGTCCGAGCCCCTCGGTCCCGAGGTGTTTCCAGCTGAGCCACAGCTTGAGCGCCCGGAAGCGCCGGGTCCCTTCCATCGAACGCTGGTAGTAGTTGAGCTGGTCCGCGTGCGGATCCGGGTCGGCCGCCCGGGCGCCGTCCGCCGGTCCGCCATCCGCCCGTCGGCCCGCCTTCGGTCCGGCGGTCGTTTCGCCGCCGCGGTAGTACTCGGGGCTCCGCTGGAACGTCTCGAGGAGGTCGCGCTCGCGCCGAACGACCAGCGCGCCCAGGTCGTAGGCCTGGAAGAACCACTTGTGCGGATCGATCGTGACCGAGTCCGCCCGCTCGAGATCGGGGACCCGCCCGGCGTCGCGACGAGAGAGGCGGGCCGCGCCGCCGTACGCCGCGTCGACGTGGAGCCAGAGGCCCTCGCGCCCGGCGACGTCCGCCAGCTCGCCCGTTCGATCCACCGAGCCCGTGTTCGTCGAGCCGGCGACGGCGGCGATCGCGAACGGGGTCAGGCCGGCCGCCCGGTCCGCGGCGACCGCCTTCGCCACGGGCGCGCCGTGCAGCCGGAAGTCCGCGTCTGCCCGGACGAGATGGAGCGTGTCGGGCGGGAAACCGAGCTCGTCGAGCGCCCGGGCGATCGAGAAGTGGGTCTGGTCGCTCGCATAGACGCGGACCCCTTCGAGCTGCCGGCCGCGGGGCGGCTCGCCAAGGCCGAGTGCCCGCGCCAGGTGGATGTCCCGGGCCACGGTCATCGCCATGAAGTTGGCCATCACGCCGCCCGAGGTGAGGACCGCGAAGGCGCCCGGCCCGAACCCGACGAGGTCGCACAGCCAGCGTCCGACCTCCTCCTCGACGAACGCGCCGGATGGCCCGGCGTGCCAGACGTCGATGCCCTGGTTCGTCCACTGGGCGAGGAGCTCGCCGACGATCGACCAGGTCAGCGGCGGCGGCGTGAAGTACGAGAGCGTCCGCGGGTGCCAGCTGTTGAGGAGGTGTGGGGCGAGCCGGGTCCGGAACTCCTCGAGCAGGGCGGCCGAGGTGGTCGGGCCCGAGGGGGCGGGCGCTGGACCAGGTGGCGGGCGGCCGGGGGAGCCATCGGCGGGCGGGCCACCGAAGAAGCTGCGACGGAGCTCGGTGTAGCCGGTCGGCGTGCCCATCGCCCGACGGAACGCCTCGTCGTACAGGTAGTCGAGCGCGGCCGCCCAGGCGTCGCGGCCTAGACGCTCGAGCGCCGGGCGGGCCGTCGCTTCGTCGTCGAGGCCGATCAGCCCGGGCTCGGGATGCCAGCCGAAGCGCACAGCGGCGCTGGGCCGCGGGTCCGGCGGGTTCGGGTCGGGGGCTGGGGCCGGGGCGGCGGGCGGGCTGGTGGCCGGGCTGGCGGCCGGGCTGGTGGGCGTCGCCTGATCGTCGGGCATGGTCGCGATGGTAGCCGGACGGGAGGTCGAGCGGCGGTGGGTGGGTCCGCGGATCGACCGGGCCGCGCTCGCGCCCGCCGTCCCGTCGGGCGGCGCGATCCGCCGGTCGGACCGTGCGCGTAGCGCACGGCTGCGCGGGGGACGGCCGACTCTCGTACGCTTCATGCCGTGACCGAGCACGATCCTTCGACGCCGCCTGCTGAGCCGCCCGCCTCCGAGCCGCCCCCGACCGTCCCGCGACCCAGCCGCGCGAGCGGAGCGATCAACCCCGGACCCGTCCAGTACAAGGGCTCCGAGCTGGACGCGGAACGCGGCACGGGCCTTGGCTGCTTCTGGTTCCAGGCGATCGTGCTGGTCGTTCTTATCGTCCTGACGCCGATCAGCGTCGCGGCGGCCTGGCCGCCCGAGGTGAGCGCCATCCTGCTGTTCGTCGTGATCGGGCTGCTGCTGCTGACCGGCCAGACGGTGATCTTCCTGCTCCGGCTGGTGGCGGCCGATCGCCGGGGACGGCGCCGGCCACTGACGAGCACGACCAGGACGGTCGGCGAGATCGAGGATGCCGCGGGCGCGTCGCCGAGCGCCCCGAACACCGAGCCCGTCACGGGCGCCGAGCCGCTGATGGGCGCCGAGCCTGCACCGCCGAGCGCCCCAAGCGCCGAGCCCGCACCGCCGAGCGGCCCGAGCACCGAGCCCGGCCCGTCCGCCGAGCCGCCGGCCGAGGACTCGCCCCCCGGCTGACCGGCGTACGACCGCCAGGGCTGCGTGGGCCGTCGACCGCCCGTGCGACAATGGGCCCATTCCCGTGTTCGTAATCGAGCGGAGGCCCGCGGTCCGTGCCCGTCCTCGCGACCTACTTCTCCATCCGCCGCGGCCGCGACCCGTTCTTCAAGTTCTTCATGCGGACGATCTTTCCGAAGCAGGTGAAGGAGTACGAGGAGAAGTTCGGGATCCGGTTCATCGGCTGGTACAACGTCGCCCACGGCTGGGACTTCGACAACGTCATCCTGCTCGACCTGCCCGACTACGCGACGCTTGACCGGCTCGAGGCCGACGAGACCACCCGCCTGCTCGGCCATCGGGCGGGGGAGTGGATGTTCGAGCGCCACCACTCGATGTTCCTCCGGGAGCGCATGGGCCCGGACCTCGACTATCACCCGTAGCCCAAGGAGGCGAGAGCCATGGATGCCAGCCGGAACGACCTGCTCGCTGCGCTCGCCCGCGATGCGTCGCTCGAGCGCAACGACTACCTGGCCACGTCGGCCGAGCAGCTCCGCCGGTTCCTCGATGCCAACGCGTCCCGGATCCGCTCGCTCGGAGGGCTGACGCTCATCGACGAGGACCCGGACTACCTCTCCGTGGCGCCCGACCTCTCGTTCCGAAGCCGGAGCCGCTACCAGGACGAGACGACCGGCGAATGGGTGAGCGAGACGGAGGTCGTCGACTCGGCGGCCGAGCTCGTCGAGCTCTACAGCCCGGCCGAGATCTACACGGCCTTCGCCGATGCCGCGCGCGAGGCGGCCGGGCTGCCCGTCGAGCCGACTGCCGCCGGCGACCTTCTCGATACCGCCCACATCCCGAGCGAGGGGTTCGTCGGGCTGCCCCGTGACCCGTACGCCGCGGCGGCCGACGACTGGGCCGCGACGATCGAGGAGGACGACGAGGGTCCGGCCGTCGACGAGGAGTCGGCCGCCCGCCGGCTGTACGACCTCGCGCTCAGCTTCCAGGAGCGAAGCCAGCACTCCGAGGCCGACCTGATCGACCGGTTCGAGGCAGCGGCCGCGCCGCTTTCGGCGTTCCTCGGCGAGATCGTCGTGGTCGAGGACGACGATGAGCGGCTCGTCCTCGAGAAGGGCGGCCGCTTCCGGGCGGAGGTCCAGCCCGAGGACGACGAAGAGGGCTGGCGGACGCTCGGCTCGGCGACCGACCTGGTCGAGTTCTACGACCCGACCGACGTCTTCGGCGACCTGGCCGATGCGCTCGCGGAGGCCTATCCGGCCGTCGCCCCGGAGGTGGCCGGAACCGACGGCGACGAGGCCGACGACAAGGCCGAGACGGAGGACCACCCCCGGGCGTGAGCATGCGCCTCGTCGCGGCCGAACTCCTCGAGAGCCGCGAGATCCTGCCCGACCAGTGGCTCCAGTCGTACCATGCCCCGGCTCTCGCGATCGGGTCGCGGGCCGGCCAGTTCGTCCACGTCCGCCCCGGTGAAGACTCGGGACTGATCCTGCGCCGGCCGTTCTCCCTGAACACGGTCGATCCGGGGACCGGCACGGTCACGATCCACTTCCGGACGGTCGGGCGCGGGACCGGCTGGTTCACCCGTCTCCGGCCCGGCGACATCGTCGACATGCTCGGCCCGCTCGGCCGGCCGTTCGAGGTCGACCCGCGCAGCCGGCACCTCCTGCTCATCGCCGGCGGGCTCGGGATCGCCGGCGTCCGGATGCTCGCCGACGAGGCGCTCCGCACCGACCGCCAGGTCACGATCCTGTTCGGAGCCGCCAGCGCGGCCGAGGTCTACCCTTCGACCCTGCTGCCCGACGAGGTGGAGTACGTGGTCGCGACCGATGACGGCTCGCTCGGCCATCGTGGGTTCGTCACCGAGCTGGTCCCGGACTACGAGGCCTGGGCCGACCAGGCGTTCGCCTGCGGGCCGGCGCCGATGCTGGCGGCCCTCGCCCGCCTGGCCGCCACCCGCCGTGACCGGCTCGGGGTGGCGAAGCTCGGTCGGAAGCGGGGCAGGGGCAAGGCGGATCCGCCGGGTTCGACCGCCGCTCGCCGGAAGGCCTTCCTCCAGGTGGCGATGGAGCAGAACATGGGCTGCGCCGTGGGCGCCTGCCTCGGCTGCGTCGTGATGGGCGCGAACGGCCAGCCGCAGCGGGTCTGCCGCGAGGGCCCGGTCTTCGCCGCCGACGAGATCGCCTGGGAGAGCGGCTGGTGAAGGCGAAGCGACGGATCGTGACGAGCGGAACGGCCCCGGGTCCGGCGCCCCGGGCGAGCCGCCCGCCCGCGTCCAGGGCGCCCGTCTCGAGGTTCCCCGCCGCGCAGCATCCCGGGGGTCGATCTTCCTCGAGCCTTGGGAAGCCGCCCGTTCGACCGGCCGCCGCCGCTTCGGCCTCGCTCACCGGCTCGGCGGCCTCGGCCAGCGCCTCGGCCGCCGCGATCGTCCCGTCGCCCGAGCCGCCGCCCGGTCCCGCCCGGATCGACCTGTCGGTCGACCTGGGCCGCGGGTTGTGGCTCGAGAACCCGATCCTGGTCGCCTCGGGAACGTTCGGCTACGGGATCGAATACGGCGAGGTCGTCGACGTCGAGCGCCTCGGGGCGATCTGCTGCAAGGGCACCACCCTCAGGCCCCGGATCGGGAACGTCCCGCCCCGGGTCACCGAGACCCCGTCCGGGATGCTCAACTCGATCGGCCTCCAGAACCCGGGCGTCGACGCGGTGATCGAGAAGTACGCCCCGACCTGGGCGGGCTGGCGCGTCCCGGTCATCGTCAATGTGGCGGGCGAATCCGTGGCCGACTACGTCGAGGTGGTCCGTCGGCTCGACGGGATCCCCGGAGTCGCCGGGATCGAGCTCAACATCAGCTGCCCGAACGTGGGCAAGGGCGGCCTCCAGTTCGCGATCGATGCCGATGCGGCGGGCGCCGTGACCGCCGCCGTCCGGCGGGTGACGTCGCTGCCGCTCCTGGTCAAGCTCAGCCCGAACGTGTCGGACATCCGGCCGAGCGCCCGGGCGATCGAGCGGGCGGGCGCCGACGCGCTGACCGCGATCAACACCCTGTCGGGGATGGCGGTCCGGCGAGACCGGACCCGGCCGCTGCTCGGGAACGTCTACGGCGGCCTGTCCGGGCCGGCGATCAAGCCGGTGGCGCTGCGGATCGTCTACGAGGCGGTCCAGGCGGTCGATATCCCGGTGGTCGCGATCGGCGGGGTCGCCGGTCTCGACGATGTCCTCGACTTCTTCGCCGTCGGGGCGGTCGCGGTCCAGATCGGGACCGCGCTCTTCGCCGACCCGGTCCTGCCGATCCGGATCGTCGACGGGCTCACCGAGCTGTGCCGCTCGCGGGGCCTCGGCTCACACCTGTCGCTCATCGGGACGGCGCTCCCGAAGAAGCCCGGGGCGCCGTCGGCCAATGGCGTGGAGTACCGGCCGTGAGCCCACCGAAGCGGAGACCGCACCGATGACCACGATCCGACCGGCCATCGAGGCCGCCGCCCGGGCGGCGATCGCCCGGCGGACCGAGGAGCTCTTCAGGCGTTCCGGCGCGCTGCGCGAGGGACACTTCCTGCTCAAGAGCGGCCGCCACGGCGAGCACTACCTCGAGAAGTTCCAGGTCCTCCAGGACCCGGCGGCGACGAGCGAGCTGTGCGGCTTCTGGGCGGCGCGCCATCGCGACCAGGACGGCCTGACGAAGGTCGGCCTGGTGGCCGGCCCGACCACCGGCGGAGTCATCCTCGCCTTCGAGACGGGCCGCCAGCTCGGGACCCGGGCGATCTTCGCCGAGGAGGTCCGCGCCGCCGACGGCTCGACCCACCGCGAGTTCCGGCGCGGGTTCGCGATCGCGCCCGGCGAACGGGTCGTCCTGGTCGACGACATCCTGACGACCGGTGGCTCGCTCCTGGCGATGATCCCCGCGGTGGAAGCGGCCGGCGGCGAGATCGTGGGCTGCCATGTCCTCGTCGATCGCTCGGGCGGCCTGGCGACGCTCACCTCGCCGACGACCGGCCGGGTCTACCCGCTCAGCGCCCTCTGGATCATGGACCTGCCGACGTACGAGCCGGGGCCGGCGACCTGCCCGCGTTGCGCAGACGGGACGCCGCTCCACGTTCCCGGGAGTTCCGGGACGGGGACGGCGCCGGTGGGTGCCGGGTGAAGACGCTGGTCAGGGCGCTCGTCAGGGCGCTCGTGCTGGCCGGGGCGTTCGCGATCCTCGTCGCGGCATGCAGCCCGACCGGAACGATGCCGCCGGCCGGAGCGAGACCGCCGGTCGCGCCCTCGAGCGCCCCGTCGGCCGCCCCGTCGAGCGCCCTGCCGACCTCGCCCGTCAGCGGCATCGTCGTCAAGGTCGATGCGCTGGGCCTGACCGACGTCCGAGGCTTCACCCTGCGCACGGCGGACGGGCGCGAGCTCGTCTTCACCATCGGCGTCCTGGAGAACGGAACGATCTTCCCGCCGGCCCACCTGGGCGAGCACCTCGCGACGGCGAGCCCGGTGAAGGTCACGTTCCACGTGGAAGGGGAGAGGCTCGTCGTCACCCGGATCGAGGACGGGGGCTGATCTGGCCCCGTGTCGGGGGGCGTGGCACGGGCGTTCGGGCGTCGTTCGGAGCGCGGCTGTCGCTGGTCGACTCCCCCGTAGAACCGCCATGACTCCCCGGCTCGGTCCGATCCCGCGTCAGACGGCGGTGCCCCCGAACCCCGGCATTGCGCGCCTCGTCAGAACCGCCATCACTCCATAGGCCGGTACGGTGCCTGGCCCGCCCGCAGGCGGTCGACGCACCAGGGGAAACCGGCCTCCCAAGTCACCCGGGTTCTACCCACGTCGGCCCATCGATCAGGGCCGGGTACCGGCAAGCGATCCGCGCCCGCGAACGCGTCCCCCGCCGAGCCCGCGAACGCTTCTCGCTCCGCGCCGCCAGGACCGCCCCGTGCCGCCAGGACCGCGCCGCGCCCGCGAACCCGTCCCCTCCGCGCCGCCAGGACCGCCCCTGGGCCGCCAGGACCGCTCCGTGCCGCCAGGACCGCCCCGGGGCCGAACCCCCGCCCCGAACCAGCCGCGCCTACCGCACCGCTGCGATCGCCGCCTTCAGCTCGTCGGGCGATACGATCGCCTCGAAGGTCGCCGCCACGATCCCTTCCCGTCCCACCACGTAGATGTAGGGCTCGGTCAGGATCCCCCAGGCAGTCGTGATGGGTGTCGGCTGGAGCCCGCCGCTGGCGTCGAGGACCGGCTGGAGCCGCCCGTCGGTGAACGCGAGCAGGTACGGCTCCACGTTGATGAATCGGAATCCGGGCTCGTCCCTGGCGACGGCCTTCACGACGTCGAGGGTCGGGCCGCACTGGGAGCTCCGGCAGAAGGCCGGTGTCGCGAAGACGAACACGAACGGCTCGTGGCGGGCGAGCGCGTCGGCCTCGGAGACCTGGTAGAAGGACGGGTCGGGCTTCGGGTCGGTCGAGATCCGCTTCACGTCGCCGCCGACGTCGGCGAGGATGGGGGTGACCGTGGACGGCGCCGGCTCCCCGACCGCGATCGCGGAACCCTTCTGGTGGACCGGGAATCCGACCTGGACCGTCCCCTGATCGACCCCGCCGCCGGTCGCCCTCACGTCGGCCAGCCAGTCGCCGGCGGCTGGCAGGTCGACCTCGACGACCCACAGGCCGCGCTCCCCCTGGATCGCCCAGATGAAGCGGGCGGCGACCGGGGCGATCGGCTGCCCGCCTGCGGTCCCGGGGGCTGGCTCGAACGCGATGCTGACGGTGGTGTCGGGACCGCCGATCGGCTTGGTGCCGGCGGCGTCGAGGATCCCGAACAGCAGGCGGTCGCGCCCGACCACGGCCTCGGCGTTGACGATCTGGGGGATGAACGGGGCGGCCGCCGCCCTGGGTGAGGCCGCGGCGCTCGGGCTTGAGACGGCCGCGCCGCCCGGACCGCAGCCGGCGGCGATGAGGGCGGCGACGGCCACCGGAACGAACAGGCGACCCACCGAATGGCTGTGCACGGCGTCAGGGTAGCCGGAGCGCTCCGCCGGTGCCGTCGACGCGCCCCCGCCGTGCCTCACTCGGGGCCTCCGGGCGGGCTCGGGCGCGGCCGGTAGAATGGCGGGCGATGTCACGCTACCGGAAGCTCGCCGCGATCGACGTCGCCCTCACGCTCGGCCTCGTGACCGTCGGCGTCTTCGTCCGCGCCACGAATTCGGGCCTCGGCTGCCCCGATTGGCCGTTCTGCCTGGGCCAGGTGATCCCGCCACTCCAGTTCAGCGCCTGGATCGAGTGGATCCACCGCGATATCGCGGCCGTTCTCGGTCTCCTCATCGTCCTCCAGGCCGCGCTGGCGCTGGTCGACCACCGCGACCGTCCGTCGATCGTCTGGCCGAGCGTCGGCGCCGTGCTCCTGGTCGGCTTCCAGGCATGGCTCGGGCGCCAGACGGTCCTGCTCGGGAACTCCGGCCCGTCCGTGACGGCCCACCTCGCGGCCGCCATGGCGCTCCTGGGCCTGCTCGTCTACCTCCTGGTCCGGAGCGGCTACCCGGCCCGGATCGCCGGGCGCGGCGGCAGCCAGCGGTTCACCTTGCTGGCGGCGTTCGGGGCCGTCGCCACGTTCGTCCTCCTCCTCTTCGGCTCGAACGTGACCGCCCACGACGCGGCGCTCATCTTCCCGGACTGGCCGCTGATGGGCGGGACGTTCTTCCCGCCTCTCACTGCCGTCACCTCCGACCAGGTCCTGCATCGCTGGGTGGCCGTGGTGGTCGGTCTCATCGTGGTGGGGATCGCGGCGGTGGCGTGGCGGACCCAGCGGTACGACCGCCCGACGCTCCAGCTGGCGCTCATCGCGGGCGCCCTCTACCCGATCCAGGCGATCGTCGGCGGGGCGCAGGTCCTGACTCAGAAGGCGCCCTGGACCCAGACGCTCCACGTCGGGCTGGCTGCGGCGGTCTGGGCGGCGATGGTCGGTCTGACCGTCGCCAGCTACTACGCGGCCCGGATCCGACCGATCGTCGGCGCCGGCGAGGGAGTGGGCGCCGGGGCGAGTTCCGG
>JBGPFS010000011.1:0-25802 GCA_041483455.1 Candidatus Limnocylindria bacterium | reverse complement strand
GGCGACTTCGTCACCGGCAACCTCGACATGTACCTGGCCCGCTCGACCGACCACGGAAGCTCGTTCCCGAGCCAGGTCAACCTGACGAGCGACTCGAACGACCAGGTCATGCCCTGGCTCTCGGTCGCACCGAGCGGCCGGCTCGACCTGATCTTCTACGACTACGACCGCTCGACCGGCCTCATGGACGCCGTCTACGGCCAGGTGGCGCCCAAGGGCACGACCATGACCCGGACGGTCGTCCAGAGCGCCATCGACGGGGACGCGCAACCGCCCCGCGGCCCGGGCCACACGCCCTTCATGGGCGACTACCTCGGGATCGACTCGACCGACACCCTCGTCGCGCTCGCGTGGACGGGCAACGGCCCGCTCTCGCAGGACGTCTACGCCGCGACCCTGCGGCCCTAGCAGAACCCCAGGGGAGGACTTCCGGCCCTCTGCCTGACCGTGTGCGCGCGATCGTCGGGCGCGAACAGCCGGCCGTGCGGGCGGATCATCGAGTGAGGGTGACCTTCGCGAGGTTGCGCGGAGCTTCCGTGTCGATGCCCCGCGCACGGGCCAGGTGGTAGGCGAACAGCTGGGCGGGGATGATCGCGACGAGGGGCGCCAGCCACTCCGGGACGGGCGGGAGGCGGACCCCGTCCCCCAGCTCGAGCGCTTGCGGGTCGTCGGAGAGGACCAGGAGACGCGCGCGCGCCTTGCGCAGCCGGCCCAGGAGCTCCACCATCCCGGCGAGCGCCGGGCCGGTGGTCACCACCGACAGGACCGGAAACCCGTCCTGCACGAGCGCGATCGGGCCGTGCTGGAAGTCGGCTGCCGAGTAGGGGTCGGCGAGGACGTAGGCGAGCTCCTTGAGCTTCAGCGCCCATTCGCGGGCGGTCGCGTACTGGAAGCCGCGCGCCAGCACGACGCACTGGTCCTCGCGCGCCCACGCCCCGGCCAGCGCCACGACCTCGTCCTCGACGAGGAACGCTTCGCGCAGCGCGGCCGGAAGCGCGCGGAGCTCGGCCCGCGACCCGGGGTCCCCGGACAGCGCAGCCGAGAGCATCGCGATCACGGCGGTCTCGGCCAGATACGTCTTGGTCGCTGCGATCGCCCGTTCCGGGCCCGCCTCCAGCTCGACCACGTGCTCGGCGGCGGAGGCCAGCTCCGACGTGCGGTCGTTCGTGATGGCGACCGTGAGCGCGCCCTGCCGGCGCGCCTCCTCGAGCACGGCCACCACGTCGGGGGATCTGCCCGACTGCGAGATGCCCAGGACGAGCGCGTTGTGCAGCCGTGGCGGCAGGCCGTAGAGGGAGGCGAGCGACGGCGCCGCGAGGGCGACGAGGAGCCCGTTCCGGGCACCGAGGATGTACTGGGCGTAGATCGCGGCGTGGTCGGACGTGCCGCGTGCGGCGATCACGACGAGATCGATGGGCCGCCCGCGGACGGCGCGGGCCACCTCCTCGATCGGCCCCACCGCCCCGTCGAGCAGCCGCTCGACGGTCGTCGGGCCCTCCCCCAGCTCGGTGCGGGTGGTCATGCGGGTACGTCCAGTGCCACGGGAAGCGTGCCCGCGAAGGGGATGCGGCCGAGCAGCGCGTCCGCGAGCGCCTCCATCTGCGGCGGCTGGATCCCGTAGGTGCAAACGCACAGCGGCGCCTCGGGGTAGCGCTCGAGGTCGAACGGCTCACGGAGTGCGACGGCGACGACGGGGCGATCCGCTCGCGCGACCGACCGACCCGCCACGCGCCCCGACCGACTCACGCCGACGTCCGTCGGCTCCGCCCCGACGACGGCGCGGACGAGGTCCGCCTGCCCGAGGCAGCGGAACCCGTCGAATGTCCCGACGATCACCAGGTCGTGGCCGCGCACGGCGTAGGCGAGGGCGGCGACCTGCGCGGGAGTCGGGTCGAGCGGCGCGACGAGCTCGTCGACGTGCAGCCCGCGGTCGCGCAGCGCGTCCGCGAGGGAGAGCCGGAGGTACGAGGCGCTCTCCGCGGGGGTCAGGTCGACCGGGACGGGCGCCACGACCGCCACGTCTGCGCCGGGCCCGGGGCGCAACGGGATCATGCCCGCTCGGTCCCAGGCCAGGGTGACCGAGCGCTCGGCGACCTCGCGCGCCAGCTCGCGGTGGGCGCGCGAGTCGATCACGTCGAGCGGCGGCTGACCGTCCCCCGCCCCGAGCCAGCGCCGCAGGTCCATGATCCGGCCACACGACTCTGCGAGCGCGCCGGCGCCGAGCCGGCCGTCCATCGCCGCCCGCACGAGCGCGTCGAAGGCCAGGTCCTCGGTCGCCGCGGCGTGGAGCATCAACAGCAGGTCCATCCCCGCGCCCGCCGCGCCCACCACCGTCGCGTCGATCCGGTCGGCGGCCCCGGCGCCGCCCATGTCGAGGGCGTCGCTCACCGTGACGCCATCGAAGCCGAGCCGGTCGCGGAGGAGTCCCTCGAGGATCTCGGGTGCGACCGTCGCCGGCACGGCCCGGCCGCCGGTGAGCGCAGGTACCGCGAGGTGCCCCGGCATCACGACGCGGGCGCCCGCGGCGATCGCGGCCCGGAACGGCACCAGCTCCTCGGCCTCCAGCTCGGCGAGGTCCCGGCGCAGCACCGGCAAGCCGTGATGCGAGTCGCCGGCGGCCGACCCGTGCCCGGGGAAGTGCTTGAGCGTGGCCGCGATGCCGGCCTCCTGGATCCCCAGCGTCATCGCCGCGGCAAGCCGTCCCACCAGTGGCGGGTCGTCGCCGAACGGCCGCGTGCCCAGGTTGGTCGCCGTCTCGTGGTGGAGCAGGTCGCAGACCGGCGCGAACAGGAGCGTGCCGCCCAGCGCCGCCATCTCGGTCGCGATCGCACGTCCAACGCGCCGCGCCAGCTCCTCGGAACGCGTCGCGCCGAGCGCGAGGTTCCCGGGCCAGGCCGTCGCGCCACCGCCGACCGCCTGCAGCTGTCCGCCTTCCTGGTCCAGCCCGATGACGAGTGGGGGGTCGCCTGCCGGGCGCGCGGCCTGGAGCGCGGCGCACAGCTCCCGCACCTGGGCAGGAGACGCCACGTTCATCGCGCGGAAGAGCGTGACCCCGCCCGCACGTCGGCCGGCGATCGCGTCGAGGATGTGCGGCGTCGGCTCGGTGCCCTCGAACGTGCGTAGCAGGCGCGGCCCGACGAGCGCGGCCGCCTCGGCCTCGTTCACCGTCGACGCCTCGTGCTCCTGGCTCGCGGCCGGCTCGTCGCCGCGGCGCCAGGGTAGAAGCGCGGCAGGTACGCCTTGTTCGCCTCCAACAGCGCCTCGGTCAACGGTCGCGCGATGGCATGCTGGCCGACCAGGGGATGGGCCAGCAGGGCCTTCTCGACGAGGACGCGATCGCCCTTGATGGCGGCCTGGACGGCCAGGTCCTCGTACGCCTTGACGGCCTGGGCCAGGCCCCGGATCTCCGGCGCGAGAGGCGCGAGCGGAAGGGGGTGGCCGCCGTTCCGGTCGATGCGAGCCGGGATCTCGACCGTCACGTCGTCCGGGAGACCCGGCAACGCCCCGCCGTTCCGGACGTTGACGACCTGGACGTCGCCCGTCCCGGCGTGGAGTGAGGCGATCAGCTGGGCCGCTGCCTCGCTGTAGAAGGCGCCGCCTCGCTGCTCGAGAAGCTTGGGCTTCTCGTTCAGGTTCGGATCGCGGTACATCTCGAGCAGCCCACGTTCGATCTCCATGACCCGATCGGCCCGAGACGGCTCACGGAGCCGCCCTCAGAAGACGTCGACGGCCGTGAGCGTCGACCCGATGTCGCGGGCCCAGGCGCGGATGTGGTCGAAGTCGCGCCAGTCGCCGATCCGGCCGTTCCGGATCATCAGGCGCTCGATGAAGCCGCTCGCGTCCGGGGCGAGCCTGCCGCCGAAGGTAGCGTGGTCGCGCACGCCGAGCCGTTCGATCAACTGGCGGACGGCCCTGTTCGGTTCGGCCGGCGCCGTCTCGGCCGTCTCGTCGAGCGGGCCGCTGCTGAACAGCCAGACCGGGAGGTCGACGAGCGCCGCGGCGTTCCTCCGAAGGAGGTCCAGGGCCGGGCCCTGCCAGCGCCCCGCGTAGATGGAGCTGCCGACGATGACCGCCCGGTAGCCCGTCACGTCGCGGACCTCCTTGGCCGGTCGCACCTCGACCTCGAGGCCGGCGCGCCGGAGCGTCTCGCCGATCGAGTCGGCGATCTCGGCGGTCGAGCCGTGCTTGCTGGCGTAGGCGACGAGGACGGGTCCCGACACGAGCGTTCCTCCGGGAGGCTGGTCGCCCCCATTGTCGCGCGTCCGCACACCCCCCGCTGGTACGATGCTCCCGTCCCCGCGACGGACGCGTACGGGGCCCGTCCGAGTCCGCACCACGTGCGGCCGGATGCATGGGCCCGCGTCGTCCGCCTGGAGACGAGGAGAGCGCGATGGCGACCGTCACCTTCGAGCACGTCACGAAGAAGTACGGGGAGGTGACCGCGGTCGCCGACCTGAGCCTGGAGATCCAGGACGGGGAGTTCATGGTCCTCGTCGGCCCGTCCGGGTGCGGGAAGACGACGAGCCTCCGGATGATCGCCGGGCTCGAGGAGATCACGACCGGCACGCTGAAGATCGGCGAGAAGGTCGTCAACGACATCGCCCCCAAGGATCGCGACATCGCGATGGTCTTCCAGAGCTACGCGCTCTACCCGCATATGTCGGTCCGCGACAACCTCGCCTTCGGCCTGAAGCTGCGCAAGGTCCCCAAGGCGGAGATCGAGCGCCGGGTCAAGGCGGCGGCCGAGACGATCCAGCTCTCGAACCTGCTCGACCGCAAGCCGAAGGAGCTCTCCGGCGGCCAGCGCCAGCGCGTCGCGCTCGGCCGGGCGATCGTCCGGGAGCCGGCGGTCTTCCTGATGGACGAGCCGCTCTCGAACCTCGACGCGAAGCTCCGGGTCCAGACCCGGGCCGAGATCGCCCGCCTTCACCAGCGCCTGGGGACCACGATGGTCTACGTCACCCACGACCAGATCGAGGCGATGACGATGGGGACCCGGATCGCCGTGATGAACGACGGGCTCCTGCAACAGGTCGGCACCCCGCAGTCGCTCTACGACAAGCCGATCAACAAGTTCGTGGCCGGGTTCATCGGCAGCCCGTCGATGAACTTCGCCGACGTCACGGTCGCCGGGGCCGGCGACGGCGCGACGCTCACGGGCGACGGCCTCTCGTTCTCGCTTCCCGCGCGCCTCCGCGAGGCGGTCGGGCCGACCAGCGGCCGCAGGCTCGTGGCCGGCTTCCGGCCGGAGCATCTCGACGTCGGCGAGATGGGCAGCGACGCGTTCGGCATCCAGGCCAAGGCGGACGTGGTCGAGTACCTCGGCAACGAGGAGCTCCTCCATCTCTCCCTGGCCGGCAAGGATGTCGTCGCGGTGGTCGGCGCCGAACACCGGATCCGCCCGGGCGACATGGTCGACCTGCGCCTGCCGCTCGACAAGCTCCACCTCTTCGACGCGGACAGCGGGTCCTCCCTGCTCAGCGCCGTGATGGCCAGCTGAGCGAGCCCGGTCGCCCGGTGGACGACGAGCATCTCCGGGAGACGATCGTCGCCTCGCGGACGATCTATCGGGGACGCCTCGGCGACTTCCGGATCGCCACGGTCGAGTTCGCGGACGGGCGACGGTCGGAGCGCGAGATCCTCGGCCACCCGGGTGCGGTCGTCGTGGTCGCCCTCGACCCGGAGGACCGGGTCCTCCTCGTCCGACAGTGGCGGACGGCCGCCGGACGGGCGCTCCTGGAGCTGCCTGCCGGGACCCTCGACACCGCGGACCTGGACGCCGGGACGGTCGAGGATCCGGACGTCGCCGCCCGGCGCGAGCTCGAGGAGGAGACCGGCTTCCGGGCCGCGACCTGGCGGAAGCTGGCCGAGTTCTGGACCGTTCCGGGCTTCGCGACGGAGCTGATGCGGCTCTACCTCGCGACCGACCTCGCCCCGGCCCACGAGGACCGCCTCGGCCCGGACGAGGACGAGCGGCTCGAGCTCGTCCCCCTCCCCTGGCGCGAGGCGGTCGAGCTGGCGGTGACGGGCGGGATCGTCGATGCGAAGTCGATCGTCGGCCTGTTCTGGCTCGAACGACTGAAGGCGGCCGGCGAGACCTGAGCCGGGACGGTCAGTCGGTCGGCGGCGTCCGCGCAGGATCGGCGCTCGGCTTGGTGCCCGGCTCGGCACTCGGCTCGACGCTGGGCTCGGGGCCCAGCCGCGCATACGCGGTCCGGTAGAGCGCACTCGAGGGATAGAGGACGGTCGCCAGTCGCAGGTGGAGGCGGGCCTCGCTCCGGCGCCCGGACCGGAGCAGGCTGAGGCCGCGACCGTAGTGGGCGTAGTGGCCCGAGGGGTCCACCTCGAGCAGGCGGCCGAATGTCTCCGCGGCCTGCGCGTACTGGCGACTGTTGAACTCGGCCCGGGCGAGCGCCTCGAGGATCGAGCCGCGCCCCGGCGCCAACCGGTCCGCCCGTGCCAGCACCACCGCGGCCTGCGCGAAGTGCTGCCCGGAGATCAGCTCCTGCCCGCGCTGGAGGAGGCCGTATGCCGACTCGCGCTCGTCGGGGGCGTCCACGACGGCTCGCTCAGTCGCCGGCGCGCCACGCGGCGAGGTCGATGGCCTGGAGCCGCGGCGAGGGGGTCAGGCCGGGGATCCGGCCGCGCTTCGCGATCGGTCGGCCGTCGATCGCCTTGATGTCGGCGGTGAAGTCGATCGGCGACGCACCGCTGATGTGGGAGCCGACCGCATACGAGTCGACCGGCGCCCCGGCCTCCTTGAAGATCGCGATCCGCTCGGGCGTCAGGCCGCCCGAGACGACGATCCGGACATGGTCGAACCCCTCGATGTCGAGCCGGGCCCGGATCTCGAGGACGAGGTCGGGCGTCACGCGGCCGCGCTCCGACGGCGTGTCGAGCCGGATCCCGTAGAGCCGATCGCCGAGCGCGTGGGCGACCCGGAGGGCCTCCTCGCCCTCGTCGCGGAACGTGTCGACGAGGACGATGCGCGGCACGTCCGGGCCGAGGTCGCGGTCGAAGGCGAGGGCCGCCTCGACCGTGTCGCCGAAGATGAGGACGAGCGAGTGGGGCATCGTGCCGGTCGGGTTCAGCCCGGCCAGCCGGGCGCCGGCGGGGGTGGACGCGCCGACGCAGCCGCCGACGATCGCCGCGTAATCGAGGACGTCCGTGATGTCCGGGTGGACATGCCGGGCCCCGAACATGATCACCGGCTGGGGCGCGGCGGCCTCGACGCACTCCCGGGCGGCGGTCGCCCAGCCGGTCTCCTGGGCGAGCATGCCCAGGATCGCGGTCTCGTACAGGCCGAACCGACGGTACCGCGCGGTGATCCGGAGGACGATCTCCTTGGGCTCGATCAGGTCGCCGTCGGCGAGCGCCTCGACCGTCAGCTCGCCGGGCGCGGCGTCGGCGAGGACGTGGGCCAGCAGGTTCTTCGCCTCGTCGATGCCGCACAGGACGGCCGCCTCGCGGGCGAAGACCTCCATCGTGACGAGCGGGTCGAGGCCCTCGCGCTCGAGGACACTCTCGGCGCGCATGAAGTAGACGTCGGCCGAATCGCCGGACAGGATCTCGTGCGAGGGTCGGGTCCGCAGGATCCCCATCGGTCGGATCAGCCTCCAGGTTCCGCGACGCCGCGAGCGCGGGGCGACTGGCTCGGGAGTGTAGCGTACGACCGCGGGTCCGCGGCGGCTCTGCGCGGCCGCGGCGGGGACGCCGAGGCGCCCGTCCGCGTCAGCGCCGGCCGGCGTCGATGTCCGGCAGGCCGCGGCGCCGCCTCCGCCGTCGGTCCGCGGCGACGAGCGCGATCGCCAGGCCCAGGACCAGCCCGACCGCACCGACGACCCGGAGGCGGAAGCCCCCGAGGTCGCGTGCCCCGGCCCAGGCAGCGTGGGCCAGCGCGGCCTGGGCGAGGGCGGCCGGCAGGTCGCCCTTCGTGAACGCCGTGCGAGCCGCGGCCAGGTCCAGACCCGGATCGGAGAAGAGCAGCCCGATCGCGGCGAGCGTGCCGGCGGCGCGCTCCCGCGCGTCGGTCGTGGCGGTGAGCGCGTCGAGCACCTGGATCTCGTTGGCGACCTCCGTGGGCGCGGCCGCGGTCCGCGATCCGTCCTCGAACATCGCCCGCAGGGTCGGCGGCGGCGTCAGCCCGATCGCGTCCGCCCGGGACCCGATCGTCGAGCGGCCGTCGAGGAGGGCGCGGAGCCGGGTCGAGAGCGCCCGGGCGTCGTCGAAGCGCCACGCCCCGAGAGCGGTCCGGATCGAAACCGGGAGGTGCCAGTCGCCGGCCAGCTTGAGCAGGGCGGCGTAATCGGCGCGGGCCGCCCCGCGGACGTCGAGCAGCGAGGCCTCCTCGGGCCGGACCACCCAGGTCCGCCACAGGTCCGTGGCATCCACGTGGCCCCATTCCGCGAGGTCGTCGAGGAGGGTCCGCCAATCGGCCGGGCCCGCATCGCCGAGCTCCGGGGTCGGAGCGACAGCCGCAGCGCCCGTGGTCGCGGGCGCCGCGAGGGGATCCTGGTACGCCGCCCAGCCGGCTGCGGCCGCCGCGAAGACCGCCCGCAGGCCATCCCGCCCGGCGAGCGCGACGATCCGGCTCGCGACCTCGGCCGAGGCCGCATACGCGAAGGCCTCCTGGGCGGCTGGTTCCTGGACGCCGGTCCAGGCGTTGAGCGGGATGCGCAGGGCGAGCAGTGCCGCGGTCAGCGGCGGGACGCCCGGCGGGAGCTTCAGCGGACCGGCGACGAGCGCGGCGGTCTCGGTCGCGAAGCCCTCGTCGATCCAGCGGTCGGCGAACAGCGAGCCGTTGAACCACAGGTGCGAGGCCTCGTGGAGGACCACCGCCGCGCTGGCCGCATAGTCGACCCGGATCCGGGCGGCCGACGGGTCGTAGATGCCCGCGTAGCCGCCCAGCTCGCGGCCGATCGATTCCTCGACGCTCACCAGCGACGTCTCCGGATACGGCACGCCGATCGCCTGCCCGATCAACGGCAGCCCCCGCTCGAGCAGCGACGCCGTCCGCTTCCCCCAGGCCGCATCGTCGGGCCAGGCCCGCACCGCCAGGTCGGCGAACCGGTCGCCGACCGCGATCCGGAGCGGCGTCTCGACGAGGTCCGACGGCCGCGTGGCCACCAGGTAGGCCGAGAAGGCCCCGGCATCGGGCAGGCCTCCGGAGCTGAGGGTGATCGTGCCGTCGGCCGCCGTGACGGGCGCACCCAGGTGCCCGGCCGCGACGTCGACCTGGTAGCCGGCCGGGAAGCGGACGACGACCGAGGCGCCGGGCGTGGCCGCCGTGGCGAAGGCGATGACCCCGACCGTGACGAGCGAGGTACCGACCCGCAGGGCCCGGGTCGCGGCGCCGCCCCGGTCGACCAGGTCGAAGCCGAGCCGGAACGTGACGCTCTTGCCGCCGTACAGCCGGGTCGGGAGCGTCACCGTCAGCATCGTGGCGGTCGCGGTCCGGCGACCGACCGCCGCCCGCAGCTTGGTCGCGCCCGCGCTGGCCGTGAACCCGGAGCTGCCGGTCGGCAGGGCCAGGGTGACCGTATCCACGTAGAACCGCCGGATGACGGTATCGGCCTGCCGATTGGCGACCGTGATGTCGACGGTCGCGTGGACGGTCGCCGCCTCCGGCCGGACGTCGTAGGTCGCGGCCCCGACGACCGTCACGGACGGCAGCGCGGCGGCGGTCGGGGCGACACCGGTCGGCGCCAGGACGAGCGTCCCGGCCAACAGCCCCGCGACGCCGACGAGGGCGACGAACCTTCGGATCATGACCCGAGAAGCTCCGGCAGGCGGTCCCGATAGCGCTCGAACAGCGCCGGGTTCCGGCACACCCGATCGCCCGGATCCGGGATCCGGCCGCCGATCCAGAGCCAGGCCGCCGATTCCTCGAGCAGCGCGTCGCAGATCGCGAGCGAGCGCACGAGCGCCACGCCGAGCTCGTCGCGGTCGAGGATCCGGAGCGGGATCTCCGTGCTCAGGGTGGGCCGGCCGTCCTCCGCCAGCGAGAACTTCACGAACGGGAACTCGTCGTTCCAGCGCAGGAGCCGCAGGTACGACTTCCGCAGCCCGTCACCGATCGGCGGCGCGAAGTGGACCCACGTGATGAGCCCCAGGGCCGGGTCGAGGATGACGGTCACCCCGACGGCGAAGCGGCGGCGGCCGTCGAGCTCAAGATCCCAGGCGACCACGGCGTCGCGGTCGACGCGGGCGCTCGGGGCGATCCCGAGCTCCGCCAGCCAGCCCTCGACCGTGGCGGGCTCGACCGCGGGCGGCACGGGGTGGGCGGGCGGCGTGGGGTACGCGGGCGGCACGGGCGGCGTGGCCTTGGACATGGGCCCCGAAGTCTAGCCCGGCCCGGCCTTCCGGGCCGCCGGGCGCGCGACAGACCTCAGCCGGTCGCCACGGAGCTCTTCCTGGAGCGGCCCGCGGCGATGCCGGTCGCGCGCTCGACCGACGACCCGCTCCGGACCGCCTTCGAAGTGAAGTCGGTCGCCCGGACCTCCCCGCCGATCCGCACGTTCCGCCCGATCCGCTCTCCGCGCGGGATGATCGCCCGCTTCCCGATGACCGTGATCCCGGTGTTCAGGCGCGAGGGCTCGGCGCGGTTCGGGGGATCGTCGGGGCCCTCGCCGATGACGGCGCCCGGGCCCACCGTCACCTCCTTGTCGAGGATGGAGCGGTCGATGATCGCGCCCTTCCGGACGACCGTATCGAACATCACGATCGAGTCCCGGATGACGGCGCCCACCTCGACCCGGACGCCCGGCGAGAGGACACTGTGGACCACGGTACCGTCGATCACGCAGCCGTGGCTGATCAGGCTCCGATGGACCTGCGCGGTGGCGCCGATGTGGGCGGGGGCGCGCTCCTCGGAGCGGGTGTGGATGAGCCAGCTCCGGTCGTACAGGTCGAGCTCGGGGCTGTCCGCCAGGAGGCCCATGTTCGCCTCCCAGTAGGACTGGATCGTCCCGACGTCCTGCCAGTAGCCCTCGAAGCGATAGCCGAAGACCCGCGCCCCGCCGTCGATCATGGCCGGGATCACGTTCGCCCCGAAATCGGGGAGGCCTTCGGTCAGCCAGCGCCGGAGCGCCCGCTTGCTGAAGACATAGACGCCCATGCTCGCGAGGTCGCTCTTGGGGGCCTTCGGCTTCTCCTGCCATTCCACGACCCGGTTCGCGTCGTCCATGGCCAGGATCCCCATCCGCGTGGCATCGGCGAGCGGGACGCGCCGGACGGCGATCGTGACGTCCGCCCGCCGGCGGCGATGGGCGGCCAGGAACGGGGTGTAGTCCATCTTGTAGATGTGATCGCCGGCCAGGACCAGGATCGCGTCGCACGGATCGTGCTCGATCACGTTCAGGTTCTGGAGCACCGCGTCGGCGGTCCCGGCGTACCACTCGGCGACCCGGCCGCGCCTGATGTACGGCTGGAGCATCTTCACGCCGCCGGTGTTCCGATCGAGGTCCCACGGGCGCCCGAGGCCGATGTGGTCGTTCAGCGAGCGCGGGTTGTACTGGGTCAGGACGACCACGTTGTCGATCCCGGAGTTGACGCAGTTGCTCAGCGCGAAGTCGATGATCCGGTACTTCCCGCCGAACGGGACGGCCGGCTTCGCCCGGACCGACGAGAGGATCGACAGGCGCTCGCCCTCGCCGCCCGCCAGGATGACCGCCATCGTCGGCTTCGTCGGCTTCATCGACCCCTCCGATCGAGGTTCGCCCCCCGGGCCCCTGGCGACGACCCGTCGGGGTGGACCTGGGACGCGCCGCGATTCTATCCCGGCCCGGTCCGCGTTTCCGATCGCCGGAGGGTGAAGGTCCGCTACACGAACAGGCGCGGATTCACGAACGTGCCGTCGGATTCGACCATCCAATGGAGGTGCGGACCGGTGGTGTGGCCGGTCATCCCGACGTAGGCGATGACGTCGCCCGCGGACACGTACTGGCCGAGGTGGACGGGGATGTTCGTCTGGACGTGCCCGTACCAGGTCCGCAGGTGCTGAGAGTGGGCGATGACCACGACCCAGGCGCCGTCGTTGAGCGCGCCCGCGTAGACGACCTTGCCGTCGCCGGCCGCCTTGATCGGGATCCCCACCTGGCCGTCGGTCGCGAGGTCGATCCCATTGTGGTAGTGGTCGCAGCTGCCGAATGGCGGCTCCCAGGTCATCCCCGTGCAGCCGAACTCCTGGGTGACGGTGATCCCGGGCCCCGCCAGCGGCCAGATGAGCTGGCCGCTGTAGTCCGAAGGGATGCCGCCGCCGTTCGAGGCGATGATCGCGTCGATCTTCTGCTTGATCGCGGCTTCGGCGGCCTGCTCGGCGGAGATCGCCTTCCGCATCGCGGCGGCGTTCGTGTACGCCCTCGACCAGGCGGCCTTCTGGATCGCCAGCGCCTTCGCGGTCGCCTTCTGGAGGGCGACCATCTGGGCCTGGGCGGCCTTGAGCGTGGCCATGCTCGCGTCGAGGTCGGCCTTCTTGGCCAGGGTGTCGGCCCGCAGCGCATCGGTCTCGACGCGCGTCTGGAGGGTCGTCTGGTGAAGGGCGGCGAGGGTCTGCTGGTCCCTTGCGATCTGCTGGGCGAGGGCCTTGTCCTGGGTGCCGATGTCGATGAAGTAGCCGACGTCGCCCAGGACGTCCGAGAACGAATCGGCGGACAGGATCGTCTCGAGCAGCGAGGTCCGGTCGCTGTCGTAGGCGGCCCGGACCCGGTCCGCGAGGAGCGCCTTGCGCTGGGCCAGCTGGACCGCCTTCTGGTCCTCCTGGACCTGGATCGACAGCAGCTGGGCGTCGAGGTCGGCGAGCCGGGCGACCTGCGCGTCGTAGGCGGCCCTGACCGCGTTCACCTTGACGGTCAGCGCGGCGATGTTCTTCTTGACGCTCGCCAGGTCGGCGTTGATCCCCTGGAGCTTCGACTGGGTGGAGGCCAGGCTGGCCTTGAGGTCGGCCTGGAGCGCGGCGAGCTCGGCCGCCTGGCTCTTGTCGGCGGCGATCTTGGCCGCGAGCGCCTTCTGCTGGGCGATCGCATCCGACAGATCGTCGCCGTGGGCGATCGGCGCCCCGGCGATCCCCGAGAGGAGCGGCAGGAGGAACAGGATCGCGAGGAGGACGCGGATCGATCGACCGGGGCCGCGGGCGCGGGTCGTCGGGATCACCGGGCTGATGTCATCGTGCGAGCTGGCTCCGTTGCGCGCGTCGTGCCCGACGCGAGTGGCGGCTTGGCCCGCCGGGCGTTCGCCGGCGCAAGAGGAATGATACCGCCACGCCGCCAGCCTACCGCTCACCGGCCGATCGACGCCAGCCGGTCGATGGTGCTACCGGGGACCGGGACCCCCGTGGTCCGCCCTCGGTCAGCCCGGCGACAGGACCGCCCAGAACGCCCCGACGATGAGGAACGGGCCGAACGGGATGTAGTCGCGCAGCCCGATCCGACGGGTCAGCAGGAGCGCCACGATCACCACTCCGGCGAGGAGGAGACCGGACAGCAGTCCGACGACGGCCCGATACAGGCCGGCCGCCAGCCCGACGCTGGCAAGGAGCTTCACGTCGCCGAGGCCGAAGGCGCCGGCCCCGAACGGGATCGAGAGCAGGTAGAGGATCGCCGGGATCGCGATCGCCGCCGCGACCGCCGGCCAGAGACCCGACCCGACCAGCGGGTTCCGCCCCGAGACTGCGAAGGCCAGCGCGATCGGGATGAGCGGCAGGCTCACCACGTCGGGGATGAGCCGCTGGTCCAGGTCCGTGGCCAGGAGGACGACGAGGGCCAGGAAGAAGCCGCCGAACAGGGCGATCGCGAGTGGATCGCCTCCGAACCGGCCGGGCAGGCTCCCGAGGGCCAGCCCGCCGAGCCCGGCGGTCACGGCCGTCCGCCAGCCCGGCGATCGACCGGCGGGAACCTCGTCGTCGTGGGCCGGCCAGCGCGTAGCGAGCCGGTCCGCGACCAGGCCCCAGGCGAGCCCGATCGCGCCGCAGACGAGGGCGGCGATGGTCACCCGGAGCTCCCCTCGTTCAGCGTCGGCCTCAGGCCGGTCGCGCCCCGTCGAGCGCGAGCTCGACGAGCGTGGCGTGCGTGACGCCGTTCGCGCCCCGCGCCGCGAACGGCAGGGGCTTGCGGAAGTAGCCCGTGCCGCCGATGTCGAGATGGACCCACGGTCGGGTCACGAACTCCCGGATGAACAGGCCGCTCTTGACGAGCGAGCCCTCCGACGAGCCCGAGTTCTGGAGGTCGCCGTACCAGCTGTCCATGTCGGGGACGTAGTCGTCGACGAGCGGGATCTGCCAGTAGCGCTCACCCGCCCGGCGGCCTGCGGCCGTGACGGCGTCGTACCAGGCCTGGGGGGTCCCGAAGCCGCCGGTCACCAGGTGGCCGAAGGCGCGCGACACGGCGCCGGTCAGCGTCGCGACGTCGACCAGGTGGGTCGCGCCGAGCTGCTCGGCGTAGGTCAGCGCATCGCCGAGGATCAGGCGACCCTCGGCGTCGGTGTTCGTGATGTCGACCTGCTTGCCGTTGAGCGCCCGGACGACGTCGCCCGGCCGGGTGCTGTGGGGGCCGGGCATGTTCTCGACCGCCGGCGCGATCGCCAGGAGCGGGGTCCCCGGGGCGAGACGGGCGACGGTCTCGATCGCCGCGATCACGGTCGCCGCGCCCGTCTTGTCCAGCTTCATCTCGTCCATCCGCTCGGACGGCTTGATGCTGATCCCGCCCGAATCGAAGCACACGCCCTTGCCGACGATCGCGAGGTGACGATCGAGCGCATCGCGCTCGCCGGCACCACCGGAGCGCAGGACGATCATCCGCGGCGGATTGTCGCTGCCGCGACCGACCGCCACGAACATCCCCATCCCCAGCTCCGTCGCGCGTTCCGGGCCGATCACGTCGACCGACAGGCCGTGGCGGGCGGCGATCTCGCTCGCGGCGTCGGCCAGGACGACCGGGCTGACGTCGTTGCTCGCCCGGTTCGCGAGCGTCCGGGCGACGTTCGCGCCCTCGCCCATGATCCGGCCCCGGTTCGCCGCCCGTTCGAGGCCGGCCGGATCGGCCGTATCGGGAGCGACGAGGATCAGCTCGTCGAGGATCGGCGGCGCCGACTCGACGGCGGTGAGGTAGATCGCCTTGGGCTCGTAGCTGCCCTCGACCACGCCGCGGGCCAGCAGCTCGGCAGCGACCGGGTCGCCGCCCTCGAGGTGCATCCCGAGGTCGCCCAGCCAGATGGCCAGGCGACGCACCGTGCGTCCGCCGAGCCGACGCTCGATCGTGGCCCCCAGCCGGTGGACGGTCTCCCGATCGAGCTCGGCGGCGGGGCCGGCCGAGGCCGCCAACAGGCGCGCCACGGGCAGCTCGCCGTTCGCAGCCAGCGTCGCGTCATAGCGCTTCGCGCTCAGCTCACCGAACGCGGCCAGGGCGCGGAGCTCGCCGCCGCTCCGCCGGTCGATCTCACCCAGGACGCCATCGAAGTCCGGCTCGCCCAGGATCGGGACCGCGAGCACGTCGGCGGCGATCTCCCAGGGCTGTTCGGTGGCGACGCGGATCTGCATGAGGGGTGGGTCCTCCGGCGTGGGACGCGAGCGGCTGCCTGATCGGGCTCGAGTGGGAGGCCCAGTGTACCGGCTCGGGCACCCGCCTCGGGCGGGCGACGTCCGCCCGACCGGAGCCTCAGGGCGCGGGCGAAGCGGCTCCGCCGCCGGTCCCGTCGCCGTTCGCCCCGCCGCCGGGGGCGACCGCGGCCGCCGCGTCGGCGAGCTGCGCTCGGGCCTGCTCGATCTGGATCACCGCCTCGTTCAGCCGGCCACGGGCGATGTCGCCCAGGATCACCACCAGGCCACGCGTGTCGGGCGGCAGGTTCGCCTGGGCGATCCGGAGCTCGTCGAAGGCCGCTCGCACCTCGGTCGTGACCCGACCGTTCGTCTTGATGAGAAGCGTCCAGTTCTTGCGGAGCGCGGTGTCGTAGGCGGCGTTGCGGTCGATCCACTCGGTCAGGACCCCGACGTCGACCGTGTTGAAGAGCTCGTCCCGGAGCGTCCGGGCGACGACGAGGGCGGCCTCCGCAGTGTCGAGCTGGACGAGCGCCTTCGCGTACGAGCCGGCCCGACCGAGCTTCCCGGCGGCTGCCGCGGCCGTGTCGTGAGCGGCCAGCTGGTCGACCAGGTCGGTCGCGGTCGCGCTCCCCTTCGTCAGGGCGGTCCATGACTGCCCGAAGCCGGCCGTGGCGCCGATCACCGTGGAGATGAGGTCGAACCGGTCGCGCAGACCCGAGCCGATCCGCGTGGCATCGTCGGGGCCGAAGCCCGGGATCGCGGCGAGCCGCGACCGGAGGGCGGCGCTCGCGGCGTCGATCGCGGCGACCTGGGCGGCGCCGGCGGCGATGGCCGCATCGAGGGCCGACCGGTCGCGGCCCACGAGGGCGGCGATCGCGTGGCGCCCGCTCTCACCGAGCGCATCGACGTCGGCGGCCAGCGCGGCCAGGTCGCCCGCGGCCGCGTTCAGGGCCGGCTCGGTCGCCCGGTCGGTCGCCCAGGTCAGCTCGGGCCGGGCGCCGTCGACCGGCGGCCGGTCCATCCCCACCACGATCCCGGCCGCGCCGAGGGAAAGAAGGAGGGCCGCGAGGAGCCAGCCGACGGCCCACGCGATCCGGACGCGGCGCGAGGGCGGCGGGGTCGGGACAGGCGGGATGTCGAGCGGCTCGCGCACGCGATCCTCTAGACGGCGGGCTCCTGATCGACGGCGGGTTCCTGACGATCCTTCTTCCGGCGAAGGTACCCGAGGTTGCCGGCCATGTCCAAGGGCGCGAACCCGAACGCGGTCGCCACCCCGTCGAGCGGCCCCACGTTGTCGAACCTGAGCTGGCGGAGCTGGTCGGTCGCGACGGGGAACGGCAGGTGGATCGCCTCGGCGACGCCGGCCACCAGGCGGATGATCGGCAGGGGCATCGGGAGGATCGCCCGGCGCCGGCCCATCGCCCGGCAGACCTCGGCGGTGATCTCGCGGTAGGTCCAGGTGCGCGGCCCGCCCAGCTCGAACGTCCGCCCGATCGTTTCGGGACGCTCGAGCGCCAGGCGGATCACCCGGGCCAGATCGGCCACGGCGAAGGGCTGGAAGCGGCTCCGGCCGTCGCCCGGGACCGGCACGACACCGGGCGAGAGCCGGACGAGGTCGGCCACGATGTTGAAGAAGCCGTCCCGCTCACCCCACAGGAGCGACGGCTTGAGGATCGTCCAGTCGAGGCCGCTCGCCTCGACCAGGACCTCGGCGCGCCTCTTCGAGCTCCCATAGTGGAGGGCGGGGTCGTCCTGGACGCCCAGGGCGCCCTGGTGGATGAAGCGCCGGACCCCGGCCGCGGTGGCCGCCTCGAGGACGTTCCGGGTCCCCTCGGTGTTGACCCGGGCGAGATCCCGGCCGCCGTTCCAGTCGCGCGGCAGGGCGACGAGGTGGACGACCGCGTCGACCAGCGAAAGGACGCCGGCGAGGCCGGCCGGCTCCGTGACGTCGCCCGCCCGGGGCTCGACCTGGGCGCGAGCCTCGGCCGGCAGCCGGTCGAGGACTCGCCGACCCGCCTCGGGCGACCGGACGAGCGCGACGACCCGGTGGCCGTTCGCGACAAGCTCCGGCACCACGTGGCTGCCGACGAACCCGCTCGCGCCGGTGACGAGGACCGTGGACATCGAGATCACATCCCCTCGGACGATACGTCGCGGGCGCTGGTCGGGCCGCTCGAGCCGCGGCCTCCCCCGGCCGTTCGGCCGGTCGAGCCGGCGGATTGCGCACCCGGCAGCGTAGCATCGGCGCGTGATCGGCCCATCCGAGATCCTCGCCCGGCGGCGGCTCATCGGGGCGATGCCCAAGGCCGAGCTGCACCTCCACCTCGACGGATCGCTGCTCGTCGAGACGGCCCTGGAGCTGGCAGGGACCCGCGGCGTCGATGCGCCGACGACCCGGGCGGCGATGATCGAGGCGCTCGTCGCCCCGGCCCGCGCCGGGTCGCAGGCCGACCTCCTCCGGCGGTTCGACCTGCCCATCGCCCTGCTCCAGGACGCCGACGCGCTCGAGCGCGTCGCCGGCGAGCTGGTGGCCGCCAAGGCCGTCGACGGGGTCCGCTACCTTGAGATCCGCTGGGGACCCGCGCTCCACACGGCGCGCGGGCTCGCTCTCGCCGACGGCATCGCGGCCGTCTGCCGCGGGGCGAACGGGGCGGCTGGGCGGGCCGGGATCGTCGTCCGGCTCATCTGCACGGCCCTCCGGTCCCACGACCCGGCCCTGAACGTGGAGCTGGCGGCGACCGCCGCCCGGTTCCGCGATCGCGGCCTGGTGGGCTGGGACCTGGCCGGGGACGAGGAGCGGTTCCCCGATCCGGCCGTCTTCCGGCGGGCCTTCGAGGCCGCCCGGGCGGGGGGTCTCCGGATCACCCTCCATGCCGGCGAGTGGGGCGAGGCGGGGCAGGTCCGACGGGCCCTGGAGCTCGACCCGGAACGGATCGCCCACGGGCCCGGCGCGATCGACGACCCGACCCTCGTCGCCGAGCTGATCGAACGGGGCGTGACCCTCGACCTGTGCCCGACGAGCAACGTCCAGGCGGGGATCGTCCCGTCGCTGCGCGAGCATCCGCTGGCCCGACTCCACCGGGCCGGTGTCTCGGTCACGCTCTCGACCGACGACCTGACGGTCTCCGACATCGAGCTGTCCGACGAATACGAGCGAGCCGTCGAGGAGATCGGCCTCAGCCTGGCGGAGCTCTGGACGATCGACCGACGGGCGCTCGACGTGGCGTTCGCGGACGAGCCGACCCTCGCCCCGATCCGGGCGGGGTTCGACGCCTGGGCGACCGAAGCCGCGCCGGCCGGGGCGTTCGGCGCCTGATCCGGGAAGCGTCGGGCTCCCGGCCCCGGAAGGCGCGCCGGCTCGAGAAGGCGCGCTGGCGCCCCCGAATCAGCCCCGCGCGAGCCGGGCGAGGACCGCCCGGAGCTCGTCGGCGTCTGCGGCGATCGCGGTCGGCCGCTCGTCCGGCGGCAGGGCGTCGGCCTGGGCGCGGGTCGAGACGCCGGTGAGCATCAGGACGCACCGCGCGCCGACCGCCCGGGCAGCCGGGAGGTCGGTGAGGAGCCCGTCGCCGATCATCACCGCCGTCCGCGGATCCAGGCCGACCGCGTGGGCTGCCTGCTCGAGCAGGAGGGGCGCCGGCTTGCCGATCGTGACGGGCGCGACGCCGCAGGCCGCCTCGACCGCGGCGACGACCGAACCGGCGCCCGGGTAGAGGCCACGCTCGGTCGGATAGACCGGGTCGCGGTTCGTGGCCACGAAGCGCGCGCCGGATCGGATCGAGACGCTCGCCGCCGCCAGCCGCCCGTAGGTCAGCTCGGGGTCGAGCCCGACGACCACCACCTCCGGGTGCCCGGCCGCCTCGACGAGGCCGAGACCCGCGGTCTCCGCCCGGTCCGCGGCCTCCCCGGCGGTCGTCACGGCGAACCCGACGTCCTCGAGCTCGCGGCGCAGCCCCGGACCGCCCAGCGCGAGGACGCGACGCGTCTCGGGCCAGTGCTCGCGGATCCAGAGGGCGGTCGCCCGGGGCGAGCTGATGACCCGGTCCGGGCTCACCGGCGCGCCCAGCGCCGCCAGTCGGGCGATGTAGTCGGCCCGGTAGTGCATCGAGTTGTTCGTGACATAGACGACGGTGTCGCCGGCGGCGGCCCGCTCGGCGAGGAGCGCGGCGACACCGGCCACCGGATCGGTCCCGCGGTAGACGACGCCGTCGAGGTCGACGAGGAGGAGCATCGACCACAGCCTAGCGGGGCGGGACGTCACCTGCCCACGTCGCGCCGGGCCATCCCCCAGGCGCCGATGGCGAGCCCGCCGAGCGCGAGGCACGCGACGATCCCGGCCGCGTCCCAGGCGCCGACCATCGGCTGTCCGAGGTGCGCCGTCAGCGCGAGCTGCCCGACCCAGTCGGGCAGTCGAAGGGCAGGCACGAGGAGGTCGACGAGGAACGTCCCGATCGTGACGGCCAGGACGGTTGGCGTGGCGAAGGAGGCGCCGAACACCCCGGCGACCGCCACGCCGATCCCCGCGAGGGCCGCGCCGTAGAGCGCCAGCACGAGCGTTCCAAGCGCCGGCTGGAACGGATCCTGCCCGGTCGACGCCACGCCGACGGCGATCGCGGCGCCCAGCAACGTGGCGACGACCGCGATCGCCAGCCAGACGGCGGCCGCGCTCGCGGCCACCCAGCGGACCCGGGTGAGCGGCGTCGTGAGCTGGAGCTCCAGCCGGCCAGCCGTCTCGTCCGAGGAGCGGTTCGCGATGAGCGTCGCCGCGGTCAGCCCGATGAGGACGAAGCCCAGCTCGGCGAAGGCGAGCTGCAGGAACCCCGCCGAGGTCGTGATGTCGATCCCGGGGACGAGGCCCCGAACGGCTTCGGCCATGCCGGGGGAGGCGGCGAGCGCGTCGATCACCGACCGGGAGGAGGCCGCGATCACGATGCCGTACAGGCCCAGCCCGATCCCCCATGCCAGGGCCGTCGGGACGAGATCGCCGAACGAACGGCGGAGCGGCCCACCGACCCCCAGGAGCCGACCCGGGATCGCGGGCGTCGGGACCGAGATCGTCACCCCGACGTCCCGTCGAGCGAACGCCTCGACGCCGAGCGCGAACATGCCGGCGCAGGCGAGAGCGACGAGGGCGATGGCGGGCCAGTCGGACTGACCGGCCAGCGGGACGTGACCCGAGCTCCACGAGAACCAGGTGGCCCGAGCCGCCGAGTCGAACGCCGGCACGACGGTCCGGTAGCTGTAGATGACATAGCCGGCGAGCATGAGCGCCCCGGCGATCCCGGCCGCCGCGCCACGCCCGACGAGTGGCGCCAGCGCGAACGCGATCGAGCCCGCAATCAGCGCCTTGAGTCCGAGACCGACCGCGAAGGCGATCGCGGCATCCGGGGCGATCGGGTCGCCCGGCATCTTCGCGAACGCGACTCCGGTCGCCCAGGCGGCGATCGCCACGACCGCCATGGCGATGCCGACCGCCGCCACGTTGCCGGCCACCTTCTCGAGGGCGATCGAACGCCGGGAGCGGGGCGTGGCGACCGCGAATTCGAGGCTGCCACGGCGGGCCTCCCCGGCCAGCGTCGACGACAGCGCCAGGATCGACCAGAGCCCCGCGAGCAGCGTGAAATAGGCACCGTAGTGCCATGAGAGGAAGCCGCCGAGCGTATCGACGTTGACCGGGTTCCCGTACAGGCCTCGGAGGATGGGCGGTAGGCCCCCCGAGAGCGCCGCCAGCTCGAGCCTCGTCTCGGGCGTTCCGTAGGTCGACGCCATCGTCGAGCCGCCGACGACGATGACGGCGCTGAGGAGCGCCGCGACGGCGAGCGCCCCGGAGCGCGAATCCCGAAGCGTCTTGCCGAACACGCTTCCAAGGCCGAGGAGCCGGCTAGCCAAGGGAATGCGGAGGGCCGCTGCCGGGACGGGCGCGCCCCGGATCTCAACGGCCACGGTCGTTCATCTCCACGGCCTCGCGGCCGTACTGGGCGAGGAACGTCTGCTCCAGGCTCGGCTCGCGGCTGACGAGGTCGACCAGCTCATGGCGGGCCGCAGCCTGGACGACGGGCGCGATCGGGCCGGTCACGCGCATCTGCAGGCCGCGCTCGGTGGCGACGACATCACTCACCCCGGGGAGCGCGGCGAACTCCGAGGCCGGGACGGGCGCGGCGAACCAGAGCTCGACCTGGTGGTACGCCAGATCGCGGAGCGCCTCGACCCGATCGACCTTGGCGATGCGGCCGTCCCGGATGATCGCCACCCGGTCGCATGTCTTCTCGACCTCGCCGAGGATGTGCGACGAGAGGAACGCGCTGCGGCCCTCGGCGACGGTCTCGCGGAGGAGCTCGAAGAACGTCTGCTGGACGAGCGGGTCGAGCCCGGCCGTCGGCTCGTCGAGGATGAGCAGGTCGGGTCGGTGCTGGAGAGCGATGACCAGGCCGACCTTCTGCTTGTTGCCCTTCGAGTACTCCTTGAACCGGCGCGTCGGATCGAGGTCGAAGCGGGCGATGAGGTCGGCCCGGTACCGCGGGTCGACGCCACCTCGGAGGTTCGCGAAGTACTCGATGGTCTGGCCGCCGGACAGCCGGTCGAACAGGGCGAACTCGCCGGGGAGGTAACCGATCCGCCTGTGGATGGACACGGGATCGACCGTCGTCTCGATCCCGAACACGAATGCGCGCCCCGAGGTGGGGCGGATGAGGTCCAGGAGCAGCCGGATGGTCGTCGTCTTCCCGGCGCCGTTCGGACCGAGGAAGCCGTAGATCTCCCCCGGTCCGACCTCGAGGTCCACCTCGACGATCCCGCGATGGGATCCGTAGGACTTGGTGAGCTTCTGGGTCTCGATGACGGACATCCCATTGCCCTCCATGCTGGGCTGGGGATCCCAGGACCAGGCAACCTCGCAGGCGCATGACGGCCCGGCTCGATCTCTCGGTTCCTGCCAAGTGGACCGCGCCGTCTCGGGCTGTGGATAGGGTCGCACCGACCGTTGATGTCACACGATCGCCGCGTCGCACCGATGACCCGCCCACCGGGCGGAGCGACGCCTCCGAGGCGGTCAGGTCGTCCCGGTGGCTTCCGGCGCTCCCGCGACGATCCAGTGGTGGGCCGTGAGGTCGCGATCGACCAGGTAGCGATCGTCCTCCGGGTAGAAGACCGCGCGCTCGACGTCCGTGCCGGCGAAGCCGCGGATCGCTTCCGTCGAGTCCCACAGCGACACGGTGAGGACCTCCGCGCGATCGCCATCGATCCGGTAGAGGAGCCAGGCGCCGCGATTGCCGGGGGTGGCCGCATACGCCGCGAGCCCGGTCGTTCGGATGTACGCGGCATAGGCATCGGCGTCGGCGGCGCGGACCGCTCCACGCCAGGTTCGTGCGATCACGATCCACCTCCGATCCGCGGTCGTGGCGCGCCGGGCATCGACGACCGGCCATCGTTCGCGCGCAACCATCATGGCGATATCGCGCCCGGCGTTCCAGGCGAGGCGCCGTGCACTCCGTCCAGCGGGATGTGGCTGACTCGGCGGGGTGGGCGGGGCCACGGCGCACGAGGCGGCGCCGGGCGGTGTGCTGCGGCGACGCCGGGAACCGCGCGACGTGGCACGCTTGACCGATGACCCACCCCCGCCAGTCGAGCCGCACCCAGCGAGAGCCGACCGACGGAGTCGAGCGGCTCCTGGTCGACGGCACGAACCTCCTCTTCGCGCTCCGGCGGGGGCAGGGTACGGGACCCGCCCCCGCGGCCGCGCTCGTCGGGCGGATCCGGGCGGTCATCCCGCCGACGGTCCGGATCGAGCTCGTCTTCGACGGCCCGCCGGAACCGGGGACCCGCGGCGTGCGGATCGCCCACGGGGTCCAGGTCGTCCGGAGCGGGCGGATCTCGGCCGACGAGAAGCTCGACCGGCTGGTCGCGGACGCGATCGGGAGCGGGGGAACGGCCGAGGCGGCCCAACGCGTGGCGGACGCCATCCTGGTCGTGACCGACGATCTGGGCCTCGCGGCTCGGATCCGGCGGCGCGGCGCGCGGGTCGTCCGGGCCGACTGGCTCATCGGCCGCCTGGCGCGGACGACCCTCTCGGCGCCCGTCGTCGGTCGGCCGCGACCGCCCGCGCCGTCGCCGCTCGGTCACGGTGGCCCGGGCTCGTCCGACGATGACGACGAGCGCCCGGGCTGGAAGCCGGGCCGCGGCGCCACCGCCAAGCGAGGCAACCCGAAGCGAGCGCCGAGGGCCCGTCGAAAGCCCTGAGGACGGGCAGCGGCCCCCGCCTGAGCGCGACTGCGACCCGGCGACCCGTCCTGATAGGATGCCGCCGTGAGCATCCTCGACCAGCTCGGCCAGCTGTGGCACGGGCTCATCGGGTTCATCGAGAAGATCGTCATCCCCGACTGGAGCTCGGTCATCGGGCTCCTGCCGGTCTTGCTGGTGCTGGGCGTGCTCGGCCCGATCCTCTCGATCCTCGCCCTCGTCTGGGCCTACCAGCTCGCCAGGAGGCCGCGGACCCGCCTCCGCTTCGCCGCAGGCCCCACCCCGGCCCACCTCGGTGAAGACGGCCGCCCGGTCTTCCCCCGCGGCCTGCCGTTCTGTCCGCGCGACGGGCTGATCTTCGCGGCGGGCACCCGGACCTGCGACCGCTGCGCCGGCGCCCTCTCGGTCACCTGCCCGATGTGCGGGCTCGGTCGCGAGGCCGCGTTCTCGACCTGCGGCGATTGCGGCCTGGTCCTCAAGGTCGAGCCGCGCGCCGCGGCCCGTCAGCTCCGGCCGGTCGGCCCGCCGCCCGGAGGCGCCGCTGCGGCCTGACGGCGCCCTTCCCGACCCATCCAGCGTCCTACGGAGTCCCGAAGATGGCCTCTCTCTCGCTCATCCTCTACTCGGCGGCCGGGACCGTCCTCGCCCTCGCGTTCGCGGCCCACGTCGTCCACGCCGCCCTCCTCGCCAACGGCCGTCGCCTCGCGGCCCTCCTCGCGCCCGCCCGGGCCCCCGCCTACGCCGGCGTCGTGACCGGCTCGTTCGTCGAGGGCCGGCTCGCCGCCGCCCGGGCCGACGATCGACCGCGGACGGCCGCCGGCCCGTTCGCCATCGGGCTGACCTACGTCGCGGCCGGCCTGCTCGCCGGCTCGCTCCTCCTTCGCGCGGTCGTGGTCGGGCGCGGCCCGTGGGGCAATCTGTTCGAGTTCAGCGTCACCTTCGCGTTCACGATCCTGCTCGGCTACCTGGTCCTCGAGCGGCGCTACCCGATCCGCTCGATCGGGTTCATCGCGACGGCCGTCTCGCTCGCGATGTTCCTCTACAGCGCCACGCTCCCGAACGAGATCGTGCCGCTGGTGCCGGCGCTCGAGAACAAGCCGCTCCTGACCATCCACGTCGGGATGGCCACGCTCGCCTACGGGATCTTCGCCACGAGCTTCGCGGCCGGGGCGGCCTACCTGGTCCAGGGGAAGCACGACCGGTTCGCCTGGCTCCCCTCGCACACGGTCCTCGACGAAGTCGCCTACCGGGCCGTCATCGTCGGCTTCCCGATCTTCGCCACGATGATCGTCCTGGGCAGCTGGTGGGCGTCGATCGCCTGGAGCCGCTACTGGGGTTGGGACCCGAAGGAGACCTCGGCGCTCGTGACCTGGCTGACCTACGCGGTCTACCTCCACGCCCGGAACCAGAAGGGCTGGGCCGGCCGGCCCGCCGCGCTCCTCCTCGTGATCGGGTTCGGGATGGTCCTGGTCACCTACTCTGGAAGCCTCTGGTTCAGCGGGCTCCACGCGTACTCGGGCCTCTAGCCGACCCGCCCGCCGCATCCACCTCCGGGTCGTCGCCGACGGCTCCGATATCGTCCCGAGAGAGCGTCACATCGACGGGCCCGGCCCGTCTCAGGGCCTGAGAGCGGGCCGGCCGCCACGCCGGCGCGCGACTCCCTCCTCCCAGTCGGCGGAAGTCCTCCTCTTCCGCCGAGGCCCCGAGGGCCCGGTCGGTGGATCTCGCGGACGTCCCGCCCAACGCCGACCGGGCCTTCGCGGGACCCGAGCACGAGGATCCGACCACGAACCCCACGAACCCCACGAACCCGCCGACCCGGCTCGACCCGCTCACCAGGCTCGCCTCCGGCCGGTTCGGGCGAGCGTACCGCCGGGCGGTCGCCGCGGGGCTGGCCCCGATCTACGCCATCTACCGCGGTCGGCTGCGCGCCGCGGTCCTGGCCCGACCGAGGCCGGCCCACGTGGCCGTGATCATGGACGGCAACCGGCGCTGGGCGAGCGCGGAGGGCTATGCCGATCCCGGCGTCGGCCATCGACGG
>JBGPFS010000010.1:0-27596 GCA_041483455.1 Candidatus Limnocylindria bacterium | reverse complement strand
CGAGCGCTCGCTGGCCGAGGCGACCCAGGCGAAGCGAGCGAGCGACGCGCCCACCCCGGCCTTTGCGGGCTTCGCGGCGGACGGGGATCCGCGACCCGCGCCCGCAGCCGCCCCCGATCCCTCGGGCCTGACCGGTACGGCCGCCGCTCGCTCCGAGGCTCCGGCCTGATGGCGAGCGTGGCAGCGACTGCCAGGCGCGAGTACCCGGTCACCGCCCGATCGACGACCGACCGCGACGCGCTGCGGACGTTCCTCGAGCAGGATCGGCTCTTCGCCGCCTACGCGATCTGCGACCTCGACGACCGCGAGTTCGCGAAGTCGCGCTGGGGCGCCGCGTTCCAGGACGACCGGATCGTGGCGGTCGCGCTGGAGTACTCGGGGCTGTCGCCCCAGCCGTTGTTCGTGATGGGACGCAATGACGGGATCGAGGCCGTGCTCCGCGACGTCGTTCGGCCGCGGGCGGCCTACGTGGCCGCGCTGGCGGGGCAGCTCTCGGCGCTCGAGCCGACCTACCGCATCGAGCCCGGCTTGCAGATGGTCCGGATGTGGGTCGACCGGACCACCTTCCGGCCCTACCCGGCCGAGGTGCGGCGGCTCCTGCCCGCCGAGATCGGCGACCTCAACCGGCTCTACCAGCTGGGCTTCGGCTCGTGGCTCCCATCCAGCTCCATCGCCGACGGCTGCTACTTCGGGATCCGGGTGGGCGGCCGCCTGGTGGCCGCGGCCGGCACGCACGTCATCAGCCCGACCTCCCGCCTGGCGGTCGTGGGCAACGTGCTGACCCAGGCCGACTTCCGCGGCCGCGGGTTCGCGACGGCGACCACCGGGGCGGTCACGGCCGAGCTCCTCCGCTTCTGCGACCAGGTCGTGCTGAACGTCCGGGCCGACAATCCACCCGCGATCCAGGCCTATCGGCGCCTGGGCTACGAGGAACACGTCCGTTTCGAGGAGCGGCTCGTTCACCGGGCGACCCCGCCCTGGCCGGGCTTCTCCATCCTGCCCGGCCCGCTGCGCCGGATCCTGGCGACCCGCATGGAGAACAAACCCCGATGACCACCCCGACTCCGATCCCGGCCCACGACGTCGTCGACCTCGGCCTGGCCGCCGAGGGCGTCCGCCGGATCGAGTGGGCCGAGCGTGAGATGCCGGTCCTGCGCTTGATCCGCGAGCGGTTCGAGCGCGAGCGGCCGCTGGCCGGCCTCCGGATCGGCGCCTGCCTCCACGTCACGACCGAGACCGCGAACCTGATGCGGACGCTCAAGGCCGGCGGGGCCGAGGTCGTCCTGGCCGCCTCGAACCCGCTCTCGACCAAGGACGACGTCGCGGCGGCCCTGGTGGCCGTGTACGGGATCTCGACCTTCGCCCGGCGCGGCGAGGACCGCGACACGTACTACGCGCACCTCAACGCCGTCGCCGACACCCATCCCCAGCTCACCATGGACGACGGCTGCGATCTCGTCTCGCTCATCCACGCCGAACGACCGGGCCAGGTGGCAGAGGTCTACGCGGGGACCGAGGAGACGACGACGGGCGTCATCCGGCTCAAGGCGATGGCCGCCGACGGCGCGCTCGGCTTCCCGGTGGTCGCCGTCAACGAGGCCCAGACCAAGCACCTGTTCGACAATCGCTACGGGACCGGCCAGTCGACCCTCGACGGGATCCTCCGGGCGACGAACATCCTGATCGCGGGGCGGAACGTCGTCGTCGCCGGCTACGGCTGGGTCGGCAAGGGGATCGCGTCCCGGATGGCCGGCCACGGCGCGCACGTGGCCGTGGTCGAGGTCGACCCGGTCCGCGCGCTCGAGGCGCTGATGGACGGATTCCTCGTGATGACCCATACGGAGGCGGCGGCCTGGGGCGAGCTGTTCGTCACGGCCACCGGCAACCTCAACGTGTTCCGGCGCGAACACTTCGCCGCGATGCGTGAGGGCGCGATCATGGCCAACAGCGGCCATTTCGACGCCGAGCTCGACCTGACCGCGCTCCGCGAGATGGCCGAGGGACACGTCCGGGAAGTCCGCGAGAACGTCCAGGAGTTCGACCTGGGCGGGAAACGGCTCCATCTCATCGCCGAGGGGCGGCTCGTCAACCTCAGCGCCGCCGAGGGCCACCCGGCCGCGGTCATGGACATGAGCTTCGCGAACCAGGCGCTCTCGGCGGAGTACGTGGCGCTCCACCACGGGGAGCTCGAGCCGCGGGTCTACGTGGTCCCCGAGGCGATCGATGCCGAGGTGGCCCGCCTCAAGCTCGCCGCCCTGGGGATCGTGCTCGAGCCGATGACCCCCGAGCAGGTCGCCTACGTCGGTTCCTGGCAGCACGGGACGTAGCCCCGGACCGTCCGGGGCAAGCGGCGCCGGCGCCCTCGGCGGCCCCAGCGGCCCCAGCGGCGCCGCGACGGGGCGCCCGCCGCGTCTAGGCACGCCCCGGTCCAGGCACGCCCCGCGCTCACCGGTCGCCGCGTAGAACCGCCATGACTCGCAGGCGCGCGTTCGTAGCCCGGGTGACCGGCTGATCGACGTGCATGCCTCGATCAGCCCTCGGATATGACCGCCATGACTCGGAAGCGGTGCGAATCGGAATCGAGACCGGACTTCAGGCGGTGATCGAACCGCAGGGCGATCGAGACCGCGCCGCGTATTCACCCGGGTTCTGCACGCCAGCTCGGCGCGCCCCGGGCGCGATGGGCGCCCGCCACCGGACCCAGGTCGCCACGGAAGGACCGATCGTAGATGGGTGTTACCCTCCGCCCGAAGCCGAAGGGAGCCAGATGACCAGCATCGTCGACGCCGCGCAGTACCTGTTCACGTCCGAGTCGGTGACCGAGGGTCACCCGGACAAGATGTGCGACCAGATCAGCGACGCGATCCTCGACGCGATCATCGTGGACGACCCCGATGCCCGGGTCGCCTGCGAGACCGCCACCACCACCGGGCTCGTGCTGGTCCTCGGCGAGATCACGACCAGCACCTACATCGACTTCCAGTCGGTCGTCCGCGAGACGGTCCGCGAGATCGGCTACACGAAGGCGGACTACGGCTTCGACTACCTCACCTGCGGGACCCTGGTCAGCGTCAAGGAGCAGTCGCCCGACATCGCGATGGGAGTCGACGAGGCGCTCGAAGTGCGCGAGGACCGCGCGTCGGTCCACGAGCTCGGGGCCGGGGACCAGGGGATGATGTTCGGCTTCGCCTGCCGCGAGACCCCCGAGCTGATGCCCCTGCCCATCGCCCTGGCCCACCGGATGGCCCGCCGCCTGGCCGAGGTCCGCAAGTCGGGCCAGCTCCAGTACCTCCGGCCGGACGGCAAGACCCAGGTCACGGTCGAGTACGAGCGGGGCGTCCCGAAGCGGGTCCGGACCGTCGTCGTCGCGGCCCAGCACGACCCGGACGTCCGGTCCGAGCGCCTCCGCTCGGAGATCGCCGAGACGGTCATCCTGCCGTCGATCCCGCACGAGCTTCGGGCCGTCGACCCGGTCATGCACGTCAACCCGACCGGCCGGTTCGTGACCGGGGGTCCGATGGGCGACGCCGGCCTGACCGGCCGGAAGATCATCGTCGACAGCTACGGCGGGATGGCCCGCCACGGCGGCGGCTGCTTCAGCGGCAAGGATCCGACGAAGGTCGACCGGTCGGCCGCCTATGCCGCCCGCTGGGTGGCCAAGAACGTCGTTGCGGCCGGGCTCGCCGATCGCTTCGAGGTCGAGGTCGCCTACGGGATCGGGATCGCCCGGCCGATCAGCTTCTCGGTCGAGTCGTTCGGGACCGGTCTGCTCCCCGACGAGGCGATCCAGGCGCTCATCGAGCGCCACTTCGACCTCCGGCCCGCCAGCATCATCGACGCCCTCGACCTGCGCCGACCGATCTACCGCCAGACGGCGGCCTACGGGCATTTCGGGCGGCCCGACCTCGACCTGCCCTGGGAGCGGACCGACAAGGCGGCGCTCCTGGCGGCGGAGGCGGGCGTGGTGCTGCCGGACCCGGTCCCCGCCCAGCGCTGAGACCGCGCGGTCTCTCGTTCCGACCTGACCGCGGCGCCGCCACTTCCCGAATGGGCGCCCGGCGCACCGGCCGTCGGCGGTCCCGTGCTACGATCGGTCCGGCCTTCAGGGCAGGGTGAGATCCCCGACCGGTGGTAGGGCCCCGCGCGAGCGAGGCGAGCCCACGAGCGACGCCGCCTCAGGCGATGGCGGAGACGGCGAAGCAGATCCGAACGGCGGCGCGCGACGCGCCGTCCGACCGGAGCCGACGGTGACAGTCCGGATGGAAGAAGGCCGTGGGTTCGGCGGTCGTCCGACGCGGTGACCGCCTGCCGCGCGGCGACGCCCCGAAGCCTTTGGAGATCGGCTTCGGATGACGGCGATCGAACAGGAACCGGCGAGCGACCCGCGCCCCGACGAGCGCCCGGCGGCCGTGCGTCTGCGCGGCGTCCGGCGCACGTTCGCGGCGTCCGGCGGGGGACCTCGCCTCGTGGCGCTCGACGGGCTGGACCTGACGGTCGGTGCCGGCGAGATCGTCGCGATCATCGGCCCGAACGGATGCGGCAAGAGCACGCTCCTCCGGGTCGCCGGCGGCCTGCTCGCCCCGGATTCGGGGAGCGTCGAGATCGAAGGCCGGCCGGTCGTGGGCCCGGACCCGGCGGTCGGGTTCGTCTTCCAGGAGCCGCGCCTGCTGCCCTGGCGCGACGCGCGGGCCAATGTCGACTACCCGCTCGAGCTGGCGGGCTGGCCGGCCGCCGAGCGGGCGGAGCGGGTGACGTCCCTGCTCGGCCTCGTCGGGCTCGGAGCCTTCGTCTCCGCCCGACCGCACCAGCTCTCGGGCGGGATGCGCCAGCGCGTCGCGATCGCCCGCGCCCTCGCGCTCCGGCCGACGGTCCTGCTGCTCGACGAGCCGTTCAGCGCCCTCGACGCCCTCACCCGTGAGCGGTTCCAGCTGGAGCTGCTCCGGCTCTGGGAACGGACGGGGACCGCGATGGCGATCGTGACCCACAGCATCCCCGAGGCGATCTTCGTGGCCGACCGCGTTCTCGTCCTCTCGCCCCGCCCGGGTCGAGTCGTGGCCGAGGTGCCGAGTCCGCTCGGCTGGCCGCGCGCCCTGGCCGACCTCGCCGACCCGTCGGTCGCTGCGACCTCGACCCGGATCCGGACCCTGCTGGGCCCGACACCGGGCGAGAACGACGCCGCGTTCAGCCTTGCCGAACCGGCGAGAGTGCCAACGCCACTCGAGCCTCCGCCGCCCGGGGTGGCGTCGTGAGCGGGCAGGCCGACCGGCACCCGGCAGGGCGCGCGGACGGCCGCCCGGATCCTCGACCGGGCGACCGGCGGCGCCGGATCCGGACCGTCGGCCCGATCCTCACGGGCGCGGTGATCTTCCTGGGAGCCTGGCAGCTGCTCGTGGTCGTGGGCGGCTACCCGAAGTACATCCTGCCCGGCCCGCTTCTGGTCGCGGCCCGCTTCGCGAGCGCCTGGACGGACGGCACGATGCTCCCGAACGCGACGACGACCATGGTCGAGGTCGTCCTGGGCTTCGTCGTCGGGGCGACCGCCGCCCTGGTCGTCGGCTGGCTGTTGGCCCGGAGCCGCCTGTTCGGGCTCGTGCTCTCGCCCTACCTCGTGGCCGCCCAGTCGACCCCGATCCTCGCCCTCTCGCCGCTCCTGGTGCTGTGGTTCGGCAGCGGGCTGCTCAGCAAGGTCGTGGTCTGCGCCCTGATCGTCTTCTTCCCGGTCGCGGTCGCGACCCTCGTCGGGCTGCGGTCCGTGGACCCTCGTCTGGTCGAGCTCGCGCGCAGCCTCCGGGCGACCCGCCGCCAGCTCCTCCTCACCCTCGAGATGCCGTCGGCCCTGCCCGGGATCATGGGCGGGATGCGGGTCGGGGTGACGCTGGCGGTGGTGGGCGCCGTCGTGGCCGAATGGGCCGGTGGCGAGCGGGGCCTGGGCGTCCTCATCAACCTCGCCAAGGGCAGCCTGTTCGACATCCCGCTCCTGTTCGCCACGCTGCTCACGCTCGCCATCATCGGGATGGCCCTGTACGGGCTGACCGTGCTCATCGAGCGCCGTCTCGTGGGTCAGCGCGCCGGTCGGTAAGTCCCTCGTCATGCCACGCCAGGAGGTCTTCGTGTCCCAGTCCCGGTCCCGGTCGTCGTCCCGGTCCCTGTCGTCGTCTCGTCGTGCGTCGGCGCTCCTCGAGATGGCCGCGCTCGGCGCATGCCTGGCCATCGTCGTCGCCGCCTGCTCCGGCGGGAGCGTCAGCCCCACCGTGCCGCCGTCGGCGAGCGCCGGGGCCTCGGGGGTCGCGCCATCGGCAGCCGGATCCGGGACGCCGCCCCCGATCACGAAGCTGACGGTCGGCCTGGGCTACATCCCGAGCGTCCAGTTCGCCCAGTTCTATTACGCCGACCAGCGTGGCTACTACCGCGACGCCGGGCTCGACGTCACGTTCCAGAACAAGATCGACCCCGATCTCATCGTGCTCACCGGCCAGGGCGCGGTCGACATCGCCCTGGCCGACGGGACGAGCCTGATCCCGGCCGTGAGCCAGGGGATCCCCGTTCGCTATTGCGCCACGATCTACGCCAAGTTCCCGAACGTGGTCTTCGCCAAGGCGTCGTCCGGGATCCGGACGGCCGCCGACCTCAAGGGCCGCAAGATCGGCATCCCGGGCAAGTACGGCAGCGGCTGGATCATGCTCCAGGCCCTCCTCGGCTCGGCCGGCCTGACGACCGCCGACGTCACGATCGTCCCCTACCCGGACTACGGCCAGCTGGCGGGCGTCGAGCAGGGCGCCATCGACGCGGCGACCGGGTTCGCGAACAACGAGCCGGTCCAGCTCCAGCTGAGCGGTTCGCAGCCGGTCGTCCTGACCGTCGACCGGGTCGTCGCGCTGCCGGGCAACGGCCTGATCGTGGGCAGCTCGACGCTGGCGACCAAGCACGACGCCCTCAGGGCGTTCGTCGACGCGACGCTCCGGGCGATGGCCGCGATCACGGCCGACCCGCAGCTCGGCCTCGATGCCGCGATCACGGCCGTCCCAGAGCTGGCGACCCAGCGCGACGCCCAGCTCGCGATCCTCCAGGCGACGATCGACGGCTGGCAGGGCCCGCTCACGACCGCGAACGGGCTCGGGGCGATCGACCGGGCGGGCTGGGATGCCTCGATCCGATTCCTGGCCAGGCTGCCCGGCGGGCTCGTGCCGAACCCCGTGACGACCGATCGGATCGTGACCGAGGAGCTCCTGCCGGCGCACTGACCGGCCCGCGGCCCGTCGTTCCCCTGGCCCCACGGGGCCGGGCCGAGCCGCGCTCCGGCCCCAGACGTGGCCTCAGGAGACGATCAGCCCGGCCATCGTCTCGTCGCGCCCGCCACCGCGTCGGCGGGCGTGCCGGGCGAGGAACAGCTGGCCGCCGAGCAGGACGGTCAGCGTGAAGAGGAGCATCAGGGCCGCGATCGCGTTCGTGAGCGGCGTCACGCCCAGGCGGGTCTGGCCGAAGATGAACAGCGGCAGCGTCTGCGAGCCGGGCCCCGACACGAACTGGGTGATCACGTAGTCGTCGAGGCTGAACGTGAACGACAGCAGGAAGCCGGCGACGATCGCGGGCAGGAGCTGCGGGAACGTGATCTGGCGGAACGTCCGCCATGGCGTCGCGTACAGGTCGTAGCTCGCCTCGACGTGGGTCCGGTCCATCCCCGCCAGCCGGGCCCGGACCAGGAGCAGGACGAGGCTCAGGTTGAACAGCACGTGGGCGGCGATGACCGACCACTGCCCGAGCTGGAGATGGACGGGCTTCGCCGCCCCGGCCTGGAGGCCGGCCAGGACGGGGTTCACGACGTCGCGCACGTTCGAGAAGAGGATGAGCGTGGCCAGGGCGATCACGATCTCCGGGATGATGACGCTGACGTAGGTCAGGGCATCGAAGAAGCTCCGAACGCGCGGCGCGACGCGCTGGAGGCCCAGGGCCGCCATCGTCCCGAAGGTCGTCGCGAGCACCGCGTTCCAGGCGGCGATCGTGACGCTGTTCCAGAGCGCCTGCTGGATGTTCCGGTCGGCGAGCGCGGCCTGGTACCACTTGATGCTGAACCCCTGCCAGTCGGTCACGAGTCGGTTGGTACCGTTGAAGCTGAACACGATCACGACGACGATCGGCAGGTACAGGAAGACGTAGACGAGCGCGGTGTGGCCGCGGAACCAGCCCTCGACCAGGCTTCGCGGCTGGCGCCGGCGGGCCGGTCCGCCCCCGGCCAGACGGGTCGTGCCAGCGGCCCGGGCGGGGGACGCCAGCGAGGGCGCGGCCGTCGCGGGAGCGGTCACCGGATGCTCACAGGACGCTCACGTCGCGGGTCCGTCGGCCGCGGTTCATGAACCACAGGTAGAACGAGATCGAGACCAGCATGATCGCGATGAGCACGACCGCCTTGGCCGCGCCGGCCGGCCAGTTCCGGGACACCAGGAAGTCGAGCTGGAGGACGTTGCCGATGAGGAAGACCTTGCCGTAGCCCAGGATCGCCGGGATCACGTACTCGCCCATGAGCGGGATGAACACCAGGATGCTGCCCGTGATCACGCCGGGGAGCACGATCGGCAGGGTGATCTGGCGGAAGGTCGCCCAGCGGCCGGCCCCCAGGTCCTTCGACGCCTCGAGCAGTGTCCGGTCGAGCCGCTCGAGCGTGACGTAGAGCGGGAAGATCATCAGGGGCAGGTAGTTGTAGACGATGCCCAGGAGGATCGCGCCCGGCGTGCCGAGCAGCTGGACCTCCGTGCCGGTCAGGTCGGACAGGAAGCCGGCGACGCCCCGCGGCCCGAGGATCGTGACCCAGGCGATCGTCCGGATGAGGAAGCTCGTCCAGAACGGGATCACGAGCAGGATGATCAGCAGGGTCTTCCGGCGCGTCGCCCGGGTCGCGATGAAGTAGGCGAGCGGGAAGGCGAGGACGGCGCACAGGGCGGTCCCCGCCGCGGCCATCGCGAGGCTCAGCCAGAACGGGCCGAACCGGGTCGCCACGACCGCGTAGTTGTCGAACGTTAACGCCGGCTGGTAGCCGCCGTCCGGGCCGCGCACGCCAAAGCTGTAGACGCCGACGATGACGAGCGGGAGGACGAGGAGGACCAGGTACCAGAAGCTCGCCGGGACGAGCAGGGCACCGGTCAGCAGGCGGGCCCTGCGACCCGCCTGCCGTTCCGCCTGCCGTCTGCCGGCAGAGGTGGCGACCTCGCCCGCAGCCGTCATCCGGCCTTGAACTGGGCCCAGATGTCGGCCCGCTGCTGGTTCCCGGTCTGGTCGGTGGCGACCGAGAGGAGATTCAGCAGGCTGGACGGGACGTAGACGGCCGGGTTGCCGGTGAAGTCGGCCGGCAGGAGCGGCTTGGCCGCATCGTTGCAGCTGGCGTAACCGGCATAGAGGCTCTCGACCACCTGGTGCTTGGGATCCTGGATCCAGTTGAGGAACGTGTAGGCGGCGTTCGGATGGGGGGCCTGGGACAGCATCACCCAGGTGTCCGTCCAGAAGATCGTCCCGTCGGTCGGGATGACGTAGCCGGTGTCCTTGTACTTGCCGCTGGCGTCGCTCTGGAGGACGTAGGCCGTCCCGTTCCAGGCCAGCCCCAGCACGGCGACCTCGTCGCGGAGGGTCTGGTCGTACGTGTCCGAGTCGATCGACTGGAGATGCGGCCGCAGCTTCATCAGCTCCTGGCGGGCGATCTCGAGCTCGTCCTTGCTCGTGGTATTGACATCGAAGCCGTGCATCCGGAGGGGCGCGACGAACACGTCGCCGGGCGAATCGACGACGAACGTCTTGCCCGAGTACTTGGTCGTCGCCAGGTCCCAGAAGTCCTTCCAGCTCGTGATCGGATCGGTCATCTTGTTGCCGCGGTAGATGATCCCGGTCGTACCCCAGTCCTTGGGCACGAGGTACTCGTTGTTCGGATCGAACGGCATCCCCAGGAACTGGGGGCTGATCGTCGCCAGGTTCGGCAGGCGGGACTTGTCGAGCTTCTCGATGAAGCCGCCCTTGACGAGCGTCGGCACGAACTCGGCCGTGGGGACGCACACGTCGTACTGACCCTTGCCGCCCGCTTGGAGCTTGGCCAGGAGGTCCTCGTTCGAGGCGAAGGTGTCGTACTTGACCGTCGTCTTGAACTCGGTCTCGAACGCCTTCTGGTTGTCCGGGCTGAAGTAGCCCGACCAGTTGAACAGGAAGAACTCCGATTCCACCGGGCCGTAGCTGGGGGCCGCGGTCGCGGCCGCAGAAGCGGCCTGGGAGGGGGCGGCCGAGGCCGCGGTCGACGCGGCCGAGGATGGAGCGGCCGACGGGCTGCTCGAGGAGCATGCGGCCAGAGCGGCCGCCGTCCCGGCGAACCCGGCCGCGGCGAGGAAGCCTCGCCGGGAGAGCTTCGCCTTGAGGATGTCCGCCTGGTATTGCCGAAGAGCCTCGTCCACGTGAGCCTCCTATCCGCGTCCCCGGTCCGTCTTGGCAGAGCCCGGCCAGCCGAGCCTCGGTTCGTCAATCGACGAGGATGAGATTCGCCTCGTCGCGCCAGGCGACCGTCACCGGCTCGCCCGGGCCGAAGGTCCGGGCGTCCTGGTCGGCGGTCTCGTTCTGTCGGCGGATGATGAGCTCCCCGAGTCCGGCCGCCGCGATCCGGTACTCGGTCTGGTTCCCCAGGTACGTTCCCTGCTGGACCCGGGCGGGCGCGCGCGTCCAGCCGTCCCGGACCTCCGGCGACCCGCCGTCGCCCGGCTCCAGGCGGAACCGCTCGGGCCGGATCGCCACGGTGACCTTCGCGCCGACGGCCGGCCGCGCGTCGCGATCCGTGACCTCGCCGCCGAACCGAAGCCCATCCGCCGTCTCGACCTGGCCGCGTCCGGTCGCGGGATCGTGGCCGGCGAGGGTGGCAGCCAGGAAGTTCGAGCTGCCGACGAAGCCCGCCACGAACCGGTTGACCGGGCGCTGGTAGAGCGTCTCGGGCCGGCCCTGCTGCTGGATCCGGCCATCACGCATGACCACGATGACGTCGCTCATCGTGAGCGCCTCTTCCTGGTCGTGGGTCACGTACACGAACGTGATCCCGACCTGCTGCTGGAGCTGCTTGAGCTCGATCTGCATCTCGTGGCGGAGCTGCCGGTCGAGGGCGCCCAGGGGCTCGTCGAGCAGGAGGACGGTCGGCCGGTTGACCAGGGCCCGGGCGAGTGCGACCCGCTGCTGCTGGCCGCCGGACATCTCCCAGGTCCGACGCTCGCCGTAGCCCTCCAGCCGGACGAGCGCGAGGGCCTCGGCGACCCGCCGGCGCTCCTCGTCGCGCTTGACGTTGCGCTGGCGGAGGCCGTAGCCGACGTTCTGGGCCACGCTCATGTGCGGGAACAGGGCGTAGTGCTGGAAGACGGTGTTGACGTTCCGCCGGAACGGCGGGACGCCGGCGATCGGTCGACCCTCGAGGAGGATCTCGCCGGCGGTCGGCTGCTCGAACCCGGCGATCATCCGGAGGGTGGTCGTCTTGCCGCAGCCCGAGGGGCCGAGGAGGCTGTAGAACTCGCCGGGCTCGATCCGCAGGCTCATCCGGTCGACCGCGGTGACCGCCCCGAAGCGCTTCGTGACATCGATGATCTCGACGTCCGGGGCGGCCTCGTGCCCGCTCGCGCTGGGCGTGCTCGCCCCGCGCTCGATGTCGGGTACTGCCTCGGCGGTCGCCCCCGCCGGGGTCGCTGGGCTGGTCAACGGCGGCCTTCCGGGGGACGGGTCGCTGCGGGGTATGCGTGGCGGCCGCGAGTCCCCCAGCCAGCGGTGCGCCGCATGGTACGGATACCCCTGCGGCGCGTCAATGCGGGCGCGGTGCGCGGGACGACCGGGCGCCCGCGACGAGCCGGCAGGACCGCGCCGGAGGCCCGGGCGCGCCCCCTAGAATGGCCCCGATGTACGCGCTGATCCTGGCCGGGGGCGGGGGGACGCGGCTCTGGCCGCTCAGCACCGCCGATCGGCCCAAGCCCTTCCTGCCGCTCCTGGGGCCGGAGTCGCTCTTCGAGCGGACGGTCCGCCGACTCCTCGAGGGCGACGAGCTCGGTCTCCGGCCCGCCGATGTGACCGTCGTGACCGACGCCCGGAACGTGGACCTCGTCCGCGCCCAGGCCCCGGGCATCGCGGTGCTCGCCGAGCCGGTCGGCCGGAACACCGCTGCCGCGATCGCCCTGGCGACGGTCGCGATCGACCGGCCCGCCGACGAGGTGATGCTCGTGCTGCCGGCCGACCAGACGATCGTGCGCGAGGGGGTCTTCCGCGGCGTGCTCGCGGCGGCGGCCCGCCTCGCCGAGGGCGCCTTCGGGATCGCCGCGCCGCTCGTCACGCTCGGGATCCAGGTCGACCGGCCCGCCACGGAGTACGGCTACCTGCTGCCGCGGATCGATCGCGGCGGGATCGAGCACGGGCTGAGGGCCTACCCACTCCGCCGGTTCGAGGAGAAGCCCGCGCCCGCCCGGGCTCTCGAGCTGTGGGCCGAGCCCGGCGTCGCCTGGAACGCCGGGATGTTCCTGTGGCGACGCTCCGCGATCCGGACGGCCCTCGAAGCCTTCGCGCCGGAGATCCTCGCGACCGTCGCGGCCGGCCACGCCGGCGGCCCCGCTGCGCTGGCCGCCGCCTACCCCGGCATCCGCTCGATCTCGATCGATCACGCGGTCCTGGAGCCCGCCGCGGCTGCCGGCCGGGTCGTGATGGGCGCGCTGGACGTCGGCTGGAGCGACCTCGGGAGCTGGTCCGCCCTGCTGGCCGCGCTCGACTGCGCCCCGGCCGCCGAAGGTCGCGTGGTCGGGGCCGGCGAGACGGCCGACGCCGGACCGGACGATCTCATCGTGCGCCGAGCGGCTGGACCGGCCGGAACCCCTGGCGGGCTCTTTCTCGAGGCGGGCCCGAGGTCGGGTATCCTCGACCCGTCCGGCCCCGCGGCGCTGCTCACCGGCACCGGCCGCGACCGCGCCACCGTCGAGGCCCTGCTCGCGCGGTGCGCCCACCAGGAGACCTCCCCGTGACGAACATCGTCGAAGCGCCACAGCCCACCCGGATCGTCTTCGGGACCGATGGCTGGCGGGCCCGGGTCGCCGACGAGTTCACCTTCGAGACCGTCCGGCGCTGCGCCGACGGCGTCGCCCGCTACGTGGTCGAGCGCGGGGCGACCGCCAAGGGCGTGGTCATCGCCTACGATCGGCGCTTCGCGTCGGAGCATTTCGCGATGGTCGCCGCCGAGGTCCTCCTGGCGAAGGGGATCCCGGTCGCCTTCGCGGCCTCCGCCGTCCCCACCCAGATGTCGAGCTACGAGGTCGTCGAGCGGGGTGCGGCCGCCGGGATCGTGATCACCGCCAGCCACAACCCCTGGACCGACAACGGGTTCAAGGTCAAGGCTCCCACCGGGTCCGCGGCCGGGCCCGAGATCCTCTCGGTCATCGAGGCCGAGATCGCGGCCAACGGCGGCACGGCCATCGAGCGCCGGCCGTTCGCCGACGCCGAGGCCGCGGGGCTCGTCGAGCGGTTCGATCCGTATCCCGGCTACGAGCGGTACGTCCGCCGGACCGTCGACCTCGATGCGCTGCGGGCCGCCGACGTCCGGATCCTGGTCGACCCGCTGTTCGGGGCGGGCGCCGGCTGGATCCCGCGGATGCTCGCCGGAGGGCGGATCCTGGTCGACGAGATCCACACGGAGCGGAACCCGTACTTCGGCGGGCTGAACCCGGAGCCGATCCGGCCGAACGTCGACGAGGCGCTCGGCATCCTGGCCGGGGGCGGCTACGACCTGGGCCTCCTCCTCGACGGCGACGCGGACCGGGCCGGGGCGGCCGACGAGGCGGGCACGTTCATCCATCAGCTCGAGGTCACCGGCCTGCTGATGTACTACCTCGCCGAGCACCGCGGGCTGCGCGAGCCGGTCGTGGTCAGCGTGAACAACACCTCGATGGCCGGGCGGCTCGGAGCGCACTACGGGATCGCGACCTACGAGACCTCGGTCGGGTTCAAGTACATCGCGCCGAAGATGATCGAGACCGGCGCGATGATGGGCGCGGAGGAGTCCGGCGGCTACGGCTTCGGGATGCACCTCCCCGAGCGCGACGGGATCTACGCCGACCTCCTGTTGCTCGACCTCTTCCTCCGCGAGCGGGCGGCCGGGCGGTGGCCGGTCTCCCGGGCGATCGCCGCCTTCCACGAGCTGGCCGGCCCGTCGTTCTACCGGCGGATCGACGTCCACGTCGACCAGGCGGTCTACCCGGCGCTCAAGGACCGGCTGATGGTCGAGCTCCGGGCGAACGCGCCGAGCGCCCTCGACGGCGCGCCCGTGGTGCGGACGGACGCTCTGGCGACGAACGACGGCTTCAAGTTCTTCACCGCCGACGGCTCCTGGCTGCTCATCCGCTTCAGCGGCACCGAACCGCTCGTCCGGGTCTACACCGAGGCCACGTCGGCCGAGACTCGCGAGGCGATGGTGACGGCCGGCGAGCGCCTGGTCCGCGAGGCGTGAGCGAGGCGCCCGGCGGGCCCGGCGATCCGGTCGAGGGTGAGGCGACCCGGAGAGTCGAGAAGCCCTGGGGCCACGAGCTGATCTGGGCCCACACCGACCGGTATGCCGGCAAGATCCTCGTCATCGAGGCCGGGAAGCGGCTCTCGCTCCAGCGCCACGAAGCCAAGGATGAATCGATCCTCGTGCTGGTCGGCCGACTTCGGCTCCACCTCGAGGACGAGGCGGGGATCGTCCGGGCAAGCGACCTCGGCCCCGGTGAGCATCGCCGGATCCCGGTCGGGCGGATCCACCGCTTCGAGGGCCTCGAGCGGACGGAGCTGATCGAGGTCTCGAGCCCGGAGCTCGACGACGTGGTCCGGATCGAGGACGACTACGGGCGCGGTGGGACATCCGCCCCATAGGTGAACGAACGTTCCGGCGGCGGCTCGCCCGGCGACCGCGGAGTGGTCCGGATGGCGGCAGGCGCTGGCCGGAATGGACCCGTCCCGCCCGCGCCGTCGCAGCTGTACAGTGAGGCCAGCGACCGCCCTCCCCGGTCGAAGGCGCATCGACCAGACGGCGGCCTCGACAGCTCGCCGGGTGCGGAGCCCGGCGGACGGAGGGTCCTCGACGATGCACAGTTCCCTGATCGGCAAGGTCGAGAAGGCGAATCGCTACGCCCGCGAGCTCGATCGGATCACGATCGAGCGCATCTCCCTCACGTTCCGTGGCGACAACGACATCCACCACGTGAGTCTCGACACCGGTCAGTGGCATTGCACCTGCCACTACTTCGAGAGTTGGGGTTCCTGCGTCCACCTCCTCGCCCTCCAGAAGATCCTCGGCGGGATGCTGCCCGAGGAGTCGCAGGTCTCGATCTTCAACGCCCGGACGGCCGTCTCGGCCTGACCGGGTCTCAGCGAAGCCAGCCGACGACCGCGAGCTCGTCGCTCGCGGCCAGGTCCACCCGGCCGATCTCGGCCCAGTCGGCCGCCCGCCCGTAGACCCGGATCTCCGGACGGGCGGATCCGTCGATCGTCCAGGCGACCGCCAGCCGATCGCCGGACGCATCGAACGCCAGCGACCCAGGCACGATCGCTCGGCCGCTCGCGAAGTGGATCGTCGCCGCCGGCGACGGGCTCGCGCCCGCCAGGAACGGTCCGGCCGCGACGAGCGCCAGGCCCTCTCCCAGGGGTCCGGCCACCGCGGCGAGCCGTTCGCCGGGATCGACCGCCACGGCCCGGACGGGCGCCGGTCCGGGAGCCGACCTGCCACTGCCCGGGTCGAGGATGACCAGCCGGGGTCGATCGCTCCGGTCCCGGAGCGGCAGTGCGAGCCGGCCATCGGGGAGCCAGGCGGGCGCCGCTCCCTCGATCTCTCCGGCCGTCGCGACCACGGTGTCGCGGGAGGCCGCGAGCCCGATCACGATCACCAGGACCGACCCGGCACGACCCGGTTCCGCGGCCAGGAAGGCCGCCTGCCGACCGCTCGGGTCGAGCGTCCCGAACGCGATGGCGACGGGTCTTCCGCGAAGCACGGTCGGCCCGAGCTCCCGCCAGGCGCCGGGGTCCAGCTCATGCCCGACGAATGCCCGACCGTCCCGGAGCGTGACCAGGAGCGTCCCGTTCGGCGCGGCCGAGATCCAGGCCGCGTCGGGTGAGGGCGACTGGACTTCGTGGCGCAGCCCGGCGTCGTCCCAGCGCTCGAGTCGCGTCGCACCCGGACGTCCGGCGAGGGTGACCAGCCCGGCGAGCGGGAGACTCCGGCCGGCCTCGGAGAGGGAGGGGGCGGGCGACGGGGCGGTCTCGGACGGGTCGGCTGGTGAGGCGATCGAGCCCGACCGCGGCCCGGACGGACCCGCCGGTGACGGGTCACCCGAGGGTGCCCTCAGGGCGAGCCAGCCGCCGGCCAGGAGGAGGGCCGCTCCGAGCGCGATGGCGCGCCCGGAGCGGAGTGACGTCATCGGACCACGTCGCCGCCGAGCAGGCGACCGTCGCCCGCATCGAAGTCCAGCTCGAGCTCGCGGAGGTCATCCCGGAGCGTGCCCGTGGCGGTCGCCCGGACGACCCAGCTCAGCCTGAGCACGGCCTCCGGACCCACGGTCCGACCGGGGCTGAACGTGTCGTTCGGCGCCGTCCAGGCCAATTCCGGCACCGCAAGGCGGAACGACGTCGCGCGCTCGCGGAACCACGTCTGGAGGCGCTCCGTGGCCCCGGCGGTCGCCGTCCCCGGGTCGATGACCCCGGCGGGTCGCCCCGCGAGCGGGTGTTCCGAGAGCGCGAGCGAATGGAACGTCCCGTCCGGCAGGAGCCGGACCGTCAGGCCGTCGGCGGGGACCGGGATGTCGGCCACGACACGTTGCCAGCTCACGATCCAGTCGTTCGCGCCACGCGCGACCGTCAGGCGGCCGCTCGGCGTGATGCCGGCAGCACCCGCCGCCGCGACGGCCCGTTCGACGACCGGCGGTCCCCCGGGGAGCTCCGCGCCCACGGTCGTCGCCCACCCGAGCCGGAGGGCCGCGATCACGCGGCCCTCGACGCCGAGCCGGACGACGGACGTGGCGCGCCCGCGGAGGTCGAGGCCCGTCACCTCGTCGTACGTCCGCTGGCCGCGTCGGTCGAGCACCCGCTCGACCGACCGTCGAACCCCGAGGTCCAGGCCGAGCCGACGGGCGATCTCGTCCGCGGCCTTCGTCGCCGCGGCCGCGGCCGACGGTTCCGGATGGCTCAGCTGGGTGGCGGGCTGTCCCGGGACCCACCCGGCGTCGGCGCTGACCGCCCCCCCGATGACGGCCCCGCTGATGAGCGCGCAGCCCGCGACCAGGCCCGCGATCGCCGCCGTCGGCCGACGCGCGCGTAGCCGTGGCCGTGCCAGACCGTCGATGTGATCCGTCGTCATCGCTCGCCTCCTCACAGACATGACCGGCAGACCGTGCCCGGCCCGGCCCTTCCCATCCAGATGTAGCTGCCCCACCAGTCGGCGTCGAACGGGTGGGTGAAGTACCCGAGGAGCCCCAGCTCGAAGGCGCGCCCGGCCCCGGAGCCGCGCACCAGTGCATCCCAGAAGGCGGTCTCGAACGTCTCCTCGTCGTTGTCGTAGGCCGTGCCCACGTAGCCGATGTAGAACTCGGGGCCGTTCCAGCTCAGCGTGCCGGCCTTGACCTTCTCGATCGCGAACGCGCCCGGCATCGTCGTGCCCTGGGTCGCCCCGTCGCAGGTCGAGATCAGGACGAGGTTCGACTGGCGACCGAGGCGCCTGGCGGCGATGTCCTTCGAGTAGACGATCGACTGGACGCACTTGCCCCCGTCGTCCCGGAAGCCGGTGTAGCGCCGCTGATCCGTGGGGTTCCAGTAGAAGTCGCCATGGCTGTGGACGTAGAACCCCCAGTCGAGGAACGTTCGACTCAGGACCCCGGCGCGGGTGAAGGCGGTGCCGCTGTACGACGAGACGTCGTAGCCGAGCGCCTTGAAGCCGCTGACCGCGAGCGCCAGCATCCGGGCCGGGTGCGGGTCGTCCCAGCCGATGCACAGGGACGAGAAGGCGGTCTTGTTCGAATCGACGCTCGCCTGGTAGCTGGCCCGGGCGCCCGACGGGAGGATCGTGGCGGACAGGAGCGCGGCGGCGAGGAGGGCGGATGCGACGGGCCGGGATGGGAGGTGGATCGGCGGTCTCGTTCGGATCGGCCGGGACATCGGGTGCGTGGCCTCCTCCGGCGGGGTCGATGGCCGGCGGGAAGAGGGCGAGGCGACCAGTCTCGACGGGGGCCCTTCACCGCGCCTTACCAGCCGCGTCCCCGCCGCGCGGCGCCGCCCGTCCGGCTGCCCCGACGGACGCCGACGGCCGGCCGCGAAGTGGTACTCTCGGCAGGTCAACCGCATATCGGCCGTCGAGTCGCGAAGCCGGTGAGAATCCGGCACAGTCCCGCTACGGTGGTCGCGGTGTCCCGGGTCTCCCGGGCCAGCCGCGCAAGTCCGGTCGCCGACCCTCGGTCCATGCTCGAACCCCTTCGAGAGAGAGGGAAGGCATCCCATGAACCGCTCCGCGACCCCTCCGACCGACCCCCTGGAGGGGTCCTTCGATTCCGCGCCCGCCCGGGTCTCCCGTCGCAGGTCCCGCCCGGTCGCCCGACGCCCGCGGCCGTTCGCCGGCCCGTGGGTGCCCAGGCTCCTGGGGCTCCTCGTCGCGCTCGTGGTCGGCGCCTGCACGAGCGGGGTCGCCTCGACTCCCGCCTCGATCCCGCCGGGCGCGACCGGGTCGGTGGCTCCGGCCGCCACCGCGACGCCGATCCCGGCCGCGACGCCGAGCCCCACGCTCGCCCCGGCCGCCACGTTCCCGCTCACGCTGACCGACGACGAGCAGAACCAGGTCGTCCTGAAGGCGGCCCCGACGAAGATCGTCTCGATCACCCCGGCCACGACCGAGACCCTCTTCGCGATCGGCGCGGGGGACCGGGTCGTCGCGACCGGCGAGGCGGACGACTACCCCGCCGCGGCGACGAAGCTCCCGCACGTCGCCTCGTTCGGCAAGGTCGACGTCGAGAAGATCGTCGGCCTGGGCGCCGACCTCGTGATCGCGGGCGGGAACGGCTTCAACCCGCCCGAGCTGCTGGCCAAGCTCCGCTCGCTGGGTGTGCCGGTGCTTGTCGTCTACGCGCCGGACCTGCCGGGCATCCTCAAGGACATCGAGCTGGTCGGCGACGCGGTGGGCGACGGTCCGGCCGCCCGCGGCCTGACCGCCCGGATGCAGGCCGGGATCGACCAGCTGTCGGCCGCCACGGCCGCGCTCCCGCACCCGCGGACCTTCTACGAGCTCGACGCGACGAAGGAGATCTACGGCCCGGCCAAGGGCTCGTTCGTGGCGGCCGAGATCGCCCTGGCCGGGGGCCAGCCGATCACCACGACCGACCCGGCGATCTTCAGCTTCCCGCTCGAGACGCTGGTCAGCGCGGACCCCGAGGTGATCGTGCTCGGCGATGCCGCCTACGGCACGACCCCCGAGATCGTGAAGGCCCGGCCCGGCTGGGGCGGGATGACGGCCGTCAAGACGGGAGCGATCCGGCCGGCCAACGACACCCTCGTCACCCGCCCGGGCCCACGCCTGGTCGAGGGTCTGCGCGACCTCGCCCTGGCGATCCACCCCGACCTGGTCCTGCCGGCGGCCCCGTGAGCCGATGACCGCCCGGGGCGAGGTCCTGCGCACGCCGCTCGTCCGGACGAGCTGGCTCGAGCGTGCGCGGGGCCGGCCGGGCCGCCTGGCGGTCGCCGGGTTCGGAGCGGTCGTGGCTGCGCTCGTCCTGGGGGTCGCCTTCGGGACCGTGGCGATCTCGCCCCTCGACACGGTCGCGATCCTCGCTCATCGCCTCCTGGGCCTGGGCCTGCCCGTCACCTGGTCGCCCGCGGCGGAGACGATCGTGGTCGACATCCGGCTGCCGCGGGTGCTGAGTGCGATGGTCGTGGGGGTCGGGCTGGCGGTCGCCGGGGCGGCCTTCCAGGGGCTCCTGCGCAACCCGCTCGCGGATCCGTACGTGCTCGGGACCGCGTCCGGGGCCGCGCTCGGGGCGGCGGTCGCGGTCATCATCCCGGTCCGGGTGGCCGTCCTCGAGTTCGGACTCGTCCAGGTCTTCGCGTTCGTCGGAGCGCTGGCCGCGGTGGCGCTGGTCTACAACCTGAGCCGCACGGGGCCGCTCGCGCCCCTCACCGGCCTCCTGCTGACCGGCTACGCGGTCGGCTCGCTCCTCGCCGCCGGGCTGGCCATGACGATGTACCTGTCGGGGACGAACCTCCGCCAGATCTTCGCCTACCTGCTCGGCGGGTTCGACGGCAGCTCGTGGCTCCGACTGGCCGTGGCCGGCCCGCTCATCCTCGGCGGCTCGGCCGCGATCCTGGCCCGCGCCCGCTCGATCAACGGCTTCCTGCTGGGCGAGGAATCGGCCGCCCACCTTGGCGTCGACGTCCGGCGCGAGCGGCGGATCCTGCTGGGCCTCGCCTCGCTCGTCACCGCCGCCGCGGTCTCGATCAGCGGGCTGGTCGGGTTCGTCGGGCTCGTCGTGCCGCACCTCGTGAGGCTCGTGGTCGGACCGAACGCCCGGCGGGTCCTGCCGCTCTCCGCGCTCCTGGGCGCGAGCCTGATGGTCGGCGCCGACCTGATCGCCCGGCTCCTCGGCGAGATCCCGGTCGGCGTGGTGACGGCGGTGATCGGGGCGCCGTTCTTCCTCGCCCTCCTGCGCCGGGCCCGGACCGGGTACGAGCTGTGAGCGGCCCGGATCGGGCGCCGATCTGGGCGGCCGGCGCGAGCGGGGCGCTCCGCCCGATCGTCGAGCTGACCGGCGTGACCGCCGCCTACCGCGAGCGGCCGGTCCTGCGCGAGGTCGACCTGGCCGTCGAACCCGGAGAGCGGATCGCGATCGTCGGGCCGAACGGGGCGGGGAAGTCGAGCCTCCTGCGGGTGATCGCCGGGATCCTTCGGCCGAGCGAGGGGAGCGTCCGGCTCGCCGGCGACCTCGTCGAGCGCCTCGACCGGCTGGCCATCGCCCGCCGGCTGGCGGTCGTGCCGCAGGCCGTGACCCTGCCGTTCGCGGCCAGGGTCGAGGAGGTCGTGGGCCTCGGCCGGCTGCCGCACGAGGATCCGTTCCGTGGCCAGCGACCGGGCGACCGGGCGGCGGTCGCGGGCGCGATCGAGCGGGTGGGGATCGGGCACCTGCTCGGGCGAGATGCGCGCGAGCTCTCGCTCGGCGAACGGCAGCTCGTGCTGCTGGCCGTGGCCGTGGCCCAGGAGGCGCCGGTGCTCCTCCTCGACGAGCCGACGATCCATCTCGACCTGCGCCACCAGGTCGGCACGATGGAGCTCCTGGCCGACCTCAACGAGCGCGACGGGACCACGATCCTGGCGGTCCTCCACGACCTTTCGCTGGCCTGCCACTTCTTCCCGCGGCTCGTCATCGTCGACGGCGGCCGGGTCGTCGCCGACGGCCCGCCGTCCGAGGTCCTCGACGACCGGCGGATCCGCGACGTCTTCGGGGTCGATCCGGACCTCGTGGGACGGGCGTTCATCCCGTCCACCGGATCGGTCGTCTCGGTGCCGCAGACCGGTCTCCCGAGCCCCTCGTTGACCGTCCGCACCGCGCGGGGCTAGGCTCTCCCCGTGACGCGAGCGCGCGCCGTGGCGTCAGGGATCGCCCGAGCCCTCCATACCCCCTCGAGGCCGGCTTCGGCCGCCCTCGTCGCGGCCGTCCTCGCGGCGGTCGTGGCTTCGGCCTGCGGCCTCGGCACGACCAGCCCCGTGACCCAGGGCCCGAGCGAAGGCGCCTCCTCGCCACCGGCGAGCGCCTCCGGCGGCCCGACCCCGACCGTCAGTCCCGCGCCGACGGCGGTGCCGCTCGGATCGCCCTCGACGACGCCCGGATCGTCGCCCGGGGAGTCGCCCCTGCCGACCCCAGCCTCATCGGGCGACGCCGCCGTCGCGGCGTGCTTCGGTTCGGCGGACACCAAGGGCTTCTTCGGCTCGTTCGCCGATGCCGTCGACTGGCCGGTCTACTGCGTCGTCCTGCCGAGCGGCTGGTCGGTGGTCAGCGGCACGTTCCATCTCGGGAACGGCGGGACGCTCTCGATCCAGTACCGGCGAAAGGCGGATGACGCGCGCCTGACCCTGGACGAGGGCTCGTACTGCACGGTCGCGACCGGCTGCGTGCCGAGCGGTACCGCGGCCGGCCCGGTCACCGTCGGCGGGATGGACGGCCACCTGATCGCGACCGACGGCGGCGGCTACGCCGCGATCGTCGCGTCGGGCGAGCAGCCGAGCTGGCGGCTGACCTCGACGGGCCTCGACCAGGCGACCTTCACCGATCTCGCGGGCGCCCTCTTCCTCATCGAGCGATAGGGCGGCCGGCCCCGCCCCCGCGGAGGTGCCACGCGCTCGGTTCGCGGTCCCGCCGCGCGCCCGACCCCGCGGTCTGACACCATCTGGTCATGCGGATCGCCGACTTCGCGCTCGAGCGCTACTTCGCCCGCTGGGAGTTCGCCGTCCGGCACCTCCTGTGCGCCTCGGACGTCGAAGGCTGGGCGATGGCGGACCTGCTCGCCCTGGCCGACGATGAGACCCGGGCCCTGTGGGCCGGCCTCCGGCTCGGCTACGGTGAATCGACCGGCCACCCGCTCCTCCGGCGCGAGATCGCGAGTCTCTACGAGCGGATCGAGCCCGACGACGTCCTCGTCTTCGCCGGCGCGGAGGAGGCGATCTTCTGCTTCCTGAACGTGCTCCTCGGTCCGGGCGACCATGCGATCGTCACCTGGCCGGGCTACCAGAGCCTGTACGAGGTGGCCCGGGCGGCCGGGGCGGAGGTCACCCTCCACGAGCTGCGCGAGGCCGACGGCTGGGGGCTCGACGTGGACCGGCTCCGGGCGGCGATCCGGCCGGAGACCAGGCTCGTCGTCGTCAACGCGCCCCATAACCCGACCGGCATGCTGCCCAGCCACGCCGAGTGGCGGGCGCTCGTGGCGGTCTGCGAGGAGGCCGGCATCCACCTCCTCGCCGACGAGGTCTACCGGTTCCTCGAGTTCGACCTCGCCGACAGCCTGCCCGCCGGCGCCGACAGCCTGGCGCGGGGCGTGAGCGTGGGCGTGCTGTCGAAGTCGTTCGCCCTGGCCGGCCTGCGGATCGGCTGGCTGGCGACCCGCGATCGGGCGCTCCTCGAGCGGGCCGCGGCCTTCAAGGACTACACCACGATCTGCAGCTCGGTCCCGGCCGAGGTCCTCGCCATCATCGCGCTGCGAGCCCGCGAGACGGTGCTGGCCCGGAGCCGCGCCATCGTCGACGCGAACCTGGCGCTCCTCGACCGCTTCTTCGCCGCCCGGTCGGAGGCGTTCCGGTGGGTCCGTCCGCGGGCCGGTTCGGTCGGCTTCCCGCGGCTCGTCGCTCCGGGCGTCTCGATCGACGACTTCGCCGCGGAGCTCGTCGAGGCGGAGGGCGTCCTGCTCCTGCCCGGCTCCCGCTTCGGCCATCCGGGCAACCACTTCCGGATCGGGTTCGGCCGGACGGACCTGCCCCAGGCCATGGAGCGGCTCGAGGCGTTCGCCGACCGCCGGCTCCGCTGAGCGAACGCCGTCCGGCGATCAGCCGGGCATTCGAGGCCGCGGCCCCGAGAGCCGATGGCCCCCCTGCGTCAGACGGCCATCCCCTGGTCCGCGAGGGCGGCCTCCACGGCTGCCAGCAGCTCCTCCGGCGTCGGCTTGCCGACCAGCGGCGTGACGCGGTGCGGGCCTTCGGTCTCGATCCAGTCGAGGCGCCGGTCGACCGAGGTGAGCACGACCGGCAGATCGGCGTACGTCTCGCGGAGATCGGCGATCAGTCGCCTGCCGCCATCGCTGGTGCCGGCGATCCAGGCGTCATAGACGAGCACGTCGGCGCGATCGACCAGCGGGCACGGAAGGCTGTCGAGGACCGGACACGGCTCCTGCTGGGGGCCTCCGCACGACTCGACCAGGTAACCGGCGGCCCGCAGCACCTCGGTCTGCTGCCCGGCGAGCTCCGGATCGTGGTTGACGACGACGGCCCTGACCATGGGGCGACGGTCGGGGGTCTGGCGGGGCGGCATCAGCGGCATTCTCATCACCTCACGGGCCGGGTGGCCTGCCCGAGCTCGGCGAACTCGTCGAGGAAGCGGGCGGTCACCTCGACCGCCTTCGCAGCGTAGTCGAGCCGGACGTTCTCGTCAGGAGCATGGGCCCGGGCGTCGCTCGTGCCTCCGCCCAGGCTCGTCATCGGGATCCGGTCGCGGCCGCAGACCTGCCACATCGGGGCGACGCCCGGCATCGAGACGTAGCGGACGGAGGGCAGCCCGAAGACCGCCTCCGAGACCCGGGCGGCGGCGTCGAGCATCGGGTCGTCGGCTCGGGTCCAGTAGGCGGGTTCGCCCTCCTCGCCGATGATCTCGATGTCGCTGAAGCCGAGTCGGTCGAGGTGGGCCCGTAGCGCTTCGACGATCGCGCCCGGCTGCTGGTCGGGGACGATCCGGATGTCGAGCCGGGCGTGGGCCTCGGCGGGCGTGATCGTCTTGTCGCCGGGCCCGATGAAGCCGGACCAGAGGCCCTGGATGTTGAGCGTGGGCGCGAACGTCATCGCCCGGATGGCGGCGACCCCGTCGAGCCCGCCGACGAGCCGCTCGACCCGGTACTCCTGGCGCATCTCGTCGAGGAGGTCGAGCGGGATCGCATCGACGATCGCGAGCTGGGCGGCCGTCGGCGGGGCGATCCCGGCCTCGAGGCCGGGGACGGCCGGCCGACCGTCGGCCGTGTACATGCCGGAGAGGGCCTGGGCGAGCCGGACCGGCGCGCTCGGGAGGATCGTCGCCAGGCTCGAGTGGGCGTCGTAGGCGATCGTCCGGCACACGAGCTCGAGGACGACGATCCCGCGGACGCCGCCGACGATCTCCGGCCGGCCGCTGAGGTCGACCCCGCCGCCCTCGATGAGCGCGCCCTCGACCGCCCGGATCCCCGGCCGCTGGTCGAGCAGCGAGTCGAGGTGTTCGCTGCCGTACTCCTCCTCGCCCTCGACCAGGAAGCGGACCCGGCAGGGGAGCGGGCCGATCGTGGCGAGGTAGGCCTCGATGGCCCAGATCCGGGGCAGCAGCTCGCCCTTGTTGTCGGTCGCGCCGCGCCCGTAGAGCCGACCGTCGCGGATCGCCGGCTCATATGGGGGCGTCGTCCACAGCTCGAGCGGCACGGCCGGCTGGACGTCGTAGTGCTGGACGCAGCTGAGGGTCCTCGGCCCGTCGCCGATCTCCCCGACGACCAGCGGCGGGACCTCCGGCCGGTCCGGGAGCCGCACGACGTCGACCGTCGCCCCGAGCCGACGGAGTCGCTCGGCGATCCAGTCGGCGGCCCCGGCCAGTCCCTCGGCGTCGCCCTGCTCGGAGCGGAACCGGCAGAACTCGGCCAGCTCCTCGGTCCAGGCGGGCATCCGCTCCTCGGCGTGGCGGACGAGCGCGGCGTAGTCGGTCATGGGTGGCTCCCTGTGGCGGCGGAGATCCGCGGCCGTCGATGCTCCGGCCTAGGCGCGCTTGCGGGGTAGGTCCAGGAACGGGGTCGCGGTGACGGTCGCGCCCACCCGGCCCCGCTTCGCCTCGACCGTCCACTCCACCTGGAGCTTGGTGCCGGGTCGCTCGTGGCTGGGCGGGACGGAGGCGAGCGCGATGGGCTTCTTGAGGAGCGGGCTCCAGCCGTGGCTCGTCACCCGGCCGATCTGGCGACCGGCCAGGTCGAAGGCCGGGATCGGGGAGCGCTCGACCGCCGCTGGAGCCACCGGTGGCAGGCCCTGGATGTCGTACAGGGCGGCGATATCGTCCCAGCCGAGGTCGAGGCCCACCAATCGGCGGGCCGGACCGCCGGCCGCCGTCTCGCGGGCCAGCGCCCGCTTCCCGACGAAGTCGGCCTTGCCGAGATCGACCAGCTTGCCCAGTCCGATCTCGAACGGCGAGTAGGCCTGCTCGGCGTTCATCGCGTGGCGGGAGCTCGTGTAGTCGACCTCGAGGAGGATGAGGCCCGCCTCGAGCCGGACGACGTCGAGGGCGACCATCCCGGCCGGACGGATGCCGTAGGGCTTGCCCGCGGTCATGAGCGCGTCCCAGACCTTGACCGCCCCCGGGGCGGGGATCCAGAGCTCGTAGCCCAGGTCGCCCGTGTAGCCGGTCCGGCTCACGTCGATCGCGACCCTGCCGACCTTCGAGGTGCGGCGCCGGAAGTAGCGCAGGTCGGCGAAGCCTTCGCCGGTGGCGGCCTCGAGGATGGCGCGGCTCCACGGCCCCTGGAGGGCGAGCGCGGCGAGCGACTCGCTGACGTCGGCGATCTCGACGTCGAGACCCGCGGCGTTGAGGCGGAGCCAGCGGTACTGCGGGTCGGCGGCCGTCCAGCGATAGGTCGTCTCGTCGAGCCGGTGGACCGTGCCGTCGTCGACGACCTTGCCGTCCTCGTCGCACCAGGGCGTGTAGTAGACCTGGCCGATCGCCAGCTTGGTCGCGTCACGGGTGATGACGCGGTCGACCAGCCGGAGCGCGTCGCGCCCGCGGACCTCGTACTTGTAGAGCGGGCTGACATCGATGAGCGCCGCCTGCTCGCGGATCGCGTTGTACTCGATGTCGTGGAAGTCGGCGTAGACGCTGGCGGCGAAGTAGCCCGACCACTCGCGCCACTGCATCTTCCGGTTCACCGGGGCGGTCCGGGTGTGGAACGCGGTCCCGACGCTCAAGGGTGTGCTCCTCCGCTGGCGCGGCTCTGGCCGGTGGACGGGGCCGCCGTCACCGGTGGCCGTCGTCGTCGCGGCCCGCTGCCGCCGTCGCGGCCAAGTATGCAGGAATCGTATGCAGGCTGGATGACCGCGCGGAAGACGGCGCAGCCGCGTCCCGGCACGACCCGCACGGGCGCTCGTCGCTCAGCTAGACTTGCATGAATCCTATGCAGTCTGGATAGTCGCGGAGGGCGCCCGCCTTGGCCCAGTCCTACGACGCGGTGATCATCGGCGGGGGCCACAACGGCCTCGTCAGCGCCGCCTACCTGGCCCGGGCCGGGCTGAAGACCCTGGTCCTCGAGAAGCGCCACGTCCTGGGCGGCGCGGCGGTGACCGAGGAGATCTTCCCGGGCTTCCGGTTCAGCGTCGCCAGCTACGTCGTCAGCCTGCTCCGCCCCGAGATCATCCGCGAGCTGGACCTGCCGGCCCACGGCCTCGACATCCTGCCGCTCGACGGCACGTTCACGCCGCTCAAGGACGACTACCTCTGGCGGGTCAACGACCACGGCCGGACGATCCGCGAGCTGCGCCGCTGGTCGCTCTCGGACGCCGACGCGTACGAGGAATACGGCCAGCTCATGGTCGAGATGGCCCGCTTCATCAAGCCGATCCTGTCGATGGTGCCGCCCGACCTGACCGGCCTCGACCCGCGCCAGTTCGGGCCGCTCAGCGGGCTCCTCCGCTCGTTCCAGAAGCTGCCCGAGAAGCAGCAGGCGGTCTTCATCCAGCTGATGACGATGAGCGCCACCGACTTCCTGCGCCAGTGGTTCGAGACCGAGCCGCTCATCGCCACGATGTCCGCCTCGGGGATCATCGGCACTTACCAGGGCATCCAGTCGCCGGGCACGGCCTATGTCCTCCT